>DBKQ01000059.1:0-10299 GCA_002298545.1 Prevotella sp. UBA746
CTTCACCTCCAGTAGGACCTGCTCTGGGTTCTAAGGGTATTAACATTATGGGATTCTGCAAAGAGTTCAACGCCAGGACCCAGGATAAGGCAGGTAAGATTCTTCCTGTTGTTATCACTTACTATACTGATAAGTCATATAGCTTTGAGATCAAGACTCCTCCAGCTGCTGTTCAGCTGCTCGAGGCTGCCAAGACTAAGAAGGGTTCTTCTGAGCCTAACCGTAAAAAGGTTGCTTCTGTAACTTGGGATCAAGTTAAGGCTATTGCTGAAGACAAGATGCCTGACCTCAACTGTTTTACTGTTGAGTCGGCTATGAAACTTGTCGCTGGTACAGCAAGAAGTATGGGTATTACTGTAAAAGGGGACTTCCCTGCGTAAATAATTTATAACTTCAATTAGAAAAAATGAGTAAACTGACAAAAAATCAAAAATCAGTAGCTGATAAGATTGAAGCAGGGAAAGCATACTCTTTGAAAGAGGCTTCAGAACTGGTAAAGGAAATTACTACTACTAAGTTCGTGGCTTCTCTTGATATCGATGTGCGTTTGGGTGTTGACCCACGTAAGGCTAACCAGATGGTTCGCGGTGTCGTTACACTGCCTAACGGAACTGGTAAGACTACTCGCGTGCTCTGCATCTGCACACCTGATGCTGAGGCTGCTGCTAAAGAAGCTGGCGCTGATTATGTTGGTCTTGACGAGTATATCGAGAAGATCAAGGGTGGTTGGACTGACGTTGACGTCATCATCACTATGCCTTCATGCATGGGTAAGCTTGGTCCTTTGGGTCGTGTGCTCGGACCGCGCGGACTTATGCCTAACCCTAAGAGCGGTACTGTAACTATGGATGTTGCTAAGGCTGTTAAGGAAGTTAAGGCTGGTAAGATTGACTTTAAGGTTGACAAGGCTGGTATCGTTCATACTTCTATCGGTAAGGTGTCTTTCACCGCTGAGCAGATCTATGAGAACGCTAAAGAGTTCATTGCTACTATTATCAAGTTGAAACCGTCTGCTGCTAAGGGTACATATATCAAGAGTATCTATCTTTCTAGTACGATGAGTAAGGGTATCAAGATTGATCCTAAATCAGTTGAATAACTCTAAAAGTTTTGTAAAATGAAAAAGGAAGTAAAAGATACTATAATTGTTGAACTTGGCGAGAAACTCAAAGAGTTCGCTCACTTCTACTTGGTTGACGTTCACGGACTGAACGCAAGCCAGACAAGCGACTTGCGCCGCAAGTGCTTCAAGAGTGAGATTCAGATGGTTGTTGTGAAGAATAAACTGCTTCACAAGGCTTTCGAGGCTTCTGACATCGATTTCGAGCCTCTCTATGGCTGCTTGAAAGGTAGCACTGCTGTGTTGTTCTGCAACACTGCTAATGTTCCTGCTAAGTTGCTGAAGAGCTACAAAAAAGAGGGCGTTCCTTCGCTCAAGGGTGCTTACGCTGAAGAGGGTCTCTTCGTTGGCGCTGACAAACTTGAGGAATTGGCTGCTCTCAAGAGCAAGAACGAGGTTATCGCAGATATCGTGGCTTTGCTGCAGTCTCCTGCAAAGAACGTCGTTTCAGCTCTCCAGTCAGGCGCAAACACTATTCACGGTGTGCTTAAGACTTTAGGCGAGCGTCCTGAGTAAATCTTATTAAAGTCAATAACATTAACATTAAAAAAACATTAAAATTAGAATAAAATGGCAGATATCAAAGCTATTGCTGAAGAATTGGTAAATTTGACAGTTAAAGAAGTAAACGAGTTGGCAACAGTCCTCAAGGACGAGTATGGAATTGAGCCTGCTGCAGCAGCTGTTGCTGTTGCTGCTGGCCCGGCTGCCGGTGCAGCTGCTGAGGCTGAGGAGAAGGATTCTTTCGATGTAGTCCTCGCTGAGGTTGGTGGCGCTAAGCTGCAGGTTGTTAAGGCTGTTAAGGAGGCTTGCGGTCTTGGTCTGAAAGAGGCTAAGGAACTCGTAGACGGTGCTCCTTCTACTCTGAAAGAGGGTATGGCTAAGGCTGAGGCTGAGAACCTGAAGAAGGCTATCGAAGAGGCTGGTGCTAAGGTTGAGCTCAAGTAATTGAGTCTTTAAAAATATTTAAGGTTAAGGTTCTTCCAATAGAAGAGTCTTAACCTTTTTGTGTCTTTATATTTCTGCTGCTTGCCACCACAGCGGATTTTATCTCTGTAAGGGGATGATGATTTCTATTCACGGTGGTTTTTTAATTGGTAACAAACATCTGTAATGGCTTCTAAAATCGTTGATAATAGAGTAAACTTTGCCAGCATCAAAAATCCGATGCCTTATCCGGATTTCCTTGATGTGCAGCTTAAGTCTTTCAGAGACTTCCTGCAGTTAGACACTCCGCCTGAGGAACGTAAGAACGACGGTTTGTATAAGGTGTTCTCAGAGAACTTCCCTATCACCGACACTCGAAATAATTTCGTTCTTGAGTTCCTGGATTACTATATCGACCCGCCTCGCTACTCGATTGACGAGTGTCTTGAGCGTGGACTTACTTATAGTGTGCCTTTGAAGGCTAAAATGAAATTATACTGTACGGATCCTGAACATGAGGACTTCGGAACTTTTATCCAGGATGTCTTCCTGGGTACTATTCCGTATATGACGGCTAACGGCACTTTCGTAATTAATGGTGCTGAACGCGTAGTCGTTTCTCAGTTGCACCGTTCTCCTGGAGTTTTCTTCGCTCAGGGTATTCATGCTAACGGTACGGCGCTATACTCTGCTCGTATCATTCCATTCAAGGGATCTTGGATTGAGTTTGCTACGGATATCAACAACGTGATGTACGCTTATATCGACCGTAAGAAGAAATTACCGGTTACTACTCTTTTGCGTGCCATCGGTTTTGAGTCGGACAAGGATATTCTCCAGATCTTCGACCTTGCTGAAGAGGTTAAGGTTAACAAGAAGAATATGAAGGAGGCTATCGGCAGAACGCTTGCCGCTCGTGTGCTGAAAAGCTGGAATGAGGACTTCGTTGACGAGGATACGGGCGAGGTCGTTTCTATCGAGCGTAATGAGGTGATTATGGACCGCGAGACGGTTATCACTAAGGAGAATATTGAGGATATCATCGACAGCGGATGTTCTACTATCTTGCTTCATAAGGATGCTGAGACTGCTAATAAGTATTCTATCATCTTCAATACTCTACAGAAGGACCCTAGTAACTCTGAAAAGGAGGCTGTGCTTTATATTTATCATCAGTTGCGTAATGCTGATCCTGCTGATGATGCCAGTGCAAGGGAGGTTATACAGAACCTATTCTTCTCTGACAAGCGTTATGACTTGGGCGATGTGGGTCGTTACCGTATTAACAAGAAATTGGGTCTTGATACTGACATGGATGTTCGTATCTTGACTAAAGAAGATATTATCGAGATTATTAAATATCTCATTCAGCTCGTTAACTCTAATGCTACGGTGGACGATATCGACCACTTGAGCAACCGTCGTGTTCGTACCGTAGGTGAGCAGCTGAGCAATCAGTTCTCTATCGGTTTGGCTCGTATGAGCCGTACTATTCGCGAGCGTATGAATGTGCGCGACAATGAGGTGTTTACTCCGACTGATTTGATTAATACTAAGACTATTTCAAGTGTTATCAACTCTTTCTTCGGTACTAACCCGCTGTCGCAGTTCATGGACCAGACTAACCCGCTTGCTGAGGTTACCCACAAGCGTCGTCTCTCTGCACTCGGACCTGGCGGTCTTTCAAGAGAGCGTGCCGGATTTGAGGTTCGTGACGTTCACTATACTCACTATGGTCGTCTTTGTCCTATTGAGAGTCCTGAAGGTCCTAACATCGGACTTATCTCTTCTCTATGTGTGTATGCTAAGATCAATGAACTCGGATTTATCGAGACTCCGTACCGTAAGGTTAAGGACGGCGTCGTTGACCTGAAAAATGAGGATGTCGTTTATCTTACGGCTGAAGAGGAGGAAGACCATGTTATCGGTCAGGGTAATGCTCCGCTGAATGATGACGGTACGTTTATTCGTGATGTCGTTAAGTGTCGTCAGGATGCTGATTTCCCTGTTGTACCGCCTGCTCAGGTTGACCTTATGGATGTGTCGCCACAGCAGATTGCTTCTATTGCAGCTGGTCTTATACCGTTCTTGGAACATGATGATGCTCACCGTGCTTTGATGGGATCTAACATGATGCGCCAGGCTGTTCCGTTGCTTCATAACGAGGCTCCTATCGTGGGTACTGGTATTGAGAAGCAGGTTTGTGTGGATTCGCGTACAATGATTACCGCCGAGGGAGAGGGTGTCATCGAATATGTTGACGCTACTACTATACGTATCCTCTATGACAGAACTGAGGATGAGGAATTTGTAAGCTTTGAGCCGGCGCTTAAAGAATATCGCATTCCGAAATTCCGCCGTACTAACCAGAATATGACTATCGACCTCCGTCCTATTTGCAATAAGGGACAGAGAGTGAAGAAGGGTGATATCCTGACTGAAGGTTATGCTACAGAGGATGGAGAATTGGCTCTTGGACGTAACCTCCTCGTTGCTTATATGCCGTGGAAGGGTTACAACTATGAGGACGCTATCGTTCTTAATGAGCGCGTGGTTCGTGATGACGTGCTTACTTCTGTTCATGTTGATGAGTTCTCTCTCGATGTGCGTGAAACAAAGCGCGGTACTGAGGAATTTACTAATGATATTCCTAATGTCAGCGAGGAGGCAACAAAGGATCTCGACGACAATGGTATTATTCGTGTCGGAGCTCGCGTTGAACCAGGCGACATCCTTATAGGTAAGATTTCGCCTAAGGGTGAAAGCGATCCTTCGCCTGAGGAAAAACTGTTGCGCGCTATCTTTGGTGACAAGGCTGGTGACGTTAAGGATTCTTCTTTGAAGGCTAACCCGTCGTTGAGTGGTGTCGTTATTGACAAGAAGCTGTTCTCTCGTGCTATTAAGACTCGTGCTTCTAAACAAAAGGACAAGGCTATCTTGGCAAAAATTGACGAGGAGTTTGAAGCTAAGGTTGATGACCTGAAAGATATTCTCGTTGACAAGTTGCTCACTCTTACTGAGGATAAGGTTTCTCAGGGTATTAAGGATTACTCTGGTGCTGAAATTATTACTAAGGGTACTAAGTTTACTACTACTCAGCTCAAGAACCTTGATTATGAGGGAATCCAGACGAACAACTGGACTGATGACGAGCATGCTAATAGCTTGATTTCTAAGTTGATTACCAACTTCCTGAAAAAGGCAAAACTACTTGATGCTGAGAATAAACGCCGTAAGTTTGCTATAACTATCGGTGATGAGCTGCCATCTGGCATTCTGCAAATGGCTAAGGTCTATATCGCCAAGAAACGTAAGATTGGCGTTGGTGATAAGCTTGCCGGTCGTCACGGTAATAAGGGTATCGTTTCTAAGATCGTTCGACAGGAGGATATGCCGTTCTTGCCAGACGGACGCCCGGTTGACTTGGTTTTGAATCCGTTGGGTGTGCCTTCTCGAATGAACCTCGGACAGATTTTCGAGGCTATCCTCGGTGCTGCCGGAAAACGTCTTGGTGTTAAGTTTGCTACTCCTATCTTTGATGGTGCTAAGCTTGAAGACTTGAAGGAGTGGACGGACAAGGCAGGACTGCCGAACCTTGGTTCTATGCATTTGTATGACGGTGAGACGGGAGAGATGTTTGACCAGCCGGCAACTGTTGGTATAACATACTTCTTGAAACTCGGTCACATGGTTGAGGATAAGATGCACGCTCGTTCTATCGGTCCGTACTCGCTCATTACTCAGCAGCCTCTTGGAGGTAAGGCTCAGTTTGGTGGACAGCGTTTCGGAGAGATGGAGGTTTGGGCTCTTGAGGCTTTCGGTGCAAGTCATGTGCTTCAGGAGATTCTTACAATCAAGTCGGATGATGTCGTAGGACGTTCTAAGGCTTATGAGGCTATTGTCAAGGGTGAGCCAATGCCTACACCGGGTATACCGGAATCTCTTAACGTGTTGCTGCATGAGCTTCGCGGTCTGGGACTTAGCATTAAGCTTGACTAAAAGACAACTCTTTACAAATATTTATATACAAGAATTATGGCTTTTAAAAAAGATACAAAGATAAAGAGTAATTTCACGAAGATTACCATCGGACTTGCTTCACCGGAGGAAATCCTCGAGAATTCATACGGTGAGGTTACTAAGCCGGAAACCATCAACTACCGTACTTACAAGCCGGAGCGTGACGGCTTGTTCTGCGAGCGCATCTTCGGTCCGACGAAGGACTATGAGTGTGCCTGCGGAAAGTACAAGCGTATTAGATATAAGGGTATCGTCTGCGACCGATGCGGTGTGGAGGTTACTGAGAAAAAGGTACGTCGTGAGCGTACTGGCCACATCGAACTTGTCGTTCCGGTGGCTCATATATGGTATTTCCGCTCATTGCCAAATAAAATCGGTTATTTGCTGGGATTGCCAACAAAGAAACTTGATGCTGTAATTTATTACGAGAAGTATATCGTAATTCAGCCGGGACTTTGGGAAGGAAAGAAAGATTCTGAGGGTAATGAGATGAATGGTTCTCACAAGATGGATCTTCTTACTGAGGATGAATATCTTGATATCATGGATCATCTGCCTGAGGACAATGAATATCTTGATGATTCTGATCCTTCGAAGTTTGTTGCAAAGATGGGTGCCGAGGCTATTTATGATTTGCTGGCAAACCTTGATCTTGATTCTTTGTCTTATGAGCTTCGTGACAGGGCAAACAGCGATTCTTCGCAGCAGCGCAAGACCGAGGCTCTGAAACGATTGCAGGTTGTAGAGGCTTTCCGTGGCAGCCGTGGCGTGAACAGACCGGAGTGGATGATCATGAAGATAATCCCTGTTACTCCTCCAGAGCTTCGTCCGTTGGTTCCACTGGATGGCGGACGCTTTGCAACATCCGATCTTAACGACCTTTATCGTCGTGTTATTATCCGTAATAACCGTTTGAAGAGACTTATTGAGATTAAGGCTCCTGAGGTAATCCTTCGAAATGAGAAGCGTATGCTGCAGGAAGCTGTAGATAGCTTGTTTGACAATTCACGAAAGAGCAGCGCAGTAAAAAGCGAATCTAACCGCCCGTTGAAGTCTTTGTCTGACTCTCTGAAGGGTAAGGCTGGACGTTTCCGCCAGAATCTTCTCGGTAAGCGTGTTGACTATTCTGCACGTTCGGTTATTGTCGTTGGTCCTGAGTTGAAGATGGGTGAGTGTGGTCTGCCAAAGCTTATGGCAGCAGAACTTTACAAGCCGTTTATTATCCGTAAGCTTATTGAGCGCGGAATAGTGAAGACTGTTAAGAGCGCAAAGAAGATTGTAGACCGTCGTGAGCCTGTAATTTGGGATATTCTTGAGAATGTTATGAAGGGACATCCGGTACTCTTGAACCGTGCCCCTACGCTTCACCGACTTGGTATCCAGGCATTCCAGCCTAAGCTTATCGAAGGTAAGGCTATCCAGCTCCATCCGTTGGCATGTACGGCGTTCAATGCCGACTTCGACGGTGACCAGATGGCTGTCCATCTCCCATTGAGCAATGAGGCTGTTCTTGAGGCACAGATCTTGATGCTTCAGAGCCACAACATCCTTAATCCTGCCAATGGAGCTCCTATCACGGTGCCGTCGCAGGATATGGTGCTCGGACTTTATTATATTACAAAGATTCGTCCGGGAGCTAAGGGTGAAGGACTTACATTCTATGGACCGGAGGAGGCTATCATTGCCAATAACGAGAAGCGATGCGACCTACATGCTCAGGTTAAGGTTATAGTTAAGGATCTTGACGAGAATGGAAACTATGTTCAGAGAATGGTAGAAACTTCTGTCGGTCGTGTTATTGTCAATGGTATTATACCAGATGAGGTAGGATATGTTAATAAGGTAATATCTAAGAAGAGTCTCCGTGACATTATTTCAGATGTTATCAAAGCCGTTGGTTTTGCTCGTGCATGTGAATTCCTCGACGGAATCAAGAATCTTGGTTACCGTATGGCATATCTGGCAGGACTTTCGTTCAACCTTGATGATATTATCATTCCACCAGAAAAGAAGGAACTTGTTGAGCGCGGTAACGAAGAAGTTCGTCAGATTACCGACAACTATAATATGGGATTCATCACCGACAAGGAGCGTTATAACCAGGTAATTGATGCATGGACTCATGTCAACAATGACCTTGGAAACGTTTTGATGAAGGAGATGACCGAGGCTGACCAGGGATTCAATGCCATCTACATGATGCTTGATTCTGGAGCCCGTGGTTCTAAAGACCAGATTCGTCAGCTTGCCGGTATGCGTGGACTTATGGCAAAACCTCAGAAAGCAGGTGCAGAAGGAGCGCAGATTATCGAGAATCCTATTCTTTCCAACTTTAAGGAGGGAATGAGCGTGTTGGAGTACTTTATCTCTACCCACGGTGCCCGTAAGGGTCTTGCCGATACCGCTATGAAAACTGCCGATGCAGGATATCTTACACGTCGTCTTGTTGACGTTTCTCATGATGTCATCATCAATGAGGAAGACTGCGGTACGCTTCGTGGACTTGTTTGTACAGCCCTGAAGAATGGTGATGAGGTAATTTCAACATTGTATGAGCGTATCCTTGGTCGTGTTTCAGTACATGATATTGTCAATCCAACCACAGGTGAGCTTATTGTTGCTGCCGGTGAAGAGATAACAGAGCCTATAGCTCAGGCAATCGAAGACTCTCCAATCGAGAGTGTCGAGATTCGTTCTGTGCTTACTTGCGAAAGCAAGCATGGAGTCTGCATGAAGTGTTACGGACGAAATCTTGCAACGAGCCGTATGGTTCAGAAGGGAGAGGCTGTTGGTGTCATCGCAGCTCAGGCTATCGGTGAGCCGGGTACACAGCTTACACTTCGTACGTTCCACGCCGGAGGTATTGCTTCCAATGCGGCTGCCAATGCCACTATCGTTGCAAAGAATGATGCAAAGATTGAGTTTGATGAGCTTCGTACCGTACCATTTGTTGAAAAGGCAGATGACGGTAGCGATGTAGAGTGTGAGATGGTTGTCAGCCGTCTTGCCGAGATTCGTTTCATCGATCCTCATACCGATATCGTTCTATCTACGATGAACGTACCTTATGGTAGTTCTCTTTATCATAAGCATGGTGAGAGTGTTGCTAAAGGTACCGTGATTGCAAAGTGGGACCCATTCAATGCCGTTATCGTTACAGAATATGCCGGTACATTGAAGTTCCGTGATGTTATCGAAGGCGTTACGTTCCATTCTGAGACCGATGACACGACCGGACTTACCGAGCGTATAATTACCGAGTCAAAGGATAAGACAAAGGTGCCAACCTGTGATATCGTTGATGAGAATGGCGAGATTATTGGTACATATAACCTTCCTGTAGGCGGTAACGTTGTTGTAGAAGACGGACAGAAGGTTGCAACTGGTACTACACTTGTCAAGATACCACGTTCTGTAGGTAAGGCAGGAGATATCACGGGAGGTCTTCCTCGAGTAACAGAGCTCTTCGAGGCTCGTAACCCTTCAAACCCAGCAGTTGTATCAGAAATCGACGGTGAGGTGACAATGGGTAAGGTTAAGCGAGGAAACCGCGAGATTATCGTTACTTCCAAGACCGGCGAACAGCGTAAGTATCTCGTATCTCTGTCAAAGCAGATACTTGTACAGGAACATGATGCCGTACGTGCCGGAACTCCACTTTCAGATGGTAGTATCACTCCGGGCGACATCCTTGCCATTAAGGGTCCTACCGCAGTTCAGGAGTATATTGTTAATGAGGTACAGGATGTATACCGTTTGCAGGGTGTGAAGATTAACGACAAGCACTTCGAGATAATCGTTCGCCAGATGATGCGTAAGGTACAGATCAATGATCCGGGTGATACAACATTCCTTGAGCAGGAGATGGTCGACAAACTTGACTTTGCAGAGGAGAATGACCGTATTTGGGGCAAGAAGGTTGTCGTAGATGCTGGTGACAGTGATAACCTCAAGCCAGGTCAGATTGTTACAGCCCGCAAGTTGCGCGATGAGAACTCAAGCTTGAAGCGTCGTGACCTTCGTCTTGTACAGGTTCGTGATGCTGTACCGGCAACATCAACCCAGATACTTCAGGGTATCACCCGTGCAGCATTGCAGACAAAGAGCTTCATGTCTGCTGCATCATTCCAGGAGACTACAAAGGTCTTGAACGAGGCAGCTATCCGTGGAAAGCAGGACAAGTTGGAAGGAATGAAAGAGAACGTAATCTGTGGCCACTTGATACCGGCAGG
>DBKQ01000059.1:10326-15061 GCA_002298545.1 Prevotella sp. UBA746
CGGTTCAAAGGAAGAGCATGACCGTGTTCAGGCAAATCGCCGCAACGTGATTGACTATTCTGAGAAACAGACAATAGACGACTAAAAGAATGATTTATGTAGCGAACATTCAGTTGATGTTTCGTAACAGGTAATAAAAGTAAGAGCTGACATGTGTTATAGCATGTCGGCTCTTATGCTTTTAGCACATACGCATTTCAAATATTTTTTCAAGCAGTAAGATTTCAAGCAGTAAGATTAAAACGTAGTAGGGCGGTGTGTAAGCCTTCAGTATCTATCAGTACCAATCCTTCTTTTTCATTCTGATTTCAGATTTCGTCTGTATTTATGTGCAAATTTCGTTGTATTTTCTTTCCTTTTTCTTTTGTTCCATTCTTTTCCATTCTCTTATGATTAAAATTTATTTAGCGAAATTGTTGTATTATTAAAAACAGATTATTAATTTTGCAGAGTCTATAATAAGGAACTTGAGCACAAAACTAAAATCTAGCTTCATAATAATAAAAAAACAACATAAATTTATGGAAAAAATAGCATTAATAACAGGTATAACAGGGCAGGACGGCTCGTTCCTTGCCGAGTTTCTTTTGCAGAAGGGCTATGAAGTACATGGAACCATACGCCGTTCTTCAGTTGATTACCGAGAGAGAATAGCACATTTGGAAGGAACACCACATTTCCACTTGCATTATGCAGATCTTGGCGACTCGATGAGCTTGATTCAAGTAGTCAATAAAGTGCGTCCTACAGAAATATATAATCTCGCAGCACAAAGCCACGTACNNATATACAAATGGAAAAAAGAAACGTAGCCCTCATCACGGGCATCACAGGGCAGGACGGCTCTTACTTGGCAGAACTCTTGTTGGAAAAAGGATATGACGTTCACGGCACGATACGCCGCTCGTCGGTTGACTACCGCGAGCGTATCGCACACCTTGAGGGCAAGCCCCACTTCCATCTCCACTATGCCGACCTCGGCGACTCAATGAGTCTCATTCAAGTGATGAACAAGGTGAAGCCTACGGAAGTTTACAACCTCGCAGCACAAAGCCACGTACAAGTAAGTTTCGACTCACCGGAATTTACAGCCGATGTAGATGCTACGGGAGTACTCCGTGTGTTGGAGGCAGTGCGCCAGTGTGGTTTGGCAAAGACCTGCCGCATTTACCAGGCATCAACGTCAGAGCTATACGGAAAGGTAGAAGAAGTGCCGCAGAACGAGAATACCCCGTTCCATCCATACAGTCCGTATGCCGTGGCAAAACTCTATGGATATTGGATAGTAAAGGAATATCGTGAGGCATACAATATGTTCTGCTGCTCCGGAATCCTCTTCAATCACGAGAGTGAGCGCCGTGGCGAAACCTTCGTTACCCGTAAGATAACCCTTGCCGCAGCGAGAATAAAGCAAGGCAAGCAGGATAAGCTCTATCTTGGAAACCTATCTTCATTGCGCGACTGGGGATATGCCAAGGATTATGTAGAGTGTATGTGGCTGATCCTTCAGCATGACAAGCCAGAGGATTTCGTTATTGCCACCGGAGAACAGCACTCAGTACGCGAATTCTGCTATCTCGCATTCAAGGCAGTAGGTATCGAACTGGAGTTCCAGGGTGAGGGAGCAGACGAGAAGGGAATAGACAAGGCTACAGGCAAAGTACTTGTAGAGGTATCAAAAGACTTCTATCGCCCTACCGACGTAGTAAACCTTTGGGGAGACCCGACAAAGGCAAAGGCCGAACTTGGCTGGAATCCGGGAAAGACACCATTAGAGAAACTTGTCAAGATAATGGTGGACAATGATATGGCAAAGGTTGCAGCAGAACGAGCTACAGAGCATGTCAAGACGAACCTTGCCGAGTATCTTGAAAAAGGAATCGTAAAGTAAAAGAGAAAAATCTTTTAAACAGGGTAAAAGGGAAAATATAAATCCTAAGAAAATGTCATTAGATAAAAACAGTAAAATATATATAGCCGGTCATCATGGACTTGTCGGTTCAGCGATATGGAACAATCTGAAGAGCAGAGGGTATAACAATCTTGTAGGTCGTTCGCATAAGGAACTCGATTTGACCGACCAGTATGCCGTAGAGAAATTCTTTGACGAAGAAAAGCCCGATGCCGTAGTACTTGCCGCCGCTTTCGTCGGCGGTATCATGGCAAATTCGCTATATCGTGCAGACTTTATCATGCAGAACATGAAGATGCAGTGTAATGTGATAAGCAATGCTTATTCACATGGTGTAAAGAAGTTGCTGTTCCTTGGCAGTACATGCATATATCCGAAAGACGCTCCCCAGCCGATGAAAGAAGATGCTCTGCTTACCTCTCCGCTGGAGTATACCAATGAGGAGTATGCAATAGCCAAGATTGCCGGTTTGAAGATGTGTGAGAGCTATAACCTGCAGTATGGCACCAATTATATCGCTGTAATGCCGACAAACCTGTATGGTCCTAACGACAATTTCCATCTTGAGAACAGTCATGTCATGCCAGCCATGATGCGCAAGATATATCTGTCTAAACTTATCCACGACAACAACTGGCGTGCCATAGAAGCAGATATGAACAAGCGTCCTATCAATCCCGACGACAAGTTGAGAGCCGTCATCGGAGAGGGAAATGTAGACGGCAACAATGCCCATGACCGTATACTCAAAGCCCTGGAATATTATGGAATATACGACAACAAGGTAGTGTTGTGGGGTACCGGAACCCCACTTCGTGAATTCCTTTGGAGCGAGGATATGGCAGATGCCAGTGTTCATGTATTGCTCAATGTCGATTTCAAAGACATAATAGGAATAGAGAAGTACAGTTCCGTATTCTATGGAGCCAAGGTAAACGGTGCCGTAGACCGCAACAACAGTGAGGGCAGGGGAGGAGCAATCCCGAGTCTCGGTGAGATCCGCAACTGCCACATCAACGTAGGTACAGGCAAGGAACTGACAATAAAGGCACTTTCAGAACTCGTAGTCAAGACAGTAGGCTTTGAGGGAACCGTAGAGTTCGATACGTCGAAACCAGACGGAACCCCTCGCAAGCTGATAGATGTCGAGAAGCTCCATTCACTTGGCTGGACACATAAAGTCGAGATAGAAGACGGTGTAGAGAAATTGTATGAGTGGTACCGCAATAGCATTGACGCCTGATACTACCACCACATTTGGGAAGAAACAAGAAGAAAGATAGACAACATGAGCTTAAAGATGTATAATATGCACAGCAATGCCTTGGTCGTTGCCGGTACGCTTATTGGCGACTTTATCCTCGCCATGCTAACGTATTGGCTGTTTTCAACCAAGCTGCTGGTAGTAGTATGGGACGATGTACAGCTGCATACCTCAGTATTCATTGCCGTACTCTATTGTGCTTGTATCATCAATGGAGGTGTAATTCTTTACCTCCGTAAGGTAAAGCGCTTTGATATAGTGATGCTTGTATTGAGAAACGTGCTCCTCTTTGCCGTCCTTGCCATCCCTTTGTTGAGACTCGGGCATTTCCGGGCCATGGACTATCGTGTAATGCCACTGTTCCTTACAACACTGGTAATAGTAGTTTCAACGTTCCGTCTGTGTGTCAGATGGGGAATGAACCTGTATCGTAAGCGCAACAAGCATATAAACAATGTTGTGTTTGTCGGTAGCAAGGACAACAACCGTGCTCTTTATCGCGAGATGAATTCCATCTCGTCATTGGGATATAAAGTATTGGGCTATTTCGATGATGAGCCCAACCCGAAATTTCCCAAAGAGTGTCCTTACCTTGGAGTTCCGGCAGAAGTGCCGGAATATCTGAATGGCAACAACAACATACACGAGCTCTTCTGTTGTCTGCCTTCAAAGCGTGCCGAAGAGATAGTTACGATAATAAAGTACTGCGAGAAACATTTCGTCCATTTCTACAGTGTGCCGAATGTTACCAATTACCTCCACCACCGTGTCTATATGAACATGTTGGGCAACGTGCCGTATTTGAGTCTCTATCGCGAACCGCTGTCGCATCCGGAAAACCGCCTATTGAAACGTCTGTTCGATATTGTCGTTTCAGGGCTCTTCCTATGCACACTGTTTCCGATAATCTTCATCATTGTAGCTGTGATAACCAAGCTTACTATGCCCGGTCCGATATTCTTCCGCCAGAAGCGAAACGGACTGAACGGTAAGGAATTCTATTGCTACAAGTTCCGCAGCATGAAGGTAAACGATGATGCCGACAAGGTGCAGGCAACAAAGGATGACCCTCGCAAGACAAAATGGGGCGACATCATGCGCAAGACGAATATCGACGAGCTGCCGCAGTTCTGGAATGTCCTTAAGGGCGACATGAGCATAGTAGGTCCTCGTCCTCACATGCTAAAGCATACCGAGGAATATTCAAAACTTATCGACAAATACCTTATCCGCCATTTCGTTAAACCGGGAATAACGGGATGGAGTCAGGTTACGGGCTTCCGTGGCGAGACCAAAGAACTCTCCCAGATGGAGGGACGTGTAGAAGGAGATATATGGTATATTGAGCATTGGTCGATAGGACTCGACCTCTATATCATGTATCGCACGGTGTATAACGTGATACACGGCGACAAGGAAGCATACTAATTAAATGAAGAATGAAGAATTGCTTCGCTGACGTTTTTAATGATGGATGAAGAATTGCTTCGCTGACGCTCAGCGAAATGAAGAATGCGGATTACTCTTTCTCGTAAAAAGAAAAGGTAATCCGCATTCTT
>DBKQ01000059.1:15148-23863 GCA_002298545.1 Prevotella sp. UBA746
TCTTCATTCTTCATTCTTCATTAAAAATATTCTTCATTCTTCATTTAAAGTCGTACCTTTGCACCTACGTATAATCAGAAGTGTATTTTTTAGTATATGAGAATGTTGTCAGACGCCGAACTGGCGCAAATCCTTGATAAAGAAATTTTCCATAAAATATCAGAGGCAGCCGACTCGCTTGGAGTGGAATGCTATGTCGTGGGCGGATACGTACGCGACCTATTCCTCGAACGTCCGTCAAACGATATCGATGTAGTCGTAGTAGGCAGCGGCATACGAGTAGCCGACGAGTTGCGCAAGTCGCTCGGCAAGAAAGCCCATATCTCAGTGTTCCGCAACTTCGGAACAGCACAGGTAAAATACAAAAACACCGAAGTAGAATTTGTAGGTGCCCGGAAAGAAAGCTATACCCACGATTCTCGCAAACCGATAGTAGAAGACGGAACACTCGAAGACGACCAGAACCGTCGCGACTTTACCATCAATGCCCTTGCCGTATGTTTGAACAAAGAGCGCTTCGGTGAACTCGTAGATCCCTTCGACGGTATCTATGATATGGAAGACGGTATAATCCGTACGCCCCTCGACCCCGACATAACCTTCTCCGACGACCCGTTGCGCATGATGCGCTGTATCCGTTTCGCCACACAGCTCAATTTCTATATCGAAGACGAGACCTTCGATGCCCTTCAGCGCAATGCCGAGAGGATAAAGATAATCAGTGGGGAGCGAATCGAAGAAGAGTTGAACAAGATAATGATGACCAAGACCCCGAGCAAGGGCTTCGTCGACTTGCAGCGTTGCGGACTCCTTCAGCTCATACTCCCCGAACTGAGCTGTATGGACATCGTGGAGACCCGCAACGGCAGGGCACACAAAAACAATTTCTATCATACCCTCGAAGTCCTCGACAACGTATGCCGCCATAGCGACAACCTTTGGCTTCGCTGGGCAGCCCTGATGCACGACATCGGCAAACCGCGCAGCAAGCGTTGGGACCCTGTAGCCGGCTGGACATTCCATAACCACAATTATCTTGGAGCCAAGATGGTTCCCGATATCTTCCGTCGCATGAAGCTCCCTATGGACGCAAAGATGAAGTATGTGCAGAAGATGGTAGACCTCCACATGCGCCCGATAGCCATCGCCGACGATGTAGTAACCGACAGTGCCGTACGCCGTCTCATTAATGATGCCGGCGACGATATCGACGACCTCATGACCCTTTGCGAGGCAGACATCACGAGCAAGAATCAGATCAGAAAACAGCATTTTCTTGAGAATTTCCGTATAGTGAGAGAGAAACTTGCCGATTTGAAGGAGAAAGACTTCAAGCGTCTTCTCCAGCCCGTAATCGACGGCAACGAGATAATGGAGATGTTCCATCTCAAACCGTCGCGCGAAGTGGGCACCCTGAAGCAGACGCTGAAGAATGCCGTGCTCGACAATAAGGTGCCGAATGAGCGGGAGCCCCTCATGCAACTCTTGATGCAGAAGGCGAAGCAGATGGGGCTGTGCTAATAAAAAAAGAAAAAAGTTTTTTGGTGATTTTACCCTCACACCCTCACCCATAGCCCCCAAATGCCCTGTATATCGGGGTTTCAAGGTGTGAGGGATAGTGTGAGGGATGGTGAGGGATGGTGAGGGATGCTTGATGGATTATTAGAATTATCCACGGATAACAGACTTCTTGTTAACCCTCGACCTAATGGAGCGCAGCGACACCTCCGCCACACCCATAATCGTCATAATCTCGGCGTCAGTCTTCCCTATATGTTCAAGTATAAGGAAAAACTTGTATTTAGGCGATAGGTCGTCAAAGAGATTATCCAGTCGGTCAACAAACTCCACGTCGACAAGTCTGAAGTATTCAATAACACATTCAAAGTCGCGTTTCTTCCACAACACAGTAGTCTTCCCCTTCATAATGTCGCTATATAGCAGATACCCTCTGTTAAGCGTGTCGCGATGCTTCTCGAGCAGTTTTTCCTTGCGCCTGTTTATCGTTTCAATTTCCTTTTCCCGGCTTTCCCCCTGCCTTTTCAGTTCCACAATCTGCGATTCATAGCTCCTTATCATCATCTGGTCGTGAGCCATAGCCGCCTTCGTCTTATATTGCTTGTATCTCAGATAAAGCAGCGCAATACTTACGCACAGCGAGAGGATGATAATAACGGCAACAGCAATAGTCATTTTCCTTTCATATTCCTGTTTAGAGTTGATATTGTCAAACTCAGCCTGCATAGCCTTCAGATTAATGTCGTCCCGCTTCATCGCCATACTGTCCTTCAGATTGATAAGCCGTTCGGCAGTAGCCGCAGCAGCGATGAAATCAGCATTTTTCGTCTGATTCCTGAACATAGCGTGCAAGACATCATCCTTCACCTGCAGGTTGCCGGATTTCAGTGCCTTCGTCCACATCTCGTCGGCAAGCTTATTGTTTCCCTCGCCGGCATATATAGAGGCAAGGTTTTCGTATGCCTCCTCAATCGGACTTGTTTTCAGTATCTGCAAGAAATATTCCTTAGCCCTCTCCTTGTCGTTTTTCATGAAATACACCCCGATATTATTCATGATAAACAGTCTGTCGCGTTTCTGTATAAACTTCAGCAGCGCCATGCTCTTCTTCAGATAAATCTCCGAACTGTCTTTCTTCCCCTCCTTAGCATACAGCACCGCCAGGTTGTTGAAAGCATGAGCGAGCCAGTTCTTCTTCTTGGCTATTTTCGATTCGTTCAGAGATTTCCATGAGTATTTCATGGCGGTACGGTCCTCATTGGCCGCCTCGTTGATAACCACAAAAGCCTCGTAAATCTTGTGTCTCAGTTCGTGGTTGTTAGTCTTTTCTGCGATGAATTCGGCGTTTTTCAGATATTTGATACCGTTTTTCGCATCCCCGTTGCCATACAGGATGTTCCCTTTATAGAAAAAGGCAGTAGCCAGTTTTTCCCTGTTGCTGTTGCCGTCGGAGTAGAATCTGATAGCGAAATTCAGTCCTTCCATCGATTTTATCGGCTTATACATTCGGTATGCCGCTTGGGTGTTGAGCAGATAGAAATGAGCCGAATCCTCGGTAGTCCTTATCTCTTCCGGCTTCATGGCGTTGATTTCAGAATAAGCCGAGTCCACTGCTCCGGCAGCGAGCAGACTGTCTACTGCCGCGAGCTTACTGTTGTAGCCTGTGTTTTTGCTGCAAGATGCGGCAAAAAGACAAGTGAGTGTAAGAATAATTATATTTAATCTATTCATTAAAGTCGGAGTGTAGCATTTACATTTGTAATGCAAAGTTACCGATTTTCTGTCAAAGTGAAAAGTGTTTTCTTTGTTAAAATATATCTGAAAAAGTATCCCTCTTGGTCTTTATCCTCCATTTTCGTGTTGCATTTTTGATGAAAACAGAAAGGAAAAAGTCTGTTTGTAGATACGTAACTTGTTAATTGTCTGATAGTTAATCATGAAACAGAAATGCCACAACATGTTACAATCTTTTATGTATAAAGTTTTGGGAGAAACAAAAAACTAAGTACATTTGGAGCGTGATTTCAGTCGTGTAACGATAAAGTTTCAAATTGCCACTCAATTTCTCAGTGTGGATAAACAATTGAAAACTCAGCCCTGTCGTTTCCGGCAGACATTATTTTCTCGCAAACCATTAAAATCGTTAATATATGAAGAAAAGGAAACTACTCGCAGTACTGGGACTGGCCGTTAGCGCCGGTTGTTTCGCTCAGGATGACATTACGCTCAAACTGAATTCCGGAAACAAATCCTATAAGATAGACGATGTGAAGTCGATTACTTTCGACGGAGCCTCCCTGAAGGTCAATAAGCTCAACGATGAGGCCGACACGTATCCTTTTGCCGATATCGTAAGTATCAGTTTCGATACGGCAACGGGTGTAGATAACCTGCAGGTTGCCGGCAGCAAGCTTACCATCAGCGTAGAGCCGGGCAGCGACATCATTCGCATCGGCGGATATGACGCAAAGCAGAATTACGACGTCAGTGTGTTCAGCCTTACGGGTGAGAAAGTCCTCGCCATCAACGGCTGGAAGGGCGACGGCGTGAGTGTAGGCTCGCTGCCAAAAGGCGTTTATGTGTTAAAGATAAACAATACGACTCTAAAATTCAGAAAGTAAGACTATGAAAAGATATATACTCATGTTGGCTGCTGCCCTTACCGGCACGGCATTGATGGCACAGACCCCTTCTTACAAGATGAAGGTAACACTAAAAGACGGTACGAGGCTCACCGCTCTTACCGATGAAGTGGAGGAGATTTCTTTTGACAAGCTCGGCAAGGTGAAGGTAAACCTGTCGGAGAGATACAAAACATCAACGTCGCTCGGTGTAAACCTCGACATCGAGGCAAATGCCTCTCGCCTGAAGGCAGTTTGCGTTCCTGCAACGCAGACCGTTGCCGACCCGAAGGCTTATATAGAGAAAAACGCTGATGTAGACCATAATGGTTCATACAAGAAGTCGTGGGACTTCCTCACTCCAGAGACCGACTATGTGGTTTATGCCCTGGCATACGATGCTAACGGACTACCGAGCGAAGTAAGTCAGCTGGCACTGAAAACCGGCAAGGCAGCCGACGATCCGTTCACGGTGGAGGCTACTACTACAGCAACATCAGTGTCTTACAGTGTAACACCGAAGGGAACGGACTACAAATATTATACAATCTGTACAGGTCTTGACTATTACAAGGGATGGTGTGATGAAACCGGCAACGACGGCGACGTGCTCAAGCATTTCATTGCAATGTGGAAATATAATGGTTCTATGTATGGTGACTCTTGGGAAAGCGAGATGTGGAACTACGAGTCGTATACGGGTACAACGGAAGATGTGCAGAAGCATCTGATGTGGGATGCCGACCAGGTTATGATTTCATTCGGAATGTATAAGGACGGAACGCTTGCCACACCTATACAGGTTGACAAGTTCAGGACCAAGGCTCCGGAGAAATCAGACATAAAGATAAACCTCACGATAAAGACAAATGAGTGGAGAAATGTTGTTATCGGAGCAGAGGTGTCAAACGACGATACGTATTTGGTGAATGTGCAGCCGGCATCACTCGTTGGCGACCGTAAGGGAGCAGACCTCCTGAAATGGTTGGTTTACGAGGGTAACACGGATTTGAGCGACTATGCCCAGAGCGGCAGCCAGGACTGGGAGTTCACTCCTTCAAAGGGAGGCGAGAAATATTATGCCATCGGCTTTGGAATGAAAGACGGTGCTCCGACCACCGACCCCGTGATTATAGAGTTTACCCTTCCTAAGGGCAACTTCTAATGTTGATCTCAACATCGTATAACAATTTAAAGAATAGTCAGAAATGAAAAAGATAATAACAATTGCCGTTGCCGCACTCTTCTCTATGGTTTCATTCGCCCAGGAGACAACCGACAAGGCGGAAAGAGTGATGATGATAAAGACTGTCGACGGTGAGTCTACGGCTCTTATGCTCAACAACGTTAAGGATATCACCGTGGAACAGGTCGCTCCGCTCACGATGGACATTGAGGTGAGCAACATCAC
Organism: Prevotella sp. UBA746; assembly: GCA_002298545.1. Lineage (GTDB taxonomy): Bacteria > Bacteroidota > Bacteroidia > Bacteroidales > Bacteroidaceae > Prevotella. Next base: position 20,699 of record DBKQ01000059.1, read on the forward strand.
CGAGACTTCGATGGATATCGATTTCCCTATGCCCGAAGGCTGCAAATATTGGCTGATGTGCATACAGAAAGACGAGATTACCGGTACGCCGGCAGAAGTGCGCAAGACTATCAAGTCGAAATACAACGATGAGTTCAAAGAGTCGAAATTCCTTCGCATTCCAAACTTCGAACCGGGCACAAAGTATTATATCTATGCCCTCATGTTCGACCAGGACGGCGTGGCAGCCGGCATCGCATCCACCTCGGCAACAACACTTGAGAAGCAGGTGGCAAACGATGAGTTCACTATCGGAGTAGACGGTATCACGAAGACATACGCCAATGTAACGTTCACACCGAAAGACAATGCGATGAAGTATTACTACAGCGTGGTTTCAGAGAGCGAGCGCCAGCAGATGATAGAGAAATACGGCAGTCTGCGCGATGGCGAACTGGAATACATCAAGTTCAACGCACAGTCTTCGGGCTTCGAACTGAGCGAATGGCTCGGCTATGTCCTCGCTCAGGGACCTACAACAAAAGACACGAGAGACATAATACAGACCAATCTCACACCGGGCACAAAATATTATGCCTTCTGTTTCGGACTGAACACCGACGGCACTTTTTCTACCGAGACATACGAAAAGGAGTTCACCACCGAGGCAGTCGTTCCGTCAGACAACGTCATCACTTGTGAGGTCGTAAAGACATACTCCGACGGTTGCGACGTTAAGGTAACGACGACAAACAACGACCCTTATATGGTAACCACCCAGAAGGCAAGTGTTTGGGAGAATTATCTCTCTCAGGCAAACGGCGACAAGATGGCTGCTGCCAGAGAACTGCTCAGAGTGTCGTATGGCGGATATGCCGACTCATACACCAAGACAGGCAACAAGGAATTCAAGGTGGAGACAAGTTCATCCGACTCCGACTGCGTGCTTATCGTGTGTGGATATGACAGCGACATCACTACCGATGTGCAGATCGTTCCTTACAAGACTCTTGCCGAATAAAGAACGGCATATCTCGTTTGTGGATTAGACATACGGTAAAGATTGTAAATGCCCAATGGGACTTACGGATAAAAGTGACACAAATGGTATTTCTATGCTGCACCAAAAGTGCAGAATAGAAATACCATTTGTGTTTGGTATAAACGCAAGGCCTATATATGGTCAATGCTGACGAAGAATATATCTCACTAACTTGGTGAGGGTAGTGAGAGTTACCCTCACACTTACCCTCACCACCTGAAACCCCGATGTACAGGGCACTTCGGGGCTATGTGTGAGGGTGTGAGGGTAAAATCACAAAAAAACTTTTTTTAATTTCTGTGAAGTTTCTGATTCTGTTCTTCCCCTCCCCCGCCTCCCCTTGACAGGGGCGGAGCAGTTACTCTTTCTGCTGAAAACTGAGATGTGTATTTGCTGATTTAGTAAAGATAAAGATGTAAAGTTATGGCAATATAGTAAAGACAAAGATGTTGTAAGGTTATGTCAATTAAAGGAAACTGCTCCGCCCCCGGAGGGGGAGGCGGGGGAGGGGAAGATAAAAAAACGGATGATACTCAATGAGTTATCATCCGTTCTGCGTACCCAGAGCCGGGGTCGAACCGGCACGGGTTGCCCCACTGGTGTTTGAGACCAGCGCGTCTACCGATTCCGCCATCTGGGCTTAATTGCGGTGCAAAGGTAATGCTTTTTTTTATAATACACAAATTTTATGTGGAAAAAACGATAAAGCGAGTGAATGAAAACATTTTTTCAATATAATTCATAGAATAATGTATATTATCGGAAATGAGATAGTATACATTATTCTATGAATTATACAGGACAAATCCGAAACATGAAGTTTTTTTATTAAATAATGATGTATATTTGTATTCTTGCATTATCTTTGCATTATCTTTAGATAAGATAAGCTGCATCTCAGCATAACATTCAAATAAATTTGATGTTCTGCCTTCGATTTGCATTATCTTTAGATAAGATAAGCTGCATCTCAGCATATAATTAAGTATTATAATAGATAAATATAATGGCACTGATAAAATCAATAAAAGGACTTACCCCGAAATGGGGCAGAGACTGCTACTTCAGCGAGAATGCAACAATAGTGGGCGAAGTTACCATGGGCGATGAGTGTTCCATTTGGTTTAATGCCGTGTTGCGCGGCGATGTTGCCCCGATAACCCTTGGCAATAGGGTGAACGTGCAAGACGGCTCGTGCATTCATGTTACAAACAAAATCGGTCCTACTCTGATTGAAGATGATGTTACTATCGGACATAATGCTACGGTGCACGCCTGCACTATCCGCAAAGGGGCGCTGATTGGTATGGGGTCTACGGTGCTCGACAATGCCGAAATCGGTGAGGGGGCTGTCGTTGCTGCCGGTGCCCTCGTGCTTGGCGGAACGAAGGTAGGCGACCATGAGATATGGGGCGGCGTACCTGCCAAGTTTATTAAAAAAACGAGACCGAATCAGGCTGAGAGCTTTGCACAGCATTATGTGGAATATTCAAAGTGGTATCTTGAGGAGGATAAATAAGATGAAACCAATTTTCATTACAGGACCTTGCGTTATTGAGTCGGCAGAACTGCTCGATACCGTCGCAGCCGAGGTAAGAAGACTCGCTGATGCCACGGGCATGACGTTCTATTTCAAGGCGTCGTTTGACAAGGCTAACAGAACATCGATTCATTCTTTTCGCGGACCGGGACTGGAGCGCGGACTGCAGATGCTTGCCGATGTGAAGGCAAAATATCGACTGCCGCTGCTTACCGATATCCACGAAAGCTGGCAGGCGAAACCCGCTGGCGAGGTGGTCGACGTGTTGCAGATTCCGGCTTTCCTCTGCCGGCAGACCGATTTGCTCGTTGAGGCTGCAAAGACCGGAAAGACGGTGAATATAAAGAAGGCACAGTTTCTTTCGGGCGACGATATGCGCTATCCCGTAGAGAAATGCCGCGATGCCGGTGCAAAGGAAGTGTGGCTTACGGAACGCGGCAACAGCTTCGGCTACAACAACCTTGTGGTGGACTTCAGAAATCTGCCCCTCATGGCGCAGTATGCCGACAGGGTAATCATGGATTGCACGCATAGCGTACAGCGCCCGGGAGGAGCCGGCGGGAAGACGGGCGGCGACCGCCAGTTCGTGCCGATGATGGCACTT
>DBKQ01000059.1:23872-30646 GCA_002298545.1 Prevotella sp. UBA746
AAGCGTTCGGGGCACAAGGATATTTCTTCGAGACGCATCCCGATCCGGAGAAGGCTCTCAGCGACGGACCGAACATGCTGTATCTGAAAGATTTAGAAGGTGTAGTGAAGAGCCTGATTTAGCTCTGTTTTATAAGTCTTATAGGTCCCTATAAGTCCTATAGCTCCTATAGTTCCCAGTTCTCCCAGTCCTCCCATCAAAAAACAAAAAACAATGAACAACTACATATCCACCGCCATAAAATGTATCAAAGACGAGTCGCAGGCTCTTCTTGAACTGATACCGAATATCGATGACGACTTCAATAAAGCCGTCGACATAATCCTGAAATGCAAAGGCAAACTTATCGTAACAGGTGTTGGCAAGAGCGGACACATCGGAGCCAAGATTGCAGCAACACTGTCGTCTACCGGAACGCCGAGCTTCTTTATCAATCCGCTTGATGCCTTCCACGGCGACCTGGGCGTGATACAGCAAGATGATGTAATCCTCGCACTGTCAAACTCCGGTCAGACGGATGAGCTGTTGCGCTTTATGCCATATATGATAGAGCATAACATACCGGTAATCGGTATGAGCGGAAACCCTGATTCCCTACTTGCCCAATATGCTTCGGCACATCTCAATTCCGGAGTAAGCCATGAGGCGTGCCCCCTGGGACTTGCCCCAACATCGTCTACCACGGCAGCCCTCGCCCTTGGCGACGCCTTGGCATGCGCCTTGATGGTGGCAAGGAATTTCAAGGCAACAGACTTCGCACAGTTCCACCCTGGCGGCACCCTTGGCAAGCGACTGCTGACGAAGGCGCGCGATGTTATGCGCACCGAAGACTTGCCGGTTCTCGCTCCTGAGGTGAAGCTCGGAGAGGCGGTAATCCACGTTAGCAACGGACGACTCGGCCTCTGTGTGGCAACAGAAAGCAACAAGGTGGTTGGCTTGATAACGGATGGCGATATCCGCCGCGCGATGCAGAAATCGCAAGACAAGTTCTTCCAGCTCTCAGTGGCAGACATCATGACGCGCACGCCGAAAATGGTATCGCCCGACACCAAGATAACAGAAATTGAGGATATACTCCACCGCAATAAAATCCACTGCGTTCTCGTGGTAGACGATGAGAAACACCTGCTCGGAGTTGTCGACTCGTTCCGCACTATGATATAAATAGGTGGGAAAAGGGTAGTTTTCTCGTAATTATTATGTACTTTTGCAGTTGGAATATAAAATAAGACAAGATAAATGATACAGTCAATGACAGGCTACGGTAAAGCCGTAGTGGAATTCGGAGAGAAAAAAATAAATGTAGAGGTGAAGTCGCTAAACAGCAAGACTCTCGATCTCTCCACACGCATCGCCCCTATCTACAGGGAGAAGGAAATGCAGATCCGTCAGATGGTGGCACAGGCTCTGACCCGCGGAAAGGTGGACTTCAGCATTTGGATTGAGAAGGACACCGTGGTTGACGCCACACCGGTAAATGCTGCCCTCGTGGCAAACTACTACAGTCAGCTGAAGGCTATCGCCGAGAAAAACAATATCCCGGAGCCACAGGACTGGTTTAATACCCTGATGCGCATGCCGGATGTGCTGACAAAGACGGAAACGGAAACCCTTACCGACGAGGAGTGGGCTGCCGCAACAGAGGCTATCAATACGGCTCTCGCCAATCTTAATGCTTTCCGCCTTCAGGAGGGAGCAGCACTACAGAAGAAGTTTAACGAGAAGATTGACAATATCACGGCTCTGCTGGCAAGCATCGAACCGTATGAGAAATCACGCGTGGAGAAGATTCGCCAACGTATCATCGACGGACTGAAGAGTATTCCGGAAGTGGAATACGACAAGAACCGTCTGGAGCAGGAATTGATATACTATATCGAGAAGCTCGACATCAGCGAGGAGAAGCAGCGTCTGGCAAACCACTTGAAGTATTTCCGCGAGACGATGGAAGAGACTCAGGGCGTGGGCAAGAAACTTGGCTTCATCGCTCAGGAGATGGGACGCGAAATCAACACCACTGGCAGCAAGAGCAACAATGCCGAGATGCAGAATATCGTGGTGAAGATGAAGGACGAGCTGGAGCAGATTAAGGAGCAGGTGCTTAATGCTCTATAATCTGTATTATTCTTAGTGATGTTGTCTTCCCCTCTCCCGTCTCCCCTTCCAGGGGAGAAGCAGTTACCATTACTTCCTGAAGAATAGTTTATGCTTATTTTATGGAGAAGCAGCTACCGTTACTTCCTGAAGAATAGTTAACGCTTATTTTATGGAGAAGCAGCTACCATTACTTCCTGAAGAATAGTTAACGCTTATTTTATGGAGAAGCAGTTACCATTACTTCCTGAAGAATAGTTAACGCTTATTTTATGGAGAAGCAGTTACCATTACTCTTAAGAATATGGTTAATTCATTTTGTTGATAAAGGAAACTGCTCCGCCCCCGGAGGGGGAGGCGGGGGAGGGGAAGAAAAAATCTAAGAATAAAGTATACTAAAAGATTATCATTACAAAAAGTTTAAGGCTCTTTTATATATAGCCTATAAATCAATTATATTGATGAAACAGGGAAAAGTCATTATCTTTTCCGCTCCGAGCGGCAGCGGAAAGAGTACTATCATAAACTGGCTCATGCAAGAACATAAGGAACTGAACCTGCATTTCAGTATCTCATGCACGAGTCGTAAGCCGAGGGGCACGGAACAGAACGGAGTGGAATACTTCTTCGTTACTCCCGAGGAATTCCGCCAGCGTATCGCCAACGACGAGTTTCTGGAATATGAGGAAGTTTATGCCGACCGCTTCTACGGCACACTGAAGGCTCAGGTAGAGAAACAGCTCTCCGCGGGAGAGAACGTGGTGCTCGACGTTGACGTTAAGGGCGGATGCAACATAAAGAAGATTTATGCAGACAAGGCTCTCAGTGTTTTCGTGCAGCCGCCGTCAATAGAGGAACTGCGCAACCGCTTGAACGGACGTGGTACGGATGCTCCGGAAGTTATAGAAGACCGTATCCGCAGAGCTGAATTCGAACTTTCGTTTGCACCGAAGTTCGACCATGTCGTTGTTAACGACAATCTTGAAACAGCAAAGCAGGAGGCTTATGAAACGATAAGCCGTTTCCTTGACAAATAATATAATGATATGAGAATCGGCATTTTCGGCGGGTCGTTTAACCCGGTACACAACGGGCATATAGCGTTGGCAGGCAAGATAAGGGAGCTTGCCAAACTTGATGAGGTATGGCTCGTTGTGTCTCCACACAATCCGCTGAAAGCTGCCGACAGTCTTATGCCTGATGAAGACAGGCTAAACATGGTGCGGCTTGCTGTTGAGGGCATCGACGGACTCGTGGCGAGCGACTATGAGTTCCATCTTCCGCAGCCTTCGTATATGCTACACACCTTGCAGTGCCTAAAAAAGGATTATCCGGAGGATTCTTTCTCGCTCGTTATCGGTGCCGACAACTGGGATTGTTTCGACAGGTGGTTTGGTTATAAGGAAATAATCTCCGGTTTCCCGATATTTATTTATCCACGTAAAGGGACAAAGATTGATGTTTCTTTACTACCACCTTCGGTAAGGCTCCTTGATACAGGACTTTACAATATCAGCAGTACGGAGATACGGCAAAGGTTAATGGGGAATAAATCTATTGACGGACTCGTTCCCCAATGTGTAGCCGACTATCTTTCATCTCATACATCTTTATTGAACAACTTATCCTGACGACTATGAACTCATCGCAAAACACTTCCGCAAAATCCATCGAACAACATTTAATTTCCATTATCATCCCCGTTTACAACAAAGCTGAATACGTGGAAGACTGCATACAGAGTGTTGTTTCCCAAGATTTCGACAACTTTGAGGTTATTGTCGTGGAAGACGGCAGTACTGACAACTCTGCTGAGATTTGCGACCGACTTGCTGACGAATATCCCAATGTTACGGTTCTGCATCCCGAGAACGGAGGTGTTACGGCTGCACGCCGAATAGGACTTGAGCAGTCGAAGGGGGAGTTTATCACCTTTGTCGATGCCGACGACAAGATGCTTCCCGGTGCGCTACGCCGTTTATACGATGAGATATTGGCTACAGGAGCCGACGAGGTGGTGGCACGATACATCAACCAGCACGACGAACTGCGCGGACATGAGGGCGGACAATATATGGAACCGGCATGGATGACACGCCAACTGCTGTCGGCAACGGCAGACTTCTGTGTCTTGTGGGCTGTGCTCTTTCGTCGCGAATTGCTCGAAGGATGCCTCGATACCCCCAGGCTGATTCGTTCCGGCGAGGATATATTGATGCAGATAGAGTGTCTGCGGAAGGAGCCAAAGGTGTGGTTCTCGGATGAAGTAGTATATATGTACAACGAGGGATTGCCCAACGACCGTCCCTTGAGTCTCGACGAACAGATGCTTTATGATGAAATACTTTATAAGGTATTCAAGGATGACATAAAAGAATATGCTCCGTATATCGTGCTCCATCAGACGAAGATGTATGAGAATTTCCTTTATCATCGTCAGTTTTCCGTATTCAGCAAATATTATCATCTCCTCCGCACGGCAGACAAGAGTCAGCTTAGTCTTGGCGACCGCATCGCCGTGATGCTCCCGCCATGGCTGGCGTATTATCCTGTGGCGTGGAAGAAAAGAAAGCATATAATGCCGACAACTCCCATTTTGTGTGTAATAGCCTTGTTGTTGTGCCTGTCCTCATGCAGTATAATGAAAGAGGCTGCAAAGGAAACTTTGATAGAGTCTGTTGTTGACTCCAAAACCGGTGCACAGGTATTCACAAGAGCTAATGATACAGAACCATATTCCGTTAATGTGGGTGGTATAGTTAAAGCCAGGAAGAACTACAAGAATGAAAAAGTAAAGGAACTGATTGACAAGTATTAATTAAAGTCCTATTATAAAATGAAGAAGACATACCTTATAATAATATTAATGTTCTTCATTCTGAGAGTATATTCTCAGAATGTTGTATCTTATGCTTATGATTCATCTGGTAACCGCATATCTCGCTCCGTTTCTTCAAACGAAAAGAGATTAAGAAAATCAAGGAAAGGCAAAAACAATACCGGAAAAACAAAAGAAGCTAAGGCTTTTCCTATAATGTCGTATGACCATTCTACAAATATAATATCTGTAAATTTAGGCGACTCGGATGTAACTGGCACTTTATTGTTAAATGTTTACACGTTATCCGGTAGTCTGATATACTCTAAGACAAAATCTTCAGATGTGAATACATTTCCCGTGTCTTCAATTCCATCCGGCACTTACATCGCCAGTTTAGAAATCGGCGAAAGACAATATACAATGAAGTTTACCAAAGAATAACCTATTCTCATGCGAACAATCACTCGATTACGTTTCTTTTGCTTGTATTTATGTATCATTGCACTTTTGTCTTCGGCAAGAGCCAATCCGGCTTTTACGCTTTATGATATGTGTGCAATTGCATCAGACAGCACAGGCTCTGATTATGTGCTGTCAGATAGTGATTCCCCTTTTCAACCTGTAATCCCAACCCTCCCCAACACCCCTCAACAATCATTTAACTCCAACGATTATCTTGACCCTGAATACAAGAAATACCCGTTGCCGCCCGATGTGTCAAGTGCAATGACTTATCCTGTGGTCAGTACTCCAGTAAATGCAGACGTTACACAAATCGGTGCTGCAACATTCAGTATTCCAATCGAAGTGCCACAAGGAGTAGGAGCGACTATTCCACAATTGTCCATATCATATAACAGTATGCAGGGGAACGGCATGATCGGATTGGGATGCAGCGTTTCGGGAGTATCAGCCATAACCCGTTCCATCCGCGATATCTATCATGACCTAAATGCCGGAAGACTGTCTTTCAACGAGTATGATGCTCTCCGCCTTGACGGCAAGCGTCTTATCCCGAAGGGCAGCAATATAATGACTGACGGCAGTGTATACGTTTTGGAAGACGACCCTTTTACGGAGGTTATACTTCATGGAACGAAGACTAATACATGGTTTGAAGTCAAGACTTCAGACGGTAGGATATTACGGTATGGCGATACGGAGAACAGCCGTCAAACGGTATCCCCCTCCTCCGGCAGCAAGTTTGTCAATGCCTGGTATATAAGCCGTATGGAGGACAGCAACGGCAACTTTATGACATACAGCTATCTCCATGAGAACCTGACTCTCTATCCACAGACCATATCGTACGGCAAGAACCTGCATACGCAAAACGGGGCTGACAATACCGTCAACTTCATTTACGAAAACCGACCGGACAAATGTCCGTATATAGTAAAGGATGTGCAGGGAAGCATGTCAAAACGTCTCCGTTCGATAGAGACAAAATCCGGCAATTCATTATACCGGCATTTGGAACTTTCCTACAGCATGGATCCAGGCTCAGGCGCAAGCCGCCTGAGCAGAGTGCAGGTATGGAAAAATTCAGATAGTCGCCAAAAGCCGATAGATATAGCATGGAGCGACAGTCCCGGTCTGGCTCCTACTGCCGTCAAGCTTGATGCAGGCGGGATGGACATCCCCATGACGAAGAAGTCTGACCAGCGGTTCTTGACAGGAGATGTCAACGGCGACGGAGTGACGGACATTGTGGAATTTGCCAGGGTTGACATTACTACGGGAGTAAACAAAACAGACCACAGCAACTATTGCATACCCTATATCTCATCGGTAAACGGTGACGGCACTGTGTCGTATCTGCAGAAACAGTATATAGACATAGGTCCCAGTGTGTCTAT
>DBKQ01000041.1:0-54368 GCA_002298545.1 Prevotella sp. UBA746
GTTTTGACACACCCTCTTTTTTAATTTCATAGGAATTAATTTTTAGGAGGCAAATTTAAATTTCCATAGGCTTGAAAAAGAAATACGCTACGAGCGGCAAGTGATCACTGAAGCCACCTTGGTATCTATATCCAAAATATGTTCTGAAAGGTTTAACATCCGTATACCTCTCATCCTTTTCAATAATAAAAGGGACGTCGTTTACAAAACAATTTCTGAAATAAGGTTCCATACTGTTGCTAATCAATATATGGTCTATTGAACTCCATATACCCTGATACTTGTATGTTCCCATAGCACCATTCCTTCCCTTTACACCAGCAGAAACATCTCTCATTCCATTTCCAATTAGATATTGTATTGACTTGTCACGCGTTTCATCATTAAAATCACCAGAAACAACAATCATTGGATTTGCTTGCAAAGAGCGAATAGAATCAATAGATTGCTGAAGCCTCTTCATAACAGCCATACGATATGGAATTGTAACGCGTTTTCCCGAAAAGCGACTTGGAGCATGAAGGACAAACACATGAAGCGTATCACCACTTATAACCTCACCTGAAGCATAAAGAATATCCCTTGTTGGCCGCATACCCTTGAGCGGTTTTACACGCAAAGGATACGAATTAATAAGCCGAAATGTCATTGGAGAATATATGAGGGCAACATCTATCCCTCGAACATCCGGAGACCGGGTTATCAGATATTCATATCTTGCATTACGCAAAGGAGAACGCTTTGTAAGATAATTGACAACCGTATCATTTTCTACCTCACAAAGCGCCACAAGATCCGGAATAACTGTTGCGCCGTCTTCATTAACCGCCCCACACGCAAGAATTTCCTTAGAGATATTCCTAAGTTTATTCCAAAACTTATTCTTGTTCCAATGGCGCGGACTTTCCGGCAAGTATTCATAATCCTGTTTCAAAGAATCGTGCTCAAAATCAAAGAAGTTCTCACAATTCAATTGAACAAAGGTGAACACACCGAGGATAAGAGACGTAAACATACTCATAAGCGAAATTTATCTGTTTTCAGCAAGATGCTTCCGAATTTTCGTAAGATAAACTTTCATACCATCAGCATCTTTGTTTTTTATTATCTCGAGCAATTCGGTCATCTCCTGTCCTATCTTCTCAATCTGTTCCGGAGTGTAAGGATTAAAAAGTATTTCTTGCAAGAGATAATCGTCTTCACTCAAGACCCCCTTTGCTATACGCATATGGCGCTTAAATGTTGTTCCAGGGGCATCTTGATGCTTCATTACAGCAGCAAAGACAAAAGTGCTGACAAACGGAATACTCAGAGAGTAAGCAACAGTCTTGTCATGCTCTTCAAATGAATACTCATAAATATTCAACCCAATGCTGCTATATAAGTCTTTAAAGAAGATACGTCCCATGTAATCCCCCTCGTTAATGATAATTGCATTCTCCTCCTGCAACTGATTAAGATTAGCAAAGGTTGGTCCAAACATAGGATGTGTAGAAACATAACGATGCCCACATTTCTCATAAAAATCCTTCAATCCCGTCTTAACAGACGAGATGTCGCTTAGGATACAATCATCCGGCAAATACGGCATTACTTCATTAAATGCTGGGATAGTATATTTTACCGTTACTGCATTGATTACAAGTTCCGGTTTAAACTCCCTAATCTCTTCAAGCATAGTAAAGCGCAAAGTATTGTAAGTAAACCGCAAGCGTTGCGGATCCTTCTCAAAAACAGCAGTTTCATGTTTGAAGCTAAGCAAGTCAAGGAAGAAACTCCCCATCTTGCCTGCTCCCAAAACAAGTATTCTCATAATCTACGTCTTAATTTTTCAATTCTTCAATCTTTATTAATGATTTCCATCTGTTGTCTAACCGATTCCTCGTGTATTGCCTCAAAGACCTCTTTTATGAAAGCCGGATCCATACCACACAGTGCTCCTTGTGCTCCTCGTTTGTCAAGGATTTCATTATAGCGTGAAGTCTGCAAGACTGTCATATTATGTTCCTTTTTATATTGTCCGATTTCACGACAAACGCGCATTCGTTTAGACAAGAGTTCCATTAAGTTATTGTCCAATTCGTCTATCTGCTTTCGCAGTTCGCTTATACCCTCCGTCGTAACAGATTCATCGCGGATAACAAGCAAACTTAATATATAATCCAGCACCTCTGGAGTTACCTGTTGTTTAGCATCGCTCCATGCCTTATCTGGATCACAATGACTCTCCACAATAAGTCCGTCAAAGCCAAGGTCCATAGCCTGCTGACAAAGAGGAGCAACAAGTTCGCGCCTACCGCCAATATGACTTGGATCGCATATAATTGGCAAATCCGGAATACGACGGCGCAGTTCTATAGGAATTTGCCACATCGGAAGATTACGATAAATCTTTTTGTCGAAACTTGAGAAACCACGATGAATTGCCGCTATTCTCTTTACGCCAGCTTGATTGATACGTTCCATGGCGCCAATCCAAAGCTCAAGATCCGGATTTACAGGATTTTTAACAAGAACAGGAATATCCACTCCCTTCAAACTATCAGCAAGAGCTTGCATAGCAAACGGATTTGCCGTTGTTCTTGCTCCAATCCACAGTATATCCATACCATATTTCAGTGCCAGCTCCACATGCTCAGGAGTAGCAACTTCAGTGGTGATAAGCATTCCCGTTTCATCTTTCACTCTTTTCAGCCAAGGTAATGCAGTCTCACCATTACCTTCAAAGCCTCCCGGTTTGGTACGTGGTTTCCATACTCCCGCACGAAATATATGGCATCCCTTGAATGCAAGCTGTCTTGCCGTTGTCATCACCTGTTCCTCTGTTTCTGCAGAACATGGTCCCGCTATAACGAAAGGTCTCTCGCTATCGCAAGGAAGACCTAATGGTTTCAAATCCAATTCCATAATATTTTATTTTAAGTTTATATTTCTTTATAACTAAAAGTTTTTATTCTGTGCTAACTTCAAGATTTTTTATTCTCTCAACCGCCTCTTTTAATTTATATTCCTTTGCACAAAGCGAGATTCTTATATACCTCTCGCCATTGCTTCCAAAAATATGTCCAGGAGTTATGAATACACGAGCCCCATGCAATACCGTTTCCGTAAGTTCTTCAGCATCTTTGTAAAATGCAGGTATCTTTCCCCACAGGAACATTCCAACCTGCTTTGAATCGAATGTGCATCCCAATAACCGCATTATCTCTTCAGCATATTTTCTTCTTGCCGAATAAGTCTCAAAATTTGCTTTATGATGCCAAGCTTCATCATTATCATATGCAGCAGCTGCAGCGAGTTGAATACCTCGGAATGTTCCCGAATCAATATTACTCTTCACCTTTAATATCCACTGGATAAAAGTATGATTTGTGGCACACATTCCAACTCTCCATCCCGGCATGTTATGACTCTTGCTCATAGAGTTCAATTCTATACAGCAATTCTTTGCTCCATCCACCTGCAATAAAGACAGTGGCTTTTCGTTAAGAATAAAAGAGTAAGGATTATCATTTACCACAACGATATTATGTCTTTTTGCAAACTCAACAAGTTTTCTATATGTTTCCATCAGGGCATTAGCTCCTGTAGGCATATTAGGATAATTCGTCCACATCAGCTTCACCCTACTCAGATTTGTTTTCTCCAAGGCTTCAAAATCCGGTTGCCATCCGTTATCTTCTCGTAAATCGTAATTTACGACCTTTGCACCAAGGATCTTGCTAAGCGAGGTATATGTAGGATAACCGGGATTTGGCACCAAAACCTCATCACCAGGATTAACAAAAGCAAGCGTTATATGCAAGATTCCCTCCTTGCTACCAATTAATGGCTGTATCTCCGTGTTAGGGTCAAGCGTTACATCAAACCATCGTTTGTAGAATCCAGCCATTGCAGTCCGTAGTTCCTGGGTTCCACAAGTTGGTTGGTATCCATGAGCAGAGTCTTGTCGTGCCACTTCACAAAGCTTGTCTATCGTCTGTTTCGATGGCGGCATATCCGGACTGCCTATTGCAAGACTTATCACATCCATTCCTTCGGCATTCATTTTTGCCACCTCCTTCAGCTTTCTACTGAAATAATACTCTTTGACGAGTGAGAGTCTTTCGGCTGGTTTTATTTGTGTCATGCTGTCAATTTCTGTCATCTTTATATTCTCCTAATTTTATAAATTCACTTGTTAACGGCTTTACAGCCTCAATACTCTGTTGGTAAAGTTTATGGTCGGTATAAGACAAATCTATATAAAACCTGTATTCCCATTCTCTGCCTATTATCGGCAGCGACTGAATTTTCGTCAAATTAATACCGTAAAATGAGAAAATACTCAGGACCTTGGCAAGACTGCCACATTCATGACTGATGGTAAAGGCAAGACTCGCTTTATCTGTTTCCAACCCACTTCGAAGTTCTTCAGCCTTACCTTTTCTTGCTACCACAAGAAAGCGCGTATAATTGTGTTTATTGTCCTCAATATGCTCTTCAAGGATTCTCATGCCAAACCGCCTCGCCGCCTCGGCATTACAGATAGCAGCCTGTCCATATAGCTTTCTTCTCGATATATTGAGAGCCGCCCCAGCTGTATCGTCTGCTTCCACGGATTTTAGACATGGATGCTGTTCAAGATATTTACGGCATTGCATAAGAGCCACTGGATGAGAATGAACTTCATGAATAGAATTCCAATCATCTTCAGGCAAACAGCAAATACTGTGTGAAATATGTAGCTTCTTCTCTCCCGCGACCTCGAGTCCGCTGGCACATAGTAATTCGTAGTTGTGTAGTAGCGACCCGGCTATAGTATTTTCTATTGCCACCATTCCAATTGTGTCGTCACCATCTTCAATGTTGCGAAAGAGCTGTTCGAAAGTATTGCAGTATATAAGCTGCAGTTTTTCTCCTTCAAAATATTTTTTTGCCGCCATCTCATGGAAACAACCCTCAAATCCTTGTATTGCAATTTTTCTCATTCTATTTTTCTTTAAATTAAAAACCCCGCCTCAATACTGTTTGGGGCGGGGATTACTGTATACTATCTTACTTTAAGATTTCCAATTTCCTAAGTTGAACTCTACACGCAACTTCCCGCCTTGCAAAGCCATGCAAAGTAGTAAAAGAAAAATCCAAAAGCTGCAAATAGATTGTTCATAATCTGATTTTTTTGTTTGAGTGCAAAAGTATAGTTATTTTCTCTAACCACAAAACAATTTGAAAGAAAATTTATTTTTCAAGCACAATTTGCAACAATACAGCAGTAAATTATTCATTTTTTATGGATTTAAACAATCTTTGCAAACAATAATCCATCGTTCTGTCTTTTTTATTAACGTTATAAATTTCAAAACTCATCCAACAAAAAAACTTAATTGCAATAAGATTTACGATTTGTCCACATTATATTGTAAAATATGATTTTAATTGTGTACCTTTGCAAACAGTTTTGACAGTCAAATTTTTTATTCAAATAAAATATTTATGTATTTTATCCTATTTATTACCGTTATCTTGACGGCAGTTGTATTGGTCGTTGGAGCATACGTAGTTGCGAAACTCGTGGGTCCTCGTTCGTACAATCCTGTGAAGGGACAGCCTTTTGAGTGCGGTATTCCTACACGCGGCACCTCTTGGTTGCCGATGCATGTGGGATACTACCTCTTTGCCATTCTCTTCCTGATGTTCGACATCGAGACAGTGTTCCTCTACCCATGGGCTGTGGCAGTCAAGCAGTTTGGACCGATGGCTCTATGCAGCATCGGATTCTTCCTGTTAGTATTAGTATTTGGCCTTGCATACGCATGGCGGAAAGGAGCGTTGGAATGGAAGTAAGAAAACCCGTTATCAAGAGTATTCCTTACGACGAGTTTAAGGACAACGAGACACTCGAAAAAATCGTGAACGAACTTCATGAAGGCGGTTGCAACGTGGTGCTCGGCTCGCTCGACCAGGTTATAAACTGGGGACGAAGCAACTCCCTGTGGTCTTTGACCTTCGGAACAAGTTGCTGCGGTATCGAGTTCATGTCAGTGGGTTGTGCCCGCTACGACTTCTCGCGCTTCGGCTTCGAGGTTACACGTAACTCTCCACGCCAGGCAGACCTCATCATGTGTGCAGGAACTATCACCAACAAGATGGCACCGGTATTCAAACGTCTCTACGACGAGATGGCTGAGCCTAAGTATGTTGTTGCAGTTGGCGGATGCACCATCAGTGGCGGTCCGTTCAAAAAGAGTTACAACGTGGTTCGCGGAATCAACGAACTTGTACCTGTCGACGTTTACGTTCCAGGCTGTCCTCCACGCCCAGAGGCTATTCTCTATGGCATGATGCAGCTGCAGCGCAAGGTGAAGATCGAGAAGTTCTTCGGTGGAGCCAACCACAAGATGACAAAAGAAGAGAAGGAACTGTCTATGAGTAAAGGCGATCTTCAAGGTTTGAGCAATGAAAACCTACAAGACAGTCAGAAACTCGGTCATCCAGAGCCTATCATCGTTACCGAGGTACCTGCAGATTTTAAGTGTGGTGATTTGGCAAACGATGCCGAAAAAGTTCAAACTATATAATATAATAAGGTATAAGACATGAAACTGAATAATATAGAACTCACATTCGAGGACTTCGCCTGCGAAATGGGCAAGCTGAAGAACGAGAAGCATTTCGACTACCTTGTTACCATCATTGGTGAGGACTTCGGCGAGGAAGGTCTTGGATGTATCTACATTCTTGAGAATACTGACAACAACGAACGTTGCTCCGTACGCACTATTGCCAAGAAGGTTGATGGCAGTGATGTTATCCCTACAGTTCTAAATCTATGGAAAGATGCCGACTTGCTTGAACGCGAGGTATTCGACTTCCTTGGAATCAAATTCTTAGGGCACCCGGACATGCGTCGCCTTTTCTTGCGCACAGATTTCAATGGATATCCTTTGCGCAAAGACTTCGACATGAGTCCTGAGGCGAACAAATTCCCATTGACAGATGAGCCGGAGAGCGACTTCACTGTTGAATACAACCTTGATGCGGACGGACATCTAACAGAAACAAGACACCGTATGTTTGATGATGACGACTATGTTGTAAACATAGGTCCGAACCACCCTTCTACTCATGGTGTGCTCCGTCTTCAAACTGTTATCAATGGCGAGACCGTAAAGCGAATATATCCTCACCTCGGATACATACATCGTGGTATAGAGAAGATGTGGGAGGGTATGACATATCCACAGACTTTGGCTCTAACCGACCGTCTGAACTACCTATCAGCAATGATGCACCGCCATGCTCTCGTCGGTGTTATCGAAGAGGCAATGGGAATAGAGTTGAACGACCGCATACGTTACATTCGTACCATTATGGACGAGCTGCAGCGAATTGACAGTCACTTGTTGTTCTTGGGTTGTACAGCCCAGGACCTCGGTGCTCTTACCGCATTCCTATACTGTATGCGCGATCGTGAGCACGTACTCAATGTAATGGAAGAGACGACTGGTGGACGTTTGATTATGAACTATTATCGCATCGGCGGTCTTCAGGCAGATATCGATCCTAACTTCGTAGAGAACACCAAGAAACTCTGCAAATATCTCCGTCCGAAGATTCAGGAGTATCTTGACGTGTTTGGCGATAACGTCATTACCCATAACCGTTTGGTTGGTGTCGGTCCGATGAACAGAGAAGACTGTATCAACTATGGTGTTACCGGTCCTGCCGGTCGTGCTGCGGGATGGAAGAACGATACTCGTAAACGCCATCCATACGATATGTACGACAAAGTGAACTGGGAAGAGATTACAATGACAGGTTGCGACTCTATGGATCGCTACTATGTTCATATCAAAGAGCTCTACCAGAGTCTCGACATTATCGAACAGCTTATCGACAATATCCCGGATGGTGAGTTCTACATCAAGCAGAAACCAATCATCAAGGTACCAGAGGGACAGTGGTACTTCTCTGTAGAGGGAGCCAGTGGCGAGTTCGGTATATATCTTGACTCTCGCGGCGACAAGAGTCCATACAGAATGAAGATGCGTCCTATGGGACTTACTCTTGCTGGTGCTCTCGACCCGATGCTTCGCGGACAGAAGATTGCCGACCTCATCACTACCGGTGCGGCTATCGATTTCGTAATCCCGGATCTCGACAGATAATAATTAGAATGTTCTAAACTCATAATTAAATTTATGTTTGATTTCAAATTAGTAACAACATGGTTCGACGCTCTTCTCCGTCAGACTCTCGGTCTTGGAGATTTTCTGTCGATTCTTATCGAGTGCGTGCTGGTGGGTGTTCTGCTCCTTGTGGGCTATGCCGTTCTGGCAATTATCTTGATATTCATGGAGCGTAAGGTGTGTGCCTACTTCCAGTGCCGTCTTGGTCCGATGCGAGTTGGTCCATGGGGTATCTTTCAGGTGTTCGCCGATGTGCTCAAGATGCTCATCAAGGAAATCTTTGTTGTAGACAAAGCCGACAAGCTTCTTTACTTCATTGCTCCTTTCCTTGTTATCATCGCCTCTGTTGGCACATTCTCGTTCCTGCCTTGGAACAATGGTGCGGAAGTGCTCAACTTCAACGTGGGACTATTTCTTTTGACTGCCGTTTCAAGCATCGGTATCATCGGAATCTTCCTTGCAGGATGGGCAAGTAACAATAAGTATAGTGTTGTGTCTGCCATGCGTGGTGCAGTTCAGCTTATTTCTTACGAGATGTCTCTCGGTCTCTGTTTGATTACAGCAGTAATACTTACAGGAACAATGCAGATTTCTGGTATCGTAGCAGAACAAACAGGTCCATGGAACTGGCTGATATTCAAAGGACACATACCTGCGATTATAGCTTTCCTTGTATTCCTCGTAGCTGGTAATGCCGAAGCAAACCGTGGTCCGTTCGACTTGGCAGAGGCAGAGAGTGAGCTTACTGCAGGATATCACACAGAGTATTCGGGTATGGGATTTGGCTTCTACTACTTGGCAGAATACCTTAACCTCTTTGTTGTTTCAGGTGTTGCCACTACAGTATTCCTTGGCGGTTGGGCACCGGTAAACATTGGTATTGATGGCTTCGACGCTGTGATGAACTATATCCCTGGCATCGTATGGTTCTTGGGCAAGACATTCGCAGTTGTTTGGCTGTTGATGTGGGTACGCTGGACCTTCCCTCGTCTTCGTATCGACCAGATTCTGAAACTCGAGTGGAAATACCTCATGCCTCTATGTCTAATCAACCTCGTGCTCATGACAATCATCGTGGCATTTGGCTGGCACTTTTAATTAAGGAGAACAATAAAAGATATGGAAGATAACAAAAAATCATATTTTGGAGAAATCGGTTCAGCGATGAAGACTCTCGCTGTCGGAATGAAGACTACTCTCCAGGAGTATTTCACGCCGAAGAGCACAGAGCAGTATCCAGAGAACCGCAAGACGACTCTCCATGTGTCGGCACGCCACCGCGGTCGTCTCGTTTTCACTCGCGACGAGAACGACAACTACAAATGCGTGGGTTGCACACTGTGTGAGAAATCTTGTCCAAACGATACCATCAAGATTACTACCGAGATGGTTGAAGACCCTGAGACGGGAAAGAAAAAGCGTAAGTTGGTAGATTATCAGTATGACCTCGGCGACTGCATGTTCTGCGAGCTCTGTGTCAATGCCTGCAACTTCGGCGCTATTCATTTCACCAACGATTTCGAGAATGCTGTGTTTGACCGCAACAAACTCGTGCTTCATCTTGACAAGGAGGTTTATAAAGGTGGAAGTCTACCAAACCTCATTGATGGCGGAGCACCTCTGGAAATCGGAAAGTTTAACACCAAAACAAAATAGGAGGACTTTACAGAAATGGCTAATATAGTAATGTTTAGCATTCTTGCCGTTGTCATCCTGGGCTCGGCAATTATGTGTGTGGCAACAAAGCGTATTATGCGTGCAGCCACATTCCTGCTCTTCGTCCTCTTTGGCGTTGCAGGACTTTATTTCATCCTCGATTATACATTCCTTGGTGCAGCTCAGATCAGCATCTATGCCGGTGCCTTGACAATGATGTACATCTTTGCCATCCAGTTGGTAGGCAAACGTACTTTACAAGGTCTCGTTGAGCACGTGAAAGGCAGCAAGGCTGTTGGAGCAGCACTTGTAACATTGGCTGGTTTCCTTACTGTAGTACTCGTTCTGCTAAAGAACAATTTCTTGTTCAAAGCTTGTGAGATGGCAGACAAGGAAGTTCCGATGGACGTTATAGGCAAAGCCCTCGTTGGCAGCGACAAATATCAGTATGTCTTGCCTTTTGAGTTCATCTCAGTGTTCCTTTTGGCTTGTATTATCGGCGGTATTGTTGTAGCACGTAAAGAAAAGGAGGATAAGTAATATGGTACCAGTAGAATGTTATTTCGTGCTTAGTGCACTTTTATTCTTCATCGGCGTATACGGTTTTGTTACTCGCCGAAATCTGATAGCTATGCTTATCTCCGTTGAGCTTGTACTCAATGCAGTGGACATCAACTTTGCGGCTTTTAACCGTCTGTTATTCCCTGCCGAGTTCGAGGGATTCTTCATGACCCTCTTCTCTATGGGCGTGAGTGCAGCCGAGAGTGCCGTAGCTATCGCTATTGTTATTAATGTTTACCGTAATTTCCACAGCGATCAGGTGAACAGTATTGAAAATATGAAATATTAATAAGTTATGGATTATACATATTCATTGTTGATACTTCTCTTGCCATTGCTGAGTTTTCTCGTCATTGGCTTGCCCGATTTTGCGGGAAACAAGTATGCATGGTCGCATAAAACAGCCGGACTTATCGGAACCTGTTCCATCGGACTGGTTACTGTGTTGAGCTACATCACAGCATTCCAATACTTTACAGCCCCACGTTTGGCTGACGGAACATTTGCGACAATTGTACCATACAACATGACATGGTTGCCACTCGGTAATCTTCACTTCGACCTTGGAATCTTGCTTGATCCAATCTCGGTGATGATGCTGATAGTAATCTCTACCGTCAGTTTTATGGTGCATATCTATTCATTTGGCTATATGCACGGTGAGAAGGGATTCCAGCGCTACTACGCTTTTCTGTCTCTCTTCACCATGTCAATGCTCGGACTTGTACTTGCCACAAACATCTTCCAGATGTACATGTTCTGGGAGCTTGTAGGTGTCAGCTCTTATCTGCTCATCGGCTTCTACTATGGAATGCATGCTGCCGTTCACGCCAGCAAGAAAGCATTCATCGTTACCCGTTTCGCAGATATGTTCTTCCTCATCGGTATCTTGATTTTCGGTTACTATACAGGAAGCTACAATTTCTCATTTACAGGAACAGAAATAACCTATGGTGCAGGAGCACAGGTATTCTCAGCTGTTGATCCAGCCCGTGCTGTTGCAGCAGGTGGTTTCATCTTGCCAACAGCCCTTGTACTGATGTTTATCGGTGGTGCCGGTAAGTCTGCAATGTTCCCGCTCCACATCTGGTTGCCAGATGCCATGGAGGGTCCAACCCCTGTATCAGCGCTTATCCATGCCGCTACGATGGTCGTAGCCGGAGTGGTACAGATTGCACGTCTGTTCCCTATTTGGATTGAGTATGCACCACAGGCAATGGAAGTTGTTGTATATGTTGGTGCATTCACCGCATTCTATGCTGCAGCTGTGGCATGTGCCCAGAGCGACATCAAGCGTGTGCTCGCCTTCTCAACAATCTCTCAGATTGCATTTATGATGGTAGCACTCGGTGTTTGTCTGCCTGGTCACCACGGAGCAGTTCTCGACAACCACGCTCAGCTCGGTTATATGGCATCTTTGTTCCACCTTTTCACCCACGCCATGTTCAAGGCCTGCCTGTTCCTTGGTGCCGGTTGTATCATCCACGCCGTACATTCCAACGAGATGTCGGCAATGGGAGGACTGAAGAAGTATATGCCAATCACCCATGCAACATTCCTAATTTCATGCCTTGCAATTGCTGGTATTCCGTTCTTCTCAGGCTTCAGCTCTAAGGATGAGATTATCACTGCATGTTTTGAGCATTCAGCATTTATAGGATGGTGGATGACTGGCGTAGCAGCAATGACAGCATTCTATATGTTCCGCTTATACTATGGTATATTCTGGGGAACAGAGAATAAAGAACTTCATGCTGAGCATACTCCTCACGAGGCTCCGGCAACAATGACCTTCCCGCTCATTTTCTTGAGCATTGTTACTGTTGGTGTCGGTATCTTCACAACACTTGGTGGATTCCTCGATTGGAATTGGACAAGCTTTGGTGAGATTGTTAGCGCTGCAGGAACAGCCTATACTGTTCACTTTGATCCGCAGGTGGCTGCAACCTCTACAGTTATCGCAATAATCTCTATTGCCCTTGCCACCTATATATATAAAGGTGAGAAGCAGCCTATTGCCGATAAGTTGTATGCAACATTCCCACGTCTGCACCGTTGGGCTTACAAGCGTTTCTATATGGACGAGGTATATATGTTCGTAACACATAAGATTTTGTTCCGTTTCGTTTCTAAGCCTGTACAGTGGATTGATGAGCACATCATCAATGGTCTTATCGACTTCACGGCATGGGGTGCAAACGAGGCTGGCGAAACTCTTCGTCCATGGCAGAGCGGTGATGTTCGCCAGTATGCCGTATGGTTCCTCACAGGTACAGTAGCATTAACATTAGTATTACTTAGCATTTTATAACGAGATATGAGTATATTAAGTGTATTCGTAGTAATTCCAGTATTGATGCTGCTCGGCCTTTGGGCTGCCCGCGACGTCAAACAGGTACGTACAGTGATGGTCATCGGATCATCCTGTCTGCTGGCAATGTCAATTTGGTTGACATTCCATTTCATCGGGGAGCGTGCTGCAGGAAACACTGAGGAGATGATTCTTCAGGCATCCACAGTATGGTTTGCCCCTCTTCACATCAGCTATGCTGTCGGTGTCGACGGCATCTCTGTTGTCATGCTTCTTCTTTCAAGTATCATTGTGTTCACCGGAACATTTGCCTCTTGGAAGTTACAGCCACTAACAAAAGAGTTTTTCATGTGGTTCACTCTGCTTTCTACCGGAGTATACGGTTTCTTCATCAGCATAGACCTCTTCACGATGTTCATGTTCTATGAGGTTGCCCTTATCCCTATGTACCTTCTTATCGGCTACTGGGGTTCCGGAAAGAAAGAGTATGCCGCAATGAAACTTACCCTTATGCTTATGGGAGGATCAGCTCTCATCATCCTTGGTCTCGTAGGTATCTACTTCTTCAACGGAGCATCTACGATGAACATCCTTGAGATTGCCCACAACAACCATATTCCAGTAATGGTACAGAACTATCTGTTCCCATTCGTGTTTATCGGTTTCGGTGTGCTTGGAGCTTTGTTCCCATTCCATACATGGTCTCCAATCGGTCACGGTTGCGCCCCTACCTCTGTGTCAATGCTCCACGCTGGTGTATTGATGAAGCTTGGTGGTTACGGTTGCTTCCGTATCGCAATGTTCCTGTTGCCTCACGCAGCACAGAACTTGGCTTGGATATTCCTTATCCTCACCACAATCTCAGTTGTCTACGGAGCATTCTCGGCTTGCGTTCAGACCGACTTGAAGTTCATCAATGCATATTCATCAGTTTCCCACTGTGGTTTGGTGCTCTTCGCTCTGTTGATGATGACAAAGGTATCTTGTACAGGTGCCATTCTGCAGATGCTTTCCCACGGACTTATGACGGCTCTCTTCTTTGCCCTCATCGGTATGATTTACGGTCGTACTCACACTCGTGACATCCGCAAATTGGGTGGATTGATGAAGATTATGCCGTTCCTCTCTGTAGGTTATGTAATTGCCGGTCTTGCCAACCTCGGTTTGCCAGGTTTCTCTGGTTTCATTGCCGAGATGACAATCTTCAACGGTTCGTTTGAGAATCCGGACATGTTCCACCGTTGCTGTACGATAATCGCCATCACATCAATCGTTGTGACAGCTGTTTATATTCTGCGTACGGTTGGCTTCATCCTCTTCGAGAAGGTTAAGGACGAGCACTACCTCACTCTTACCGATGCTACATGGGACGAGCGCTTCGCTGTTTGCTGCCTCATCTTCTGTGTGGCAGGTCTTGGTTCTTTCCCACTTTGGGCAAGCAATGCCATCAGCGATGCCGTTGGACCAATCCTCAATGTTGTAACAAATTTCTAATCAGTAGGACAAGATATGGATTATAGTCAGTTTTTTAATATGATTCCAGAGGCTGGACTTATCGCAGCCCTGGTAATAGTATTCCTCGCCGATCTCATTTTGAAGGGCGAGAAGAAACACTCTGTGTTGAGCCTGCTGACAGGTGCTTTGTTGGTTTGCCAGATTGCAGTATGCTTCTTTGCCGAACCAGCACAGGCATTCGGAGGAATGTATGAATCAACTCCGGCAGCCAACGTAATGAAGATTATCCTCACTGCCGGTACGTTTATCGTACTCGTAATGTCGCAGTCGTGGGTTGAGCGCAAGAATGTCCTCAACAAGGAAGGCGAGTTCTATGAACTTCTAATCAGCACTCTGCTCGGTATGTATATGATGATTTCATCAGGACACTTCATGATGTTCTTCCTCGGACTGGAAATGGCTTCCGTGCCAATGGCATGTCTCGTTGCTTTCGACAAGTTCAAGAAGAATTCTGCTGAGGGTGCTGCCAAGTTTATTCTTACTGCAACATTCTCAAGCGGTGTTATGCTCTATGGTATCAGCTTTATCTATGGTGCTGTAGGCACTCTCTATTTCGGAGATGTTGCTGCTCAGATCAGCACTTCTCCGCTGACAATCATGGGACTGGTATTCTTCTTCAGCGGACTCGGTTTCAAGATTTCTCTTGTACCGTTCCACTTCTGGACTGCCGACACCTATCAGGGAGCCCCGACAGCCGTTACCGGTTACTTGAGCGTTGTCTCTAAGGGAGCAGCAGCTTTCGCCTTGATGACTATCTTGATGAAGGTGTTTGCACCGATGGTAGAGTATTGGGAGTATCTGATGTACATCGTCATTCTCTTGACCATTACAGTTGCCAACCTCTTCGCTCTTCGCCAGAAGGAGCTCAAGAGATTCATGGCATTCAGTTCTATATCACAGGCTGGATATATCATGCTTGCAGCTATCGGCAACAGTGCTATGGGCTTAACAGCTTTGATGTACTACGTACTTATCTATGTTGCAGCCAACATGGCTGTCTTCACAGTTATCAACGTTGTTGAGACACGTGGCAACGGAACAACAAAGATGAGCTGCTACGATGGTTTCTATGAGACCAATCCTAAGCTCTCGTTCCTGTTGACCTTGGCATTGTTCTCACTTGCCGGAATTCCTCCTTTCGCAGGAATGTTCTGTAAGTTCTTCGTATTCATGGCAGCAGCCGAGGGTGGTTCAACTCTTGCATACGCAGTGGTATTCATCGCTCTGTTGAACACCGTACCGTCACTTTACTACTACTTGAAGATTGTGAAGTGCATGTACATCAACAAGACAGAAACTCCTCTGCCAACATTCAAGAGCGACTGCGCTACACGCCTTGCCCTTGCTCTCTGTACTGCAGGTGTTCTCCTCTTCGGAATTTGCAGCTGCATCTACGACTGGCTGGCTCAGGCAGCTGGAATGTAAAAGCATACGAACATCTTAGATATAAAAAGCCCGGGTTCAAATTGAATCCGGGCTTTTTATATAATGGAATCGGCTCACTATATTCAAAAGAAAAGGCTCGAATGCATCCAAATCATCCGAGCCCATTTTTTACTTCACTTAAAGCTAAACTAATGCCTCAAACGCCTTAAGCGCCCTCATACATTTATCCACCTGTTTCGAGAAGCCATATACAGAAGCGCGCTTTGAATTATGCATCAAATCATTATGCTTCACATTAATCGCAGTCTTATTGCCACTGTCTAAAATAGCCTTCACATAATCATCATAAGGAACATTTTTATCATGAGTTAAAATTTTAACGCAAGCAACGACGTCTTTGTCTACTCCATCCTTCAACAATTCGTCTGTCGTAACATCCGTATCCTCAACCGTATCATGAAGGAAACCTACACAGACCTCTTCAGGTGTGTTCCCCATTTCCCCAACAGTCATAGGATGAAGAATTACAGGCAGTCCCACTTTATCCAACTGTCCGTGATGCGCCTTTACGGCAATGTTCAAGCACAATTCAATCTGCTCTGCCCAATAAGCAGAGCAATGAAAATCCTTATTCAAAATTTCTTCCATACCTTATATAATTATATGTTAGAATTATAGTTAATTTGATGTATTTAATCCCCTCTAATCACCTCAAGCACATCCCCCAACTGATAAGTAATAATACCATCAGCAAAAGATGTATCCAACACCTTCACAACTGCAGACATACAGTTCGCACGATTGCCGGCACGTAACCTCAACACGTCAAAGCGACGTAAATAACGTTTACCGTCAGCCTCATCAATATACGTATACTTGTTGAGTGTAGTTTGCTTAAGCTCACAACATTCCACTTTTGTTTCACCGGAAGCAATAAGTTCAAAATTCCTTTTGTCAACATTCAGCGTCAATACCTTCATACCCGACAAATCAAGCTTCGAAGGTCTCTCTTTCACATTCTGCTCCAGACATTGCAATTGTCTGTTATAAGAATAAGAAACGATACTGCCGTCCATAATCCTCTGAATAACACAGTCTATAATTTCAAGAGGAACTTGATACCATTCCGTAGCCTCATGAATAATGCCCATATCGTCAGTCACCTTAAAGCGAAAATTCACTTTCTTCAAGACCTGATGAATCAGGTCCTCAAACTTATGAGAGTGCATGTTAACAATTTTATAGCTGCCAACAATCTCCACCGGAGCCATAAGATAAGTAGGCTCATGCTCTGCATTCGCCACACGCTCCTCCACCCTATTCGTGGAGAAACCAATCTTATACAAATCCTTTATATTCCGTATCTCGGGCTTATCAGAAAGAGAACGCAACACATAGACATATCCCGTTACTTTATCCTCAACCTTCACATCATCCTGACTGAAAAATTTAGAATCTGTTTCTTCCTGTGTTTCCGTTATAGCATAACCATCACCTACAACATTTTTACGAAGCGTTTGTAGAAGGATATCCGATTCCGTACCATTCTCATAAATACATCTTGTTCTGCCGTCAAGAGAACCATTTGAACCTTTCACTTTCTCGAACACACGAGCCAGATAAACCATCTGACCATCTACAATATAGAAATGCCCTTCCATAATGTTGGTAGTCTTACTGATACGTTTCAGTTGGCGACGCCCAGTTTTCAAATCATTATGCACTTTAAGGAAAAGAGCTTCAAACTGCGGGAAATCATCACATACATTCCTTTTAGCCACATAATCAGGCGAAACCTTATGCGTCTCCATAGCAACTTTCATATCAGACGGTATATCGAAAAGCTTTGCCTCCCGATACGACACATCCATCAATGGGTCGCTAAATACATCCTCTAATTCCTTATCAATATCCATAGCTCATTACAATAAATGATAAACGTCATATTGGCGGAGACTATCCGAACTCTTCGCCCGCAATCCCTTTAGAGTCGCAGCCAGCAGTTTCTCCTTCAAACTTCCGTTAAAGTTCGGTTCCTTTCCATTTTTCTCCACCCATTTATTAACTTCGAGCAACTTCTGTGCCATACGGTCATTTGGCGTTGGCGCTTTTGCTTTAGGGCGAACATCAGCCAACAACGGATCTTCAAAAATTTCCAATAAATCTTCTGGCCATTCCATTTTATAAATCAATTTTAAGCTTTTGTCTTATCCGGTTCATACTCCAGTCCCATCATCTTGCGAATCTTCAGGTTCTTGAGCTTTTGGAAGGCAGCAGCCAGTTCCCTCACCTTCGGGTCAGGATCATTAATGTCCGGTCGCCGTCCACCATGCTCCTCCACCCATTGCTTATACGGTCCTTTAAAGAGTACCACAGCCTGTTCTATACTGATGTCATACTGCTGTTCCGCCAACGTATCCTGTATAATCTTCAGAGTCTGCTTGTCTACTTTCTTCGAGAGCATCTCATAGGCACGTTGGAATGGGTTGATAGTATCTATAAGGTTGATATTCAGCTTGTCAATATTTATCATTCTGTTGGCAAGCGAAATAAGTCGGTTTCCTTCTGATTCCCTTGTGTCCTCAACAGGATTATTAAAATCAATCGGTTCCCCCTTATCGTCCACAATGTTGTTACCTTTCACAATAGTATCAAGCAGGAAGCGTTGGCGCACCTGCTCCACTTCATCGTCATTAAGGTCTGGGTATTTCTCTCGAATCACCTTAGGCAACAGCACCTTTGTGATAGTCTCGGCTGTAGTATTTCCGCTGATAGCCTTCACCACCAAATCATCTTGAAGCACACTTGCCTTCAGGTCGTCAAGCTGTTCCTCAACAATCAGTCGTGTCTTCTCGCTCGACAGAGGCTTCAAGCCTTCTACCACCAGCGTCCTTATATCCATTTCATTACGGTCATCGCTGTCCACATCAGCCACTGTCTTGAAATTCCAGCTCGGAGCCATTACCTGCTCCATAAGTAGCGAGGCAGTAATTGCCTTTAGAAAATCATTCACCGCCACCTTTACGTCGGGTTGGTCTGCATCCGGCATACCAATCATGTTTATAAATGTTGCAGTTTCCTTACCTTCGCAGTCTCTTGTGCATCTGCCGATAATCTGAACCACTTCTGTAAGTGAACCTCTAACTCCGATGGTGAGACACTCCTCACACCACTGCCAGTCGAAGCCCTCCTTTGCAGTACCCAAAGCGATAATGATGTCCATATCCTCCCTTTTCTTCATTCTCTGCAGATAACCCTGCACGAGATTACGAGTCTCGGCATGGTCTTCCACGAGGTCGGCAACTTTCAGTAGTCTACCGTCTTTTGTTCTAACATGATAAATACCACCATTATTATAGTCGCGACTCTCCACGGTACCTATCACCTTTATAATCTCATCCGTCTCGGTATACTTTCCCAGTCCGCTCGAAGCTCTGGAGTTTACACTCGGAATATGTATAATGGTCTTTTTATGGGTGTCGAGCACTTCAGCGATGTGGTCAAGATAACTGCCATGATAGAAATGATAGCCCAGCACAAGATTCTTGAGATAACGGTAGCCGTTGAGCTGTTGGTAGTAGTTGTATGTTACGGGATAGAAACGTGCCTCGTCTTCTGCCCTCAACACGGGAACACCGTCACCACGGAAGTAGCTACCCGTCATTGCCACGATATGTCCGGTGGAGTTGTTCATCACCCGTCGCACGATATCGCCCAATCCGCTGTTTACGTCAGCACTTGTATGGTGGAACTCGTCTATTGCCAATAGACAATCGTTAAACTCCTCGTCGTTTATCTCCTTCATTCCATTACGCAGCGTGGCATGAGCACAAACGAGGATTCTCGACGTGTCTTGTTTGAAAAATTCAACGAAACGTTTTGCCTTGTCGCTCTCATTCGAGGCATCACAGAGATTAAAGTATGGAGCCACTCGCCAATCGGCAAAGAAGCCAAACTTCATCAGACTGGTATTCTGAAAGGAACGACCGATACTCTTCTCCGGCACTGCAACAACTACCTTCTTTATACCCTGGTTCTTCAGTTTGTCCAGGGCAATGAACATCAAGGCGCGGCTTTTGCCTGAAGCTGGCGGTGCCTTGATTAGCAAGAAGCGGTTGTTTCGTGCTTCGTAAGCCTTGGCTTGCATCTCTCGCATACCGAGCGAATTGGTCGTACTCGATGTGCCTGTTTGCTGATACTTTATATCAACGATATTGTCTTTTGTTTGATTCATCATATCCATATGTTTTATATTTACCTCAACATACAGATAGAAAAAAAAGTAGTATTAATAGAATATTAATCTATGAAGAATTCATCAGGAGTCATTACAGGCACACTTATCTCAATAAAATCTTTTTTATTTCTAGTCAATACAACATCTACTTTTGCACCAACTGCCGAAAAATATTGCATTGCATCTTCTAAATCATCAAAATCAGAGACTAATGCCTGATCAATAATCCGTTCGTTAACAGGCGTTGCAATGGTAATGGCTCTCAACTTTTCAAAGAGCAAAGAACGTTGTTCTTTCTCCATTTTCCGACAAAGATATGCCAATGTAGCATAACTCATAGAACAAACATATAACTTGATTTTCTTATGATATGCCAGTGTAAACAACCTTAAAGCATTATTGCAAAAAGGTTCACGCTTAAAAAACAAATCCACAATAATATTTGTATCAAGAAAAACCTTTTTCATTTGTATTTTTCTTCCAAATGTTTATTAAATGCCTTTCTTCCATTAATATCATCTGAATCAAGAGAATCTGAAGGCAAGACACCAAGCATACTCATAACAAAGTCAGGAACTTCAAGTTCTTCCTGCTCTGCTTTTTTTTCTTTTTTCAATAGATTTCTCAAATAAGACTCAACAAGTTTTGTTAAATCCGTTCCTCTTTTAAATGCATATTTCTGTGCATCCTCAAAAAGGTATTTATCTAACGTCAAGATGTTTGTTTCCATATTCTTTATTTTATTACTTTGCAAAAATATGTATTAAAAATCATATAGCAAAATTACTACTATCCTTTTTTCTATCATTATGTCAAAGAGCACTTATTTTTTACATTTATTTTTTACTTTGCTGTCATTTTCTCGTATAGTTTGAAGAGACATTCGAGGCGAGCTTCGTCATTAGGGAACGGCGAACCTGGATAACAACTCTCCACGATACGGTCGAGCTTCTCGTGCGCCTCAAGCAAATCCTTTGGCATCTTGTCGGGATCGTAAAGGTCGGCAAGTGTTTTCTCGGGATATTCTGCTCGAATAAGAAGGATATCGGTCGCGGCTTCTTCTATCTCGGACTTCTTGGAGGAGGAGATTGGAGGGAAGGGGAAGGTGTTATATGATAAAGAACTAGAATATCTTAAACGCATTTCCATTTTCCCTGCTAACGTATTGTTCCATAATATATGGATATAAGAAGTAACTATTCCAAATACCCATATAGGACAATCATAAATAGCAAATCCTGCATTAGATACTATTGTATCTTTTTCCAAGAATCCTATCGGTATGTATTTACGCATTTCAGAAGATGTTAATGGTATAAACAAAGCCTCCAGCGGTGAAAAACGATCTTCAGTATATTTATAAGGATAATCTGCCATTTTTTTCGTTGGTATTTTTTTGCTCTTTGCTCTTTCCATACGAACATTTTCCAAGCGTTTAGCTATTTCTGGAATAGAATAAGCAAGATTGACATTATTATCATCAACATACAAACAATACCTAATTTGCCCTTTTATAAATTCCGCAGCACCAACAAACCTTTTAATTAAGCACTTTGCCTGAGGATATTGCTCTAAAAGAATCTCTTTTTCTTCTGCATCAAACATATAGTTATTAAAATCATTTGTTTTTGAGCCACTTATCATTTCTGGTAATCCTGAGATAGATTTATTTTCAGGCTTCATATACAAAATTCTTGTTGTACTTAAATAAGGATTTATAAAAGGAACAAACTTTATACCCTTATCACTATAGAGTAATCGCTGCTTTATATCCTTTCCATTTTGCAAACCTATAATAATGCAAGTTACTCCTGCATTATATTTGGCATTATTTGACCATTTAAAAGAAGTAAAAGCAAACGCAATTTCAACTTTTAAGCTAAAAAGAATTGGCCATAAAATAGCTACTTGTTCACCTTGGGTAATAGAATTAGTCGAAACAAAAGCACATTTAGATTTAGACCCTTTTGTATACAAAGAACCCAACAAAAACCAATTACAAATATAATCGAGTTTCTTCCATCCTGCATTTTCTCCAAAAACATATTTCATATCTTCCTTTTGAGAAGCATCTTGCAAACTACTCCCCAAATACGGCGGATTTCCAAACACAAACACCTCTTCCTCTTTCGTATGTGGACACACTTCATTCCAATCCACCCTACAAGCATTAGCACACTTAATCTGGTTGATGTTTTTAAGTGGCAGTGCAGCCACATTCACTCCGAAGTCAGCATGGAACTTGTTGTTCATCTGATGCTCGGCAAGCCAAAGGGAGAGCATAGCCACTTCGTGAGGGAAGTCGAGAAGTTCTATACCATAGAATTGGTCGAGACGTATACAAGAGCCATCAATAAAGTCGAGTGCCTGCTCCGGCGTACACTTCTTACGAAGATGAAGAATATCCATCTCGAGCAGTCGCAACTGCTTATATGTAATAATAAGGAAGTTGCCGCTGCCACATGCCGGATCGAAGAATTTCATCTTTCCCATGCGCATCATCAACCTGTTGCAGCCATTGATTATAGGTTTGCATTCGGCAAGAAACTGATTATAAGAAAGAACACTCATGTCGTGGAGGTTCTTCTTCTGCTCGTATAAGTCAACAAGTTTTTTGTATTCCCCACGCAAGTCGTCGAGAAACAGAGGATTGATAACCTTCATGATATTCGGCACACTGGTATAGTGCATTCCCTCCTTGGCACGCACATCAGGATTCACCACCGCCTGAATCATACTACCGAAGATATCCGGATTGATGTCCTTCCAATCCAACTCTCCACATTCAATGATAATCTTCCTTGCCTTATAGCCCATCATAGGGATAGGAATGTCAGAGGCAAACAAGCCACCATTGACATACGGGAATTCATTAATCTCTTTGGTAATCTCCTCACTACGTTCCTTCACTTTAATGTTCATCACGCGGAACGCCTGAGCAAGCATCTCACTGAGGTCAGACCCGTCATTCTTAGTAAACCTGCGAATGAAATTAGTGAACAGGTTTTCTTCGAAGATACCCGTATCTTCAGCAAAGAAGCAGAAGAGCAAACGAGTGATAAAGATGTTAAGGTCGTGCAGGTCGTCATCACTATTATACTCATTATAAGCACGAATCTCATCGTGTAGCTTAGCAAGCTTTTCGGCAGCCTTCACGTCAGCAGGATTCTCAGCCACCACATGCACCCGTTCCACATTCATCAGAGGATAGAAAAAGCCGAAGTCGCTATGCATCTTAGCCAACTGCTGCTCATAGGTATCCTTCTCACGAGTGTCATACGCCAATACCGTTTTACCATCGCTCACGGCAATAATCTTCGGTGAAGCCTTGCGAACCTGTTCGTCGCATTTCATGTTCTCCAACTCCTCCGTAAGCCGAAGCGTATCCGTTTGCCGATAACAGAACAACCCCTTTATGAGTAAACCGTCGAAAGTCTTCAGTATACCTTTACCCTCCTTGTATCTCGATATGTCCTTATCGCTTTTACCGAAGGCTTTCAATATCTCGTAGCCCACTTCCGAGGCAGCAACAGGTTTCGACTTTAGAGTTTCCAACCGAGCCTCAATATCCTTATATCCAAGTTGTAGTTTCTTTGCCATAGTCCGTCCCGGTTGGCAAACTATTACATTGCCGATTCCCCATGACAAAAACCAACCATATTGATTATAAGATTAGCAAATTTCTCTCTCTTAAAAGGAAGAAACAGACCGGCAAAAGATTATTGCCAGAAATAAAAAAGGCGTAGGAATCTGTTGCCCTTTGCCTTATCTTTGCTAATTGGGGTCCTGCGAAAAACCTTTCGTGTCAAAGATAAGAAGCAACAGAAGCCTACACCATTTGGGTATATATATTATAACATAGAGTATACCCTATCCCACGAAAGGACAGAGTACACCTATGCCATGTGTATATACACGATGGGTAGACGCCCACCGCTGTCTTCATCTGAACACGATTTGAAATTTCGCAGGTTTCAATTAGTCAGACAAAGACGTCAAGCAAACGTCTTTCTTATTATAATCATGTCAATCCCCGGGATATCGCCGACTTCACTCAGTCAGCCATCGGGAAATGACGGTACAAAAGTAACGAAAAGATATGAATGATGCAAATTTGAGGGGAAATAAAAAAAGGCGAAGCAAACTGCTTCACCTGATATCAAGTATTCCACCCCTCTTACATCCGCAATTCCGGATGACGGTCAAGTATTTCTTTTGCCGGGACATGAATAACATTTCCGTTTCCATCCCCAACAATCAGCGAATCATCATGCAATGCATAATCATTCAACAGCTTTTTATGAGACTCTTTAAGTCCTGCCTCTATTGCAGCAATATACACCTCTAATTCCTTATCACTCATATTCCTTTAATATATTATATTTCACTTTATTATTTATTTTGGTCGGACATTTTAAACCTCCAAAAGCAATTCTTTCGCTATTTGCACCACTATTATCAAATAATATCCACAAATCAACTACATTCATAAATATCCTAAACAGATTTCTTAAACCTGCTACGTATCTACGTTCTATTACTTCTTCAGGTATATTATGTCCACCTGAAATAACTCTTTTTGCAACACGGTGTTTAGCCAAATCTATACTTTCGAGCCAAAAGAAAAGCAAATGCACTACATATCCTCTTTCATGAGCTCGTCTTACAAGATTTACATACGAGCGTGTGGCAAGCGTTGTCTCTATAGAAAATGATTCACCTCTTTCAAGAAGTTCATCTATTCTTTTTAGCATCAAGCGTCCTGCTTCTATGGCAACACCTTCAGGATTGAAAGGTGACAGTCCTTTAGCTATTTCGTCAGCATTAACAAATTCCTTCACAAGCAACGACTTGGGAAGGATTGTTTTGGATGCCGTAGTCTTTCCTGCACCATTACACCCTGCAATTATATACAAATGCTTTACTGCCATTATTCAGTTCTAAAACTTAATTTCCGCAAAAGTAACGAAAAGATATGAATGATGCAAATTTGAGAATATTTTTCTACTCATTCGCCATATGCCACACGGTGAGCAGCGAGGCACGGGTGATGTCGGTCAGCTTCTTGTAGTTAATGGTCTGCGGCTCGTCAGAAGGATGGTTATAGTGAGGTTGAGCATCAGTATGATACCACACGATAGGTACTCCATGCCGGGCAAACGAACCTTGGTCGCTGCCGCCAACAGGATTATCCCATGACTTGTAGTTAGGGTTGAGCTGCAATCCGTATCTCTTTATGTCGGAACGTAGCCACTCGCCGTATTCCGGATGCGAGGCAGTATAGAAATACACAAAATATGACGGGTCGTCAGGACGGTTGTTTCCGCCCACCATATCGAAATTAAGATAAGACTTCACCTTATCCATATATGGAAAGTTCTCCGCAAAATAGCGGGACCCGAGCAATCCGCACTCCTCACCATCCCAAAAGGCGAAGACGATATTTCGCTCCGGCTTTTTGCCGCTAACGGCAAAAGCCTTCAGAATCTGCAACACGGCACTCACGCCCGAGGCATTGTCGTCAGCACCATTATATATCTTGTCACCGTCGAGATCGGGGTTCATACCCTCATGGTCGTAGTGGGCACCCACCACGACATACTCGTCAGTTTTCTTTCCTGGAATCATCGCCAACACATTGGCAAGCAGCAAACTGCAATGTTCCTGTTTCTTTATCAAAGCCACGGAATCCGCTTCAACATAATATCGCGGACGACGGTGGAGCACGCTTCTGCCTACCGCCTCAAACGGCTGAAGGAAAGAGTCGCCGGACACTGGCAACAATCCTGACTCACGGATTCTGGAGAGAATATACTGCCTTGCAATCTGCGAACCGCGCTTTCCAGCCTCCCTACCCTCCAGTAAATCATCGGCAAGGAAATATACATGAGCCTTGGCGGCATCCTCTGTTATAGAACGCAAAGCAATCTGTTTGGGAGGAATGATTCCATCCCCTCCCTTCCTGGTCTGAGCCATACCGCAAATGGAAAACATTGAAGCGGCAGCCAATATCAAAAGATTAATTCCGTATTTTTTCATAGAGCATAATGGTATATAATAAAAATCCCGGCAAACATGAACCGAGTCACATTTACCGGGATATTGTATTTTGTTAATCAAATAGATTGATTACTCTGCTGCTGGAGCCTCTGCTGCTGGAGCTGCCTCTACAGGAGCCTCTACCTTAGCGTTCTCAGCGATAACCTTAACAGGGAGCTCAACAACAACCTCCTTGTGGAAGTGTACCAAAGCTGTGTAGTCGCCAAGTTTCTTAGCCTCACGCATAGTGATAATCTTGCGGTCGATGTCGAAACCTTTCTTCTTCAACTCGTCTGCAACGACACCAGCGTTAACAGATCCGTAAGTTACGCCGTTAGCAGAAACCTTCATCTCCACAACGATCTCTACGCCGTTAAGAGCATCACCCTTCTTCTGAGCCTCAGCCTTGAGAGCCTCGAGCTTGCGAGCCTGCTGCTTCAAGTTCTCAGCGAGAACCTTCTTAGCCGACTCTGAAGCGATAACACCTTTACCTGTAGGGATAAGGTAGTTACGACCATAACCAGACTTTACATTCACGATATCGTTCTTGAATCCCAAGCCGATAATATCTTCTTTCAGTATAATTTCCATTCTGTAATCCTCCTTTAAATTATTTCATCAAGTCAGTTACGTAAGGAAGCAGTGCGATCTGGCGAGCACGCTTAACAGCCTGTGCCACACGACGCTGATACTTCAGAGATGTTCCGGTGATACGACGAGGAAGGATTTTACCCTGCTCGTTCAAGAATTTCTTCAAGAACTCAGGATCCTTATAGTCGATATACTTAATACCGCTCTTCTTGAAACGGCAATACTTCTTCTTCTTAGTGTCCACTGATGGTGGAGTCAAGTATCTGATTTCTGATTCTTGTGCCATGATTTAAGCCTCCTCTTTTTTACCAAGTTTGTTTCTTCTCTTAACAGCATACTCAGAAGCATACTTGTCAAGTTTAACTGTCATGAAACGGATTACCTTCTCATCGCGGCGGTATCCAATTTCAAGAGTGTCAATAACTGACGGCTCAGCC
Source organism: Prevotella sp. UBA746 (assembly GCA_002298545.1). Taxonomy (GTDB): domain Bacteria; phylum Bacteroidota; class Bacteroidia; order Bacteroidales; family Bacteroidaceae; genus Prevotella. Next base: position 26,905 of record DBKQ01000041.1, read on the forward strand.
TTGAACTCAAGCAGGCAATAGAAACCTGTTGACTTCTTCTGGATTGCATAAGCCATCTTCTTCAGTCCCCAAGTCTCTTCATTCAGAATCTCGGCACCCTTATCGGTAAGCAGAGTCTTGAATTTAGCGACCGTTTCCTTCATCTGTTCATCAGACAAAACGGGAGTCAAAATGAAAACGGTTTCGTAATGATTCAACATTGTTTTAATTGTTTATTTTGTTATTTTTGCAAAATGCGGTGCAAAGGTAATACTTTTATTTATAATACAAACGTTGCATGTATATCTATTAAACATTATTTAACCTATACCACTCATTAATTTAGTTATTTTACCTTTTACCTTTTTATTATATATGCGAGACCGGCACCTTTTCCCACGGAATCAATCTTAGAGTCTGGTCTGTTGCGATATTCCCTCAAATCCTCTGATGCCTGTGTATGCGATACGCCTGTGAGATATACATAGTCTTTCAGCCGCATCAAAGGATGCGACGGATCTGACAGATAGTCTACAGCCATTTGCCACCGCTCTTCCTTAGTGTACGGAGAGCGACAAAGTCGTTTTACTGCCCCCTTAGAAAGTCGACACAGGCTGTTTGTGTGTCTTACAAGAGCTTTGTCTGGTCTATAGTTTACCCCGGATACTTCAAGTGTCATAGCATTCCGTTTAGGTTCGCTACTATCGATATCGTCCTGTCCGTATCCCTCTCTCACGCCCAGCGTAGCATTAAACGTACCAATGCCATCGAGAGTAACCGAATATCCGTCTGCCATCAATTCGGCGAGCGTCTCTCCCAAAGCGGTGATTACCTGCACTGCTCGTGCCCTGTCCATACCAGAACCGGGATGAGACATACGGTCGATTAGTTCCCGTGTATTGATGTTGCGTACTATTTCCATACGGTAATAGCATTGCTGCTTACCGGTATTGTGGAGATCCGTCATCTCCTGTTTTATATATCTTGCCATATTCCAAAAAAGATAAAAATTATGTCTTACTTTATATTCTATGTGTTTTCCCGAAAGAAATCGGTAGTTTACTTCTAAATAATTTGTTCACCACTGGTGAACCAATAGCCACAACTGATAAACCAATAGCCACCACTGATGGATTATTAGCCGCCACAGGTGTACAATTTATTTCGACTGCAAATATACTAAATTATAATAAGATAGGCGGCATTTCGGGATGAAAAATGAATAAATTCATTTTGTCCTCCTCTCAATTTGCACTATCTTTGCAACGAAATATGTAAAGTTGGAAACGATGGAACATTTCAGCAACGCTTATACAAACAATAATACGCATAGTCTTATGACTGACGACGCTTTTATCATACCACTGTTGCGCAACGGCGAAGAACAGGCTTTTAAGCTACTCTTCGACCGCGAATACGAAAAGCTGTGCCGCTTTGCAAACTGCATGATTCATGATTCCATGACTGCAGAAAGTATCGTCGACGACGTGATGTTCAACATTTGGGAGAACCGTAAGGATATCGTCATTACTCAGAGCCTGCATGCATATTTGACAAGAGCTGTGCGCAACAGGTGTATCAACGAACTGAAGACTCGACTGCAGCGGATGGCGAAGGAAACGACGGAGCTGAAGCTGAATGCCGAAGCGGAAATGCTTGAAGTGGTGTTCCGCGACGACAGCTTGCCGATAGACAGTCTTATTGGCGAGGAACTCGAAGAAAAGATAAGTAAGGCTGTAGGGATGCTGCCCGAAGAATGTAGGAAGGTTATGGAGAAAAGTCGCTTTGAAGGATTGTCATACAAGGAGATTGCTGCAGATATGGGAATCTCTACCAACACCGTGAAATACCACATTAAAAACGCATTAGCCTTTTTGCGAAAGAATCTTGACGGATACCTTAAATGGATTGTTATCGCCATGCTCATGAGATAACGGAAAGAACGAGTTGATAGCCTTATACCTTATTATATATATAGCATAATCAAGAAAAACAGAACAAAAACTAAAAAAAACAATATTTCCACTACCCTACCCTCTAAATTTATTGTCTATATTAATGAAAAAGAAAAATAACATGAAGAGGAAATACAACAATACAGATATCGATGCGATGACAGAACGTTATATTGCCGATAGGAATGACATGGAGGCAATAAGCTTTCTGAAGGATGCTGCCATGGAATCGGAAGACAACAGATTGAGGATTCGAAGAAATCTGGAATTGTGGTTTTCTTCTTCTACAGACGACAACAAGCAGCAATTTGATAAAGCTGCCGCCTATGAACGCTTCTGCAACCATACTGCCGCATATTCTCTCCGCAAAAAGAGAAAGACAAGATTATTCAAAGTAATGAAAGTGGCTGCCGCCATTGCCTTGATTGCCGCCCTTCCATGGATGGGATACAGATTTGCAGGCAACTGGAATTCAAGTCGGCTTGCCTGCGTCTGCGTGTCTACGCCAAAAGGATCTATATCTGAAGTAACACTACCCGACGGTTCGAAGGTTTGGCTGAATGCAAATTCGAGAATTGAATACTCAAACGACTTCGGCACCAGCAACCGCAACGTGAAACTCACCGGAGAGGCTTGCTTCGATGTAAAGAAGAACAAGAGGTTGCCGTTCTGTGTCAATTCAAAATCAGCAAGTCTGAAAGTGCTCGGAACGAAATTCACTTTCCGCGACTATCCGGAAGACAACTGTATGACAGTTCAGCTGATACGCGGACATGTTGACATCATGAGCAGCAAGACGGGGAAACACATGGAAATGCTGAAGGACGAAAAGATGACTATCAACAAAACGACCGGCAGCATGGACAAACAAAAAGCTGACGCGAGCAAATCTGACTCATGGATACACGGAGAACTCTTCTTCGACGAAATGCCAATGGAACAGATTGCAAAAGTGCTCGAGCGAACATACAACGTAAGGATAGAAGTGGCACCGCAAATGAGAAACAAGGCATTCTATCTATCCTTCAATTCTGCCGGACAAACTATCAGCGACGTTCTGAAAACTATGGCAGAGACTAACCGAATGAAATTCCGTAAAACAGAAGACGGAAGGTACATAATATACTGATAATACACGAAATAACATAACAACAACCTATAAAAATATCCTATAGCCTATGACATAACAAAAAGACACATAAAAGTATATTAGGAACGAGCACATAACATGTGCAAAGAAAAAAATCATCAATAATTATCTATCAAACTAACTTTATTTTATGAACAATTACCAAAAAGCAATTTTCATGGCTTCTGCCCTGTTATGCATGAACCTTACGGCAACAGCGCAGCAAGTATCGCTCAACGTGAATAAAGTGAGCGTGAAACAGGCGATGAACCAACTGAAAGAGAAAACGGGTTACACCTTTGTTTTCTCATCATCCGACATCAACAACAAACAAGTGGTGAGCGTATCGGCAAAGAATGCCGACCTCTCGGACGTAGTGGAGCAGATTCTGAAGGGACAGAAGGGTATCGACTACAAAATCGAGGGCAAGAACATCATTATCACAAAGGCAAGCCACAACACCGTTAGACGTACTGCTGCCACAAAGGGACAGCTACAGTCGCAGACAAAGGACGACAAGCGCCGCGTGGCCGGAAGAATAATCGACGAGAACGGTGAACCGATGATTGGCGTTACCGTTACTGCCGACGGAGTGGTTGGCGGAGCGATTACCGATCTCGACGGCAACTTCGTGCTCGACGGAGTGCCACAGACGACAAAGAATATCCACGTAAGCTATATTGGCTACGAGGAAAAGAACATACAAATAGCTTCGGGAGCTATGAAGATAAAGATGGCACCCGACAATAAACAGCTCGACGACGTGGTGGTTATCGGTTACGGAACGGTGAAGAAGAACGACCTAACCGGTTCTGTTTCAGCCATTAAGCCCGACGAATTCAACAAAGGAGCGAAGTCAAGCGCACAGGATGCTCTCGTGGGAAAAGTTGCCGGAGTGAACGTGGTTTCAAGTTCTGGTGCCCCAGGCTCCGGTTCTACGATCCGTATCCGTTCGGGAGCCTCTCTCTCGGCATCAAACGACCCGCTGATTGTTATCGACGGAGTGCCAGTGGACAACTCTACCATCGAGGGCGGAGGCAACGTTATCGGTAACCTCAACCCTAACGACATCGAGACATTCACCGTGTTGAAGGACGCATCGGCTACGGCAATCTATGGTTCGAGAGCTTCAAACGGTGTGATTGTTATCACGACGAAGAAAGGAACCAGCGGAGCACCGAAATTCAACTATACGGCAAACTTCTCGTTGAGTTCTACGGCAAAACGCCTGAAGGTCCTGAGCGCCGACGAGTTCCGCAAGTTTGTGCCTACCGTTACTGGAGTACCAGAAAATGTGGTGCTCGGAGAGAATAACACCGACTGGCAGGACGAGATCTACCGCACGGCTTTCGGTATGGATCACAATATTTCCATGGCGGGAAATATCAAGAAGAAGGCTCCAGTGAGAGTGTCGCTCGGATACACAAACCAGAATGGTATCATAAAGACGAACAGCTATAAACGATACACTTTCGACGGTGGCATTTCTCCGAAATTCTTTAAAGACCATCTCTCGCTGAACGTTAATCTGAAGGCATCCATGGAGGATAATGCACGCATCGACGAATCGGTTGTGGGCAACGCTCTGTCGTATGACCCGACAAGACCGGTGCGCACGGGCAGTGCTACGGCTTCTACCGACCCTGGTCTTGGCTACTTTATATGGATGAACGGCAACTCGCCGATGGCTATACAGACTGACAACCCTGTGGCTCAGCTCGAGCTGCAGAACCTGCGCAACAAACTCTACCGTTCTATCGGCAATATGTCGGTAAACTATAAAGTGCATGGTTTTGAGGACTTGCAACTGAACATGAACCTTGGTTACGATGTTTTGGAAAGCAAATACAACAAGGATGTACCTCAGCTTGCCGGTATGATGTACACATCAAACAAAAAGGACGGTACGGGTCTCGACTTCGATTCAAAGCAGAACAAGCGGAATACCCTGCTCGACCTTTATGCCAACTACCAGCATACGTTTGCCGGGAAACATGATTTCGGAGCCATGGTGGGATATGGATGGCAGCACTTCTGGAAGAAGTACAACGAGACAACGCTGTCGCCAGACGGGACTGAAATTTTCTCTCCAAAGCATTATGAATCTGAATATTACCTGCTTTCACTCTACGGCAGATTGAACTATACCTACGACAACAAGTATATGGTTACGGCAACGTTGCGTTCTGACGGTTCATCGAGATTTGCCAAGGGCAACAGATACGGTTACTTCCCTTCTGTAGCATTGGGATGGAAGATTTCGGAGGAAAAATTCTTGAAGAACAACAAGGTGCTCACGAATCTCAAACTACGATTGAGCTACGGACAGACCGGTCAGCAGGATATCATCAACGACTATCCTTACATGACTACATTCTCCGTTTCATACCCTGAGTCAAGCTATCTCTTCGGCGACACATGGTACAAGACGTACCGTCCGAACGGATACGACAGAGACATCAAGTGGGAGACTACCGAAACATGGAATGCCGGTATTGACTATGGATTCCTGAACAACCGTATCTATGGTTCTATCGATGTTTACAAGCGTCATACCAAAGATTTGCTTAATACCATTCCGGTTATATCAGGAGTGAACTACTCTGCCGTGCTGACGACTAATATCGGAGAGATGGACAACAAGGGTGTTGAATTCTCTATCAATGCCGTACCGGTGCAGACTAAGGATTTCTCATGGAATGTAGGACTGAACTATACATGGAATGACTCGAAGATTACGAAACTGAATACTGTGGATACTGAAGGCTCTTATGTAGAAACAGGAGCTATCTCTGGAACAGGAAAGTTTGTAGAGTGCTTTATGGTGGGCAAACGCCCATACACGTTCTATCTGGCAAAGCAGGCTTACGACGAGAATGGTAAGCCGATGGAGGGAAAATACGTGCAGCCCGACGGGGCTATAGACACCAAGGAGACGAGACAGGCAAGCCGTTGCGCACTGCCTAAGTCTTATCTCGGCTTCAACACTCAGTTCACTTACAAGAACTGGGAACTGGGCATCACAGGTCACGGTTCGTTCGGCAACTACATATACAACTATGTAAAGGCTAACCAATACCAGCAGCAGGTGTACAGCGACCAGGGTAACTTCTCGAACATACTGAAGTCTACGGCAAGCAGCGGATTCCAGCAGCAACAGCTCTACTCCGACTACTTCCTCGAGAAAGGCGACTTCTTCCGTATCGACAACATAACGCTGGGTTATACATTCCCGAAACTGTGGAACAGCTCAAGCAGTCTGAGAGTGTCTGCCTCTGTACAGAACGTATGTGTAATAACAGGATATTCAGGTCTTGACCCGGAAATCTACAACGGCATAGACCGCGACGTTTATCCACGTCCACGTACATTCTCTATTTCAGCAAATCTTAACTTCTAACAACTTAAAAGGAAACATAACGTATGAAAAAGAATATATTGAAAACTATGATATTCGGCATAATCGGATGCCTGATGACATCATGTTTCAGCGACTTGGACACTATGCCGCTCGACGACAACCAGCTCGTGGGCGACAAGGTTTACCAAACTGCAGAAGGATATACCGGAGTGCTCGCAAAATGCTATGGCTCTCTCATTCTTACAGGACAGAAAGGTGGTGATGGCGGCGACGGCGACCTCGAGGGTGCCAACGAGGGATACTCGGGCTATGTTCGACTGATGTTCTACCTACAGGAACTGAACACCGACAATTTCCTCATGCCTTCGTCTTCAAACGGATTGCGCAAGTGTCTTAATCTACAATGGGATGCTTCAAACGCTTCTGTTATTCGCTGGACTTACCAGCGACTCTACATGTCGATTGCTTACAGCAACGAGATGCTGCGCGAATGTACTGAAAGCAAGCTGAAGAGCCGCGGACTGTGGAATCAGCTCGGAGGAGAATGTGCAAGCTATCGCGCTGAGGCTCGTTTCATCCGTGCCTATTGCTATGCCACACTGTGCGACCTCTTCGGCAGTGTGCCGTATATCGACGAGAATACCGGTGTGAAGGATATTCCGGAACAGTGGACTCGCAAGCAGATTTTCGACTTTGCCGAAAGTGAACTGAAGGCTATCGACAACGACCTGAAGGCTCCGGGCACTAATGTCTACGGACGCGTTGACAGGGTGGCTGCATGGTTCTTGCTCTCAAGAATGTATCTGAATGCTGAAACATGGATTGGAGAAAACCGCTATACGGATGCTCTGACATACGCAAAGAAGGTTATCAATGACGGTCATTATCCGTTGGCTTCAGACTACCGCACAATCTTCCTTGCCGACAATGATAAATGTAAGGAGATTATATGGCCGCTCGTACAGGACGGACAAATGGCTCAGAGTTCTGCCGGAACGAATTTCTATGTAAAGGCATTCGTAAATGGTCCGATGAATGAGCTTTATCAGACTGGCGTTGGCTCTCGCGGATGGGGCAACGTACGTGCAAAGACTACTCTTGTTGATGCTTTTGATGCCGATGACGTTACTTTTAATACTGCCGACACATGGGGCAACCAAAAGAAGGACAAGCGCGCTCAGTTTATGACTGCTCTGCCTAACCAGAAAAAGGAGACATGGGATGACAAGGAGGCCATGACAAGCACATTCACCTGCGGATACGGATATATCAAATGGCGCAACGTTACTCAAGACGACCAGATTCCAGCACAGGGCGATGCTTATTCTTCTATAGACTTCCCGATGTTCCGTACTGCCGAGGCTTATCTTATTGCTGCCGAGGCTATATTGAGAGGAGCACAGGGCGGCACGAAGGAAGAAGCCCTGAATTATGTAAACGAAATCAGGGAGCGCGCATATATGTCTGGAAAATATGCAAAAGCCGGTGTACGCTCTGATGTTTCCGGCGACATTACCATGGATCAGTTGACTCTCGACTTTATCCTTGCCGAACGCCAGCGCGAACTTGCTACGGAACTTGTGCGCCGCACTGACCTCATCCGTTTCGGTAAGTTTACAAAGGGATATAACTGGGACTGGAAAAACGGTGTACGCACGGGATCTGACGTGGATGACCACTTTAAGCTCTTCCCTATCCCGGCTACGGAGTTCTCAAATATGCCGAACCTGAAACAGAATGAGGGTTACTCTAAGTAACAAAAAAGTATAATGAGTTTCCGGATTGTACGGACTGCGACTTTCGTGCAGCAACGTACAATCCGGAAATATAAAACAAATTTCTAAAAGTATTTATGATTTCATTAAGACATATTGCACTTTCTGCCGCCTTTGCCTTTATCGCCTGTGGAACAAATGCCCAGACTTCGTTTGAGGAAATAAAAGCTGACCTTAATAAAGCCGGCGGCGTTTACCTCGCTTATCCTGAGGTTAGCGGAAAACTGACACCTGCTCCTAAGGGATACAAACCATTCTATATAAGTCATTATGGCAGACACGGTTCAAGGTATCTCCTTGGCGACGGTGACTTTGAACTGACTATCGGTCTGCTGCAGAAAGCTGAAGACAATGGCTGTCTGACGGAATTCGGTAAGGACGTTCTGAAAAGGCTACGCATTACTTTCAAGGAGACAGAAGGACGCGGAGGAGACTTGACACCACTCGGAGCCCGTCAGCATAAGGGCATTGCCGAAAGAATGGCGAAGAATTTTCCTGAGGTTTTTAAGGGGAAAAGGAATGTGGACGCACGCTCTACCGTCGTTTACCGCTGCGCCATGAGTATGGCGGCTTTCTGCGACGGACTGAAAGGTGTGTTCCCGAACCTTGATATAAAGTACGAGATGAACCAAAAGAATATGGCTTATCTTAACTATCATACTGACAAGTCTAACCGCTTTACTAACGGAGAGACTGGACCATGGGTTGAGGAATACAGAAAGTTTGAAACTGAGCATGTAAAACCGGAACGCATGGTAAACGCCCTGTTCAGCAACAAAGATTTTATCCGCTGTCAAGTTAATCCGGAAAAGCTGATGTGGGCTTTCTACTGGATTGCCGTTGACATGCAGGACATTGAAACGAAACAGTCGTTCTATGACGTGTTTACGTCACAGGAACTCTTTGACCTCTGGCAATGCGTAAACTACAGGTTTTATATCGGCAACGCAAACCCAGAGATGAGCAACGGACTGGTGATGGCTAATGCCTCTACTCTCGTGGAAAACATTATAGAATGTGCCGACAAGGCGATCAGCGACAACAGTATGGCTGCCGACTTGAGATTCGGACACGACGGGAATGTCATCCCTCTGCTCGCACTGATGCAGATTGACGGATTTGACGCTTCTGTAAGGAAACCGGAGGAGGTATACAAATACTGGTCTGACTTTAAGGCTACGCCGATGGCATCGAATGTGCAAATTGTATTCTTCAGAAACAATAAAGGTGATGTTATCATAAAAATCCTGCACAACGAGAAAGAGGCACATATCCCGGTAAAGACCGATTCATGGCCTTACTACAAATGGAATGATGTGAAAGAATACTACATCAACAGACTTAAAGACCTGAAGGAAAAGGTTAGCAAAATAAAATAAAAATCATTTTTAGCTTTAGTAATAATTTTATGTTAGTAGTGAGCGGTAGTCAAGCGTGGCTGCCGCCTTTTATATTATATAAACTAAAAATTGCCGGTGAATACCCACTTATTTTTGGATATAAAGGGAGAAAACATTAATTTTGCATATTGCAAGAAAAATATGTTAGTATGCCATTAAGAATTCCAGATAAATTACCGGCTATTGATATTCTGAAAAAGGAGAATATCTTTGTTATGGACGACACGAGGGCTCTGACCCAGGATATTCGTCCGCTGAAAATTGTTATTCTAAATCTTATGCCGCTGAAGATTACAACGGAGACGGATCTCGTAAGACTCTTGTCGAACACTCCGCTGCAAATCGACATCACATTCATGAAGCTGAAGAGCCATACTCCGAAGAATACTCCGATAGAGCACATGATGATGTTCTACAAGGACTTCGACATCATCAAAGACGAGAAGTTTGACGGAATGATTATCACTGGGGCACCTGTGGAGAACTTCGACTTTGAGGAGGTGGGCTACTGGCAGGAAATTACAAAAATCTTTGAATGGGCTAAATCACATGTTACCAGTACACTGTATATCTGCTGGGCTGCCCAGGCTGGATTGTACTACCACTACGGCATTCCGAAATATCCGCTGAAGAAAAAAATGTTCGGTATTTTCGAACAGCATTGTCTCGAACCGCTGCTGCCTATTTTCAGAGGTTTCGACGACATATTCTATATGCCGCACAGCCGCCATACGGAGATTCATAAAGAGGATGTTCTGAAAGATTGCAGACTGAAACTTATTGCTGAATCTCCCGACAGCGGGGCTGGTATCATCATGGCTAACCACGGCAGGGAATTTTTCATTACCGGACACATGGAATATGCTCCGAATACTCTCGACCAGGAATACAAGAGGGACATGGGGAAACGTGACGACGTGGATATGCCGAAAAATTATTATAAGGATGACGACCCGAAGAATAAACCAGTTGTAAGATGGAGGGCTCACGCAAACCTGTTCTTCACGAACTGGATAAACTATTATGTTTATCAGGAGACTCCTTACGACATCAATCTTATTAAATAATACACCTCTTTATATCTATAAGAGATAAGTAACTGTAAAAAAACGGCATGGACTCCCTGCCATAAAATCGAATAAATGAGAAAACTTGAACTGCTCGCTCCGGCAAAGAATCTGGAATGCGGAATCGCAGCTATCGACTGCGGTGCTGATGCCGTATACATAGGGGCAACTCGTTTCGGAGCCAGACAGGCAGTAGGAAACAGTATTGAGGATATTCAGGAATTATGCCGCTATGCACACAAATTCGGTTGCAAGGTGTATGTAACGGTAAATACCATTATATACGACAACGAACTTGACGACACACAGCAGTTGCTCGATGAACTCGGAAGAGTGGGCGTTGATGCTATCCTTGTGCAGGACATGGGATTGCTGAAACTACAATTGCCTAAAGGGGTGGCGCTACATGCAAGTACACAGACGGACAACCGCACGGCAGAAAAGGCGGCATGGCTCGCAGAACACGGGTTTGAAAGGGTTGTCTTGGCAAGGGAACTTACATTGGATGAGATTTCCGGCATACACAAGGCTCTGCCTGACACGGAACTTGAGGTATTCGTGCATGGGGCACTCTGCGTGAGTTATTCCGGTACTTGCTATGCTTCGGAATACTGTTTCGGGAGGAGTGCCAACAGAGGTGCTTGTGCTCAGTTCTGCCGTATGAAATTCGATTTGCTCGATGCCGAAGGGAATACCATTGAGGAGGGGGCACACTTGCTCTCGCTCAAGGATATGTGCAGGATTGACTCACTGGATAGGCTCGCCGATGCCGGAGTTACTTCGTTTAAGATTGAGGGACGGTTGAAGGATATCAACTACGTGCGCAATGTTACGGCAGCTTATAGCAGGAAGCTTAATGAGATTATAGAAAAAAGAAAAGCTGACTTCTGTCGCTCATCGCTCGGAATATGCGATACTGTATTTACACCGAATCTGAAGAAGACCTTCAACCGCGGCTTTACAGAATATTTCCTCGACGGAAGGAGAAGCAACCTCGCTTCGTTCTATACGCCAAAGGCGATGGGTGAATTCGTGGGAAAAGTGAAGGAGATTAGAGGAAACTCGTTTAATGTTGCCGGTACGGCGACTTTCGCCAACGGCGATGGACTCTGTTTTATAAATGGAAACAACGAGTTGGAAGGTTTCCGCATCAACAGGGCTGAGGGCAACAGGTTGTTCCCGCTGAAGATGCCACGCGGACTGAAACGCGGCATGGCTCTTTACCGCAACAACGACCAGGCTTTTGAAAAGGAACTGAACAGTGATAAAAGTAAGAGAAAACTTCTCGTTGATTTGTGTCTGGAAGCGACAGACAAACGTCTTTCGCTTACAGCATGCGTAGAGGGGACTCAACGAGAAGCCCGAGTTTTTCAAGATATAAACCTCGATTTGGCAAAGAATCCACAAAGCGAGAATATAAAACGACAATTGGCTAAACTCGGCAACACGGAATTTATGGCTGGAGAAATTTCTGTAATGCCTGAAAACTTCAAATGGTTTGTGCCGAACAGCATTCTGTCGGAACTTAGACGAGAATGTATTGAAAGACTTGAAGGCACATTGCAAGGCAAGGATGAGAACAGACATGCGGAACTGACTGAAAAGAAGTATCCTAATGCCAAATTCTCTGCATATCAATTGCCTTATATGTATAATATTGCAAACAAGTTGGCTGAGAAGTTTTACGAGGAGGAGGGACTGAAGAACATTCGTCCGGCATTTGAACTGATGAAACCTAAGTCGCCACTTGTTATGCAATGTCGCTACTGCTTGAGATATGAAATCGGACAATGCAAGAAGCGCAATGATACGGCAAGGATTATAAAGGATCCACTACGCATCCGACTTGCCGACGGGAGGACTTTCCGACTGGAATTTGACTGTGCCCACTGCCGAATGAATATATATGCTGAAGAATAATTTCTGTTTAAGAATATGATTATGAGACAAAGACACTTTCTGCTGACTCTTGCAACATTAGTTGCTGTATGCCTCACGCTTACCGGCTGTTATCACAAGAAAAACAATAGCAGTTCTGTTCTTGCCGACACGACAGAGATTGGCAAGGAGCAGCATGATTCGCTTGTCTTTGCACAGACTCATCACTATTCGCAGAACTTCAACTTCATAATTAAATCCGACTCATTAGTGCTGGTCAAGGAACAGCCGGAGGAATACATCAGCGGTCTGCCTACTGATACGCTGTTGCTCGGTAGGGGACAGCGCGTTGCCGTTGCCGATATACGCATTATGCCTTCTGACCCCATAGACTCTGTGTGGGTGCAGCTGGCAAGAGACCAGTATACCTTCGGATGGACAAGAGAATCGAAGATGCTGCCTGCCGTAGTGCCCGACGACCCTATTTCAAAATTCATATCAACATTCTCTGATACCCACCTGCTGATAACGCTTATCATCATAAGTATTATTTCCGTGGCTTACATGCTGCGCAATCTTTTCAAAAGGAAAGCTAAGATAGTGCTGTTCAACGACATCGACTCGTTCTACCCTACTCTACTTACGCTTACCGTTGCCACCTCAGCTACCTTCTATGCAAGCATGCAATTGTTTGCAACTAACACATGGCATAACTTCTATTTCCACCCCACGCTAAACCCGTTTTCTGTAACGCCGCTACTCGCCATCTTCCTTGCCTCGGTATGGCTGATGCTCATTATCGCCATTGCTGCTATCGATGAGGTAAGACGTATTCTGCCATTTGGCGACGCCATTCTATATCTCTGCGGACTATGTGGCATTTGTGCTATCTGCTACATTGTTTTCAGCCTCACCACCTTATATTATATAGGCTACCCACTGCTCGTGCTATATTATTTCTATGCCTTGCACCGCTATTTCTATCATGCCTGCAAACCTTACGTCTGTGGCAAATGCGGAGCAAGAATGAAGAGTAAAGGGGTATGTCCGGAATGTGGGGCAGTGAATGAATAACAGAAGAGCAATTTTACACTAACGAAGAAAAAAGTTTTTTTATACAAGCAACATCCCTAAACTATACAAAATCCATATAAATTATGATTGCACGGAAATTGAGAATGCCGTAACTTTGCACCCATGAAAAATTGTAACAGGATATTGTATATTGTCGGTGGATTGCTGATTCCTTTCTCAGCATACGCCAATTACACTACAGATAACAGGATAGCAGAAAGGAATGAATACAAAACGGCTTTAAGCCTTGCCGATTCATCGAGAATTTTCAATCTTGACGAGGTGGTAGTTGTATCACAACCAAAAGAAAGTTCGCTGCTACGCAACCAGCCAATGGCATCGAGCGTGTTCTCAACAAATGAGGCTACAAAGTTGGGCATACGCGATATTACAGACGTGGCTCTTTATGTGCCATCGTTCCAAATGCCAGCATACGGTTCAAGACTCACATCATCAATGTATATTCGCGGTATCGGTTCAAGGGTGAACAACCCAGCCGTAGGAGTATACCTCGATGGTATGCCACTGCTAAGCAAAAGTGCATACAATGTTCATACCTACCAACTGGATAGAATCGATGTGCTACGCGGTCCGCAAGGCACTCTATACGGAATGAATACCGAGGGCGGACTTGTAAGACTTTACTCCAAGAACCCTATGACGAGTAAAGGGACTGATATAAAATTAGGTATCGGAAGCCGACTATACCGAAACTTTGAGTTTGCCAACTACAGCAAATTGTCGTACAATACGGCGATGTCTGTTGCTGGTTTCTATAGCGGACAGAATGGTTTTCTGCATAATACGACTACCGGGAAACGTGCAGACAGTTATAACGAGGCGGGTGGAAAGATAAGAATTATAAACCAATACTCCAACCATCTCTCCTATGACTTCATCTCCGATTACCAGTATGTTAATCAAAATGCCTTCCCATACGGCTCGCTCGATATAGAGAGTGGCAGAACTTCTTCTCCATCGACAAACAGAGACGGAAAATACAAGAGGAACATACTCAATACTGCGTTCAACATTAAATACATGATACCGGGATGGACTTTCAACTCCACTACAAGCTACCAGTTTCTCGCCGACCGCATGAACATGGATCAGGACTATACGGCTCTTGATTTTATGCACTTGCAACAGAAGCAACTGCAGAATGGCATCACTCAAGAGTTTGCCGTGAAAGGGAACAATGGGAAGAACTGGCGGCATACAAGCGGACTGTTCGGTTCTTATCAATGGATGAGGACAGAATCACCTGTATACTTCGACACAGACTTCACCACCAATATGGCAAATACAATACAAACGGCTATGTATAATGCCATGGTGGCATCAATGGCAAACAAGTTTATCAATATGCCTGGCATGACTGAAGAGAAAGCCAAGGCAATGGCTGAAGCTACTATAGCAAAGGCTGGAGGCGTAAGCGTAAATTCTTTGTCTATGGAAGTTCCAGGTATGTTCCATACTCCTCAGTTCAACCTTGGAGTGTTCCACGAATCAAGCATAGATTTGACAAAGCGCCTGACTATGACCATCGGATTGCGCTACGACTACAGTCGAACGAAAATAGACTACAATACAAGTGCGCTAATGACGACTGCAGTCAACGTAATGGGTATCGAGGCAACGAGCTCTCTGCGCTCGCTATTGCAAAACAGCAAGAGCAATGATTACAACCAAGTTCTGCCGAAACTCGGTTTTACATGGAAGATAGACAACAGCGGCAGTAATGTGTATGCTATCGTGAGTAAGGGCTACCGCTCAGGGGGATACAACATCCAGATGTTTTCCGATATTCTACAAACGGAACTGCGTAAGAACAGCGGAATGGCAATGCGTGAAGGCGGAGACATACAGCATACGGCAGAAGATTATGAGAAGATAAACTCTACAATCTCTTATAAGCCGGAATTCAGCTGGAACTACGAACTGGGAACGCATCTAAATCTCTTCAACAATACCATACAAGCAGACCTGTCGGCTTATTACATGAAGATCCGCAACCAACAGCTTTCTGTCATGGCGGGAACCTACGGATTCGGAAGAATGATGGTTAACGCCGGGAGAAGTCACAGTTGCGGTCTTGAGGCATCATTACGAGGCGTGGCATTAGACAACAGATTGTCATGGAGTGCCACTTATAGCTATACCCGTTCGATATTCGACAACTACAAGGAGGAGAACAGCGGAACAACCACTGACTATAAGAACAACTTTGTTCCGTTCATTCCACGACATACGTTCAGCGTGGCGGCAGACTGGTCGATTCCGTTCAACGACAACTATATGAAGAATATTGTGATAGGAGCAAATACAACGGGACAAGGAAAGACATACTGGGATGAAGCAAACTCATTCAGCCAAAATTTTTATGCACTCCTCGGGGCTCATGCAGATATTGTCTTCAAAGATTTCACATTGTCAATATGGAGCCGCAACATCACATCAACAAAATACAATACCTTTGCTTTTAGCAGTAGTGCTACGGGTAAGAAATTATACCATGCTCAAAGTGGGAACCCATTCCAAATTGGTGTTGATATAAGAATGCATTTCTGATACAGGACAGACATTACCTAACTAAGCATATACAAAAATCCTTCGCCATAAAACTCTGTAATTATGAAATTACAAGTTTTGGCGAAGGATTTTATTTCTTATAATAAAGTCAAAAATGTCTCTATATAAGCTTCAAAATCATCTGCTCATCAGATATTGTTTGAATGCATCAAAATCAGCACTCATCGCCACACTCTGCTTCTCGCCACGCATAAAGGCTGCAAGACGCTCAGGTATTTCAACTTCGGCTCCTATAGCATTCTCTACAGTCTCCTTAAACTTTGCCGGATGAGCAGTTTCAAGAAATACACCTGTTTCGCCGTCCTTCAAGCCTTCAGTCAATGCACGATAGCCACATGCGCCATGAGGGTCAAGAATATAACCGTTGGAATCAAAACAAGACTTCATTGTATCACGAATCTGCGAATCTGAATATGTGGCACCGCTAACGACAGAGCGTATTTTCTCTACATCCCCATCAAACATATCAAAGACACGTGCGAAATTGCTCGGATTACCAACATCCATTGCATTGGCAATAGTTTGAATACTTGCCATCGGAGAATATTTGCCTGACTGCAAGAATTTATAGAAAACATCGTTGGCATTGTTTGCTGCAATAAAACGCTTTATCGGCAATCCCATCTCACGGGCAAACAGTCCTGCCGTGATATTTCCGAAGTTACCGCTCGGAACACATACAACCAGTTCGTCGGCCTTGCCGGCAGCCTTCATCCTGGCATAAGCATTAAAATAATAGAACGACTGCGGCAAGAAACGGGCTACATTAATAGAATTGGCAGACGTAAGTTTCATGTGGCGGTTCAGCTCTTCGTCCATAAATGCCTTCTTCACAAGTGCTTGACAGTCATCGAAAACGCCATCTACCTCGATTGCCGTAATATTTTTCCCGAGCGTAGTAAACTGGCTTTCCTGTATCTTGCTCACTTTTCCTTTAGGATAAAGCACATAAACGTGAATACCTTCTACACCAAGAAATCCGTTGGCAACGGCAGAACCAGTATCGCCACTTGTAGCTACAAGTACGTTAACCTCCTCTTTTCCTTCCTTGCGTATAAAATACTGAAGCAAGCGCGCCATGAAACGGCCGCCTACATCCTTAAAGGCAAGTGTTGGTCCGTGGAAGAGTTCCAAGCTGTATATATTGTCGGCAACATGAACAACCGGACAGTCAAACTGAAGCGTATCATCAACAATAGCGTCAAGTGCCTGCTTGTCCACATCCTCAGAGAAGAATGCAGCAGCAACAGTCTTGGCAATCTCGTTAAAAGGCAGTTTATCAATAACGTTGAAAAAATCTGCCGGTAACTTGTATAGATACTGTGGCATATATAATCCGCTATCAGCGGCAAGTCCCTTAACAACAGCCTCGTGCAACGAGGCAAGTGGAGCTTTCTTATTTGTACTATAATATTGCATATCGATTTTCTTTTTAAAAGATTATTTTTGCAAGAGAATGGGAAGTCTTTTTATGTTCCCGGGAATCAGTATTTCATGAATGTCTCCATAAACTGCTGCAAGTGCAGGAGTCCATATCCGCCCCTGACACAGCTAACCTCATCGTATACCTGAACCTCATCCGGCTGCATGCCAGGATAATATATGATAAATGGAACAGGTTCCTTTACATGGGTGCGGATTTCAACTGGAGTGGGATGATCAGGCATAACAGCGATACAAACAGGCTCATCCCAAGTTTTCACCTCATTATATATAGGTTCTACAAGTCTGTGATCAAGGTTTTCTATTGTCTTCAACTTTAGTTGTAAATCCCCATCGTGTCCAGCCTCATCACTTGCCTCTACATGCAAGAAAACAAAGTCGTCAGTACGCAACGCCTTTATAGCTGCCTGAGCTTTTCCTTCATAGTTAGTATCGGCAAGTCCTGTTGCTCCTTCAACAATGATATTTCTAAGTCCGGCATAATGTCCGATACCACGGATAAGGTCTACTGCAGAAATTACAGCTCCTTTCTTTACCTGTGGAAACATTTGCGGAATAGTAAGCATCGACGGGCGATAACCTCCACCCCACGGCCAGATAGAATCAGCCAGGTCAATACCATTCTTAGCTCTCTCCTTATTAAAAGGGTGCTCCATGAGCAACTGTTGTGACTTTAAGATAAGCTCATTCAAGAGATCGGCAGTCTCCTGTGGAGTCATACGACGATGGATATTACCTTCGGCATCAACATACGACTCATCATCCGCTGTGGGAATATAGCCCTTTTCCGGCTTTACGAGCAATCCTCGCCATTCCTCATTAGGGTGATCGTGTGGCGGAGCACAGTCTACATGCTTGTTGCCTCCCTTTATCACTAGAAGATGACGGTATTGGATACCTGTTATGAAATGTATGTTTTCATTGCCGAGTTTTTCGTCAAGATACTTTATGAGCACATCAGCCTGCTCCGTAGTGAGATGTCCTCCATGATGATTTTTTATCTTACCGTCTTCCAAACATATGATATTACAGCGCATGGCAAAATCGCCAGGCTGCAGTTCATATCCGATACTTGCAGCCTCAAGCGGTCCACGTCCTTCGTAAACCTTATTTTGATCGTAACCGAGAATTGAACTGTTAGCAACTTCGCTTCCCGGATGAAATCCATCAGGGATAGTAATCAGTCTGCCGCATCGACCTTTACGTGCCAACATATCCATATACGGAGTGTCGGCATACTGCAAAAGAGTTTTTCCACCTAATCTCTCAACAGGATGGTCTGCCATTCCGTCACCTAAAATAATAATATGTTTCATGTTTGCTGTTGTTTAAAATCATATAATACAATAATGCTTATATATTGGCAATCGACATGATATTGGCAAAGACACCAGCTGCCGTTACTCCGGCTCCGGCTCCATATCCCTGTATCAACATCGGATATTCACGATAGCGTTCCGTTGTAAGAAGAACGATATTGTTAGACCCCTCGAGCATGTAGAACGGATGATGCACATCGACAGCCTCAAGAGAAACACTCGTCTTTCCATGATCCATCTTTGCCACAAAGCGCCAGCGCTTGTTCTCTTTCTCCAATACTTTTCGCTTAGTCTCGAAATCGGCATCAAGCGACGGTAGATTTTTCCAAAAATCATCTATAGAGCCCTCAAAGAACTCGTTTGGTATAAACAGGTGTTTCTCTACATCATCTTGCTCTACTTTATAACCAGCCTCTCGGGTAAGAATAACCAATTTCCTTATCACATCCTTCCCACTTAAATCAATACGTGGATCGGGTTCGCTATATCCCTGTTCCTTGGCACGACGTACAGTCTCGGAGAACGGTACGCTCTCGGAAATTTCATTGAATATAAAGTTTAGCGTACCGCTAAGTACTGCTTCGATTTTCAGAATCTTGTCACCTGAGTTGCGCAAGTCCTTTATCGTACCGATGATAGGCAGTCCTGCTCCAACGTTTGTCTCAAAAAGGAACTTCACACCACGACGTAAAGCAGTCTCCTTAAGTTTCAAATAACTGTCGTAGTCGCCAGATGCAGCTACTTTATTTGCTGCAACGACAGAGATATTATGGTCGAGAAAATCCTGATACAAGGCTGCCACCTCGCTGCTCGCCGTACAGTCGACAAAGACGCTATTAAAAATATTCATACCGATGACTTCACTTTTCAGTCTTTGGGAATCACTTGGATCCGATGCGGCAAGCATCTCGCGATAATTCTCCAAATCAATTCCGTCGCGATTGAATATCGCATTATGACTCGAGGCTATTCCAACGACGTTAAGCTTGAGCCGCTGCTTCTCCAATAGCTCCTGGTACTGGTTCTTTATCTGACCGATAAGGTTTCCACCAACAGTTCCGATACCGCAGATGAAAAGATTCAAGACCTTATACTCACTAAGGAAGAAAGAATCGTGAAGCACGTTTAGCGCCTTGCGAAGATATTCCGAATTAACGACAAAAGAGATATTCGTCTCCGAGGCTCCTTGAGCACAGGCAATAACGCTGATACCACTTCGTCCCAAAGTTCCGAACAGTTTTCCGGCGATACCCGGTGTATGTTTCATGTTTTCTCCAACAATAGCAATTGTGGCAAGTCCACACTCTGCATGCATCGGGAACATGGCTCCTGTTTTTATCTCCTTAGCAAATTCGCGGTTTAATACTTCTACCGCCTCCTGGGCATCGACATCCTGCACACCAATAGAAGTAGAGTTCTCTGATGATGCCTGAGATACCATAAATACAGATATTCCATTGTCGGCAAGTGCTGTAAAGATTCGACGGTTTACTCCAATAACGCCGACCATGGATAGACCAGTAACCGTAATTAATGCAGTTCCCTTGATGCTCGAGATACCCTTGATTGGCTTTATGTCTCCTTCAACATGGCTCTTGATTGTCGTCCCTGGGTTTTCCGGGTTGAATGTATTCTTTACCTTTATAGGAATGTTCTTCACGCAAACCGGATAAATTGTAGGCGGATAAACGACTTTTGCTCCGAAGTTGCAAAGCTCCATCGCCTCTACATAACTAAGTTCATTAATTGTATATGCAGTATGAATCACACGCGGATCGGCAGTCATAAAGCCATCCACATCTGTCCATATCTCAAGCACCTCAGCATCGAGCGCTGCAGCTATTATAGATGCGGTGTAATCGCTTCCGCCACGCCCAAGATTTGTAATTTCTCCAGAATCACGGTCTGTACTGATAAATCCTGGCACAACGGCAACCTTTCCCATATTTTGGAAAGTCTCGCGAACAAGCCGCTCGGTAAGTTCACTGTCGAGAACATTCTTGCCATGCTTGTTTACGGTTTTTATAAATTCCCTCGAATTATATCTCTTCGCATCTTTTACGAGTGTTGCCACGATATGACTACTCAGTCTTTCCCCATAACTTACTATTGCAGCCTGGATTTTCGGACTGAGGTCATGAATAAGATAAACACCGTAATAAATCGAGCGAAGTTCCTCGAAGAGATTGTCTACGACACGTGTCAGATTGCTTCTTTTCTCACTATCGTCAATAATGGTATCGATCATATCATGATGACGTCTTATCATCGCCTCGAACTCGGTTTTGTACGCCTTATCACCACTTACCGCCATTTTCGCGGTAGCAATAAGCTTGTCGGTAATGCCACCGAGGGCACTTACGACAACGACGAGGGTGTCGTTTTGCCCTTCGACAATCTTCTTCAAGCTTAGAATGCTCTCTACGGAACCAACTGATGTTCCTCCAAATTTCAATACCTTCATATTATACAAATTACGGTTGTTTACTTTCTTTTAAGTTGTTTACCACATATAAAAAGCAGCATTTTCACCATTAAAGTTGCAAAAGTAATATTTATTGTTCATTTACACAACTAAAATAATTGCAAAATGTAAACTCAGCTATTTTTTTTTACTAATATAAATGCATTTAAACAATAATCTCACCACGGATTTGGAAAATAAAGAAAAGTAAATTACCTTTGCATCAACTACAAAAAATGAAGCTACCACGCTAATTTTTTGCTACATTAATAACGCATAATAAAACACTAAGATTATGAAAGCAATTAAAACAGAAAAGGCTCCCGCAGCAATCGGACCTTACAGTCAAGCTATCGAAGTTAACGGTTTCGTATTTGCTTCCGGACAGATTCCTTTGGATCCGGCAACGGGCGAGTTTGTCGAAGGCGGCATAAAAGAGCAGACCCGACAGGCATTGACAAATGCAAGAGAAATCTTGCGCACTGCCGGTCTTGACATGAAGAATGTAGTGAAGACTTCTGTTATGCTTGCCGACATCAAGTATTTTGGCGAGATGAACGAGGTATACGCCGAATTCTTCAACGAACCATTCCCTGCACGCTCGGCTTTTGCAGTAAAAGACTTGCCTAAGGGAGCTCTCGTCGAAGTGGAATGTATCGCCGCTAAATAATATAAGGTATAATAATGGACAAAGATTCTGTAATTATCGTGAGCGGCGGCATGGACAGCGTGACGCTGCTCTACGAATATAAAGACCGCATCGCCCTGGGCATCTCTTTCGACTACGGCAGCAACCACAATTCCAAAGAGATTCCATTTGCCAAACTCCACTGCGAGCGTCTTGGCATAAAGCATATCACCATACCACTTGACTTCATGCACCAGTATTTCAAAAGTAGCCTTTTGGAGGGTGCCGATGCCATTCCGGAAGGTCACTATGAGGACGAGAATATGAAATCTACTGTTGTACCATTCCGCAACGGCATAATGCTCGCCATAGCGGCAGGTATAGCCGAAAGCAATGGATTGAGCAATGTGATGATTGCAAACCATGGCGGCGACCATGCCATTTATCCAGACTGCCGTCCGGAGTTTATCTCTGCCATGAGCCAAGCTACAAAGGCAGGCTCGTATAATGGTGTGACAGTATTGGCGCCTTACACCAACATCAGCAAAAGCGACATTGCCCACCACGGCAAGGCTCTCGGTATTGACTATACGGAGACTTGGTCGTGTTATAAGGGTGGCGAAAAGCATTGCGGAAAATGCGGCACTTGCGTGGAAAGAAAAGAAGCACTGCAAGAGGCTGGCATCGAAGACAAGACTGAATACATGGAATAATTTCTATAAAGCAACAGGAACAGCACGCAATGTAGTTCCTGTTGTTTTTTATATAAACATATTGCCTTTATGATTTAAATGATTCCTAATTTCCATGAAAGACACAGACAAAAAAAACTCATAAACAAAAATGAGTTTCTTATTATTTAATAAAATAAAAGTTTATCGCCTGAAATTGTAGATGAAGATGCAAAAACAAATGAGAAAACAACATTTAAAGGACACCTTTTAAAACTACAAATCACAAATTGTAAGACAATATTATTTATAGAGAAACATTTTTTTGTTCTATTTTTCATATTTTATTTACTAAAATACGTTTTATATGCACATTAAACAAAGAAATGTGTAATTTTTCTTTGTCATAAAACTTGTTTGATGTATTTTTGCACAAAAATATAGTCAAGTGAGCAAAAAAGTAAAACTTGCTATCATAAAATAACAGGATATTATCCATAAAAACAAAGCAATATGCAATCAAGCCCAAACTTCACTACGCTGATTAGCCGACTGCAATCTGCAGGAAACAGGAAAAGAGTTGCATTGGTATGCCCTAATGACTCGCATACCGAGTATGTGATAAACAGAGCCCTGGAGGAAGGGATAGCCGACTTCCAACTTGTACTTGGAGGAACAAGAGCTGGATTTGTTGACGAAATCCTAAACAAATACCCTAAACATGTAAGTATTCTTGAAGCTACCACACCGGATGAAGCTGCTGCTTTGGCTGTAAAGACGGTAAAGGACGGAAATGCCGATGTACTGATGAAAGGCACCATAAATACCGACAACCTATTGCGTGCCGTTCTAAATAAAGAATACGGACTTTTGGAAAAAGGAAAGGTAATGACACACGTCACCGTAGCACAGATTCCATCATATGACAAATTCCTCGTTTTCTCTGACGCAGCCGTGATACCACGACCTACTGAAGAACAGTTTGATGCCATCCTCGGATATGTCGTGGAAGTGTGTAGGAAGTTGGAAGTGACTTGTCCGCATGTGGCTCTTATCCACTGCACAGAGAAAGTAAGCGAAAAATTCCCTCACACATTGAGTTACGAAAAACTAAAGGAGAAAGCACATAGCGGAGCTTACGGAAACGTGGAAGTTGATGGTCCGATGGATGTAAAAACGGCTTGTGATAAAGACAGTGGTGCTATCAAGGGAATAAGCTCACCTGTCGTCGGAAATGCTGATGCACTTATTTTCCCTAATATTGAAGCAGGCAACGTGTTTTACAAGACCATCACCCTCTTTGCCAATGCCGAAACAGCTGGAATGCTATATGGCACGACCGCCCCGATAGTTGTGGCATCAAGAGCTGATAGCGGAGAGTCTAAATTCTACAGCTTAGCATTGGCTTGCCTATCACATAAATAAAATTCATTTCTCGAAAAGGAACAAATAAGAAAATGAAAATATTAGTTATAAACCCTGGGTCAACATCTACAAAACTTGCCATTTACGACAACGACAAGGTTGTATGGAACGGCGGAGCACACTTACCGGCAAATGAACTTGCCAAGTTTCACAGGATTATCGACCAATATGAATTCAGAAGAGACTTTATTCTGAAAAAACTTGAGGAAGAGAAAATTCCTCTACAATTTGACGCTGTAATAGGAAGAGGCGGACTTCTCTGTCCATTAAAAAGTGGCGTATATGCGGTAAACGAAAAGATGAAGTATGATTTGCTGAATGCGACCCATGAGCATGCTTGCAACCTCGGAGCCCTCATAGCTGACGAAATAGCAAAGAAATGCGGATGTCCTGCCTTTATTGCCGATCCTGTGGTAGTTGACGAATTTGAAATGAAAGCACGTATCACTGGTGTACCGGGCATCAAACGCGAATCTATATTCCATGCTCTGAATCAAAAGGCTGTGTCAAGACGATACGCTGCTTCTATTGGCAAGAAATACGAAGACCTTAACCTTATCGTTGCTCATCTCGGTGGCGGAATATCTATCGGTGCACACCGCAAGGGAAAAGTCATCGACGTAAACAACGCCCTAAATGGTGAAGGTCCGTTCTCTCCTGAACGTGCCGGAACGATTCCTTCTGAAGCTCTTGTAAATCTATGTTTCAGCGGTAAATACGATATCCGACAGATAAAGAAGATGATTCACGGCAGAGGAGGTCTCATGGCTTATCTCGGCTGTAACGACATGATTACTATCGACAGCAAGGCTGAGGCTGGCATCGAACCGTACCACACTCTTATTGAAGCTATGCTCTATACAATAGCAAAACAAATAGGTGCCATGTACGTATCGTTGTTGGGACAGGTGGACGGAATAATCCTAACCGGTGGCATTGCCCACAGTAAATATTGCGTAGAAAAAATAAAGGAACAGATAGATTATCTTGCTCCTGTAATTGTTATCCCTGGCGAGAACGAAATGAAGTCGCTTGCCTTTAACGCTCTTGGAGCTTTACGCGGCGAAATGCCTATCCAGGAATATACTGGTATTTCCTGTGTTGAGGAAATGCAGCTTACGGTTAATAATGAAGAATGAAGAATGAAAAATGAAAAATGAAAAATGAAGAATGAAAAATGCGGATTTCCATTACTAACAAGTAAAAGGGAATCCGCATTTTTTATTTCGTTTTGCCTAAACAAAACAAATGGTCATTCTTCATTCAAAAATCACTCATATATATCCTCCACACTATACTTTCCAGAAGAACCGTCATCAGTCACACAAGGATTAAAGTCCTCTGGGATATCGAATTTCTCCTCAGGATCATATCCAAGCGATTTGTCAGCAAAGACGCTCTTCATATAATAAGCCCATATAGGAAGCGCCATGGTAGCACCCTGTCCCATACGCATAGAATCAAAATGAATGTCGCGGTCTTCACCGCCTACCCAGCACCCACTGACAAGCGACGGCGTGAATCCCATAAACCATGCGTCAGCATTACGGTTTGTCGTACCTGTCTTTCCACCCATCGGACAGTCAAGATTAAACTTATACCTTATTCTTCCGCCAGTTCCTTGGTCTATTACTGCCATCAGCATCTCAAGCATCTTATATGCCCCGTCTTCACTTATAACCTCATTCATACGAGGTTTAAAATTAGTAATAACATTACCGTCGCTATCCTCTATCTTTGAAACGAACATCGGCGAGGTATGAATTCCATGATTGGCAAATGTCGTGTATGCACTGACCATTTCTGACAGTGATGCCTCGTTCGGGCCAAGACACAACACGATAGACGGATATATACCGTATGTGTTTATACCGAAGTCACGTAGTATACGCAAGAAATCCTGTGGGTTGATCTTACTCATCAAATCCGCTGACACCCAGTTATTAGACATCGACAATGCCCATTTCAGAGTTACCATCTGCCCGTATCTTGCATGAGAACTGTTTCTTGGACACCAATCACCGAATCTGCGCGGTGCGTTACGCACCTTATCGCATGGCGACATACCATTTGCCATCGACAGAGCATATAGGAACGGTTTTATCGTTGATCCTACCTGACGGCGACCTTGAGTAACCATATCATACTTAAAATGATCAAAATCGATACCGCCTACATATGCCTTCACTGCCCCCGTCCTCGGGTCCATACTCATAAAGCCGGCACGCAAGAAAGACTTCACATAGCGTATGGAATCCATCGGCGACATTACCGTGTCGATATCCCCATGATAGGTAAACACAGTCATTTCTGTAGGTTTGTTGAAGGCCGCCTTTATTTCCTCTTCCGATGCGCCCTGTTGACGCATAACCCTGTAGCGGTCACTCTGGCGCATAGAACGTTCGAGGATTGCTTTCACCTCTTGCGGTTTAAGCGCCGTTGTAAACGGAGCATTCGTCTTTGAGCGGTTTTCTTTTGTGAATTCAGGTTGCAAGAAGCCACCGACATGACGTCTTACAGCCTCTTCAGCATACCTTTGCATACGCGAATCGATAGTAGTAAATATCTTCAATCCATCTGTATAAACATTATACGGCTCTCCGTTTTTCTTTGTATTTTTGTTGCACCATCCATACAAAGGATCAGTCTCCCAGGCTACAGAATCTATAGAATACTGAGCTCTGTTCCAACTTGGATACTTGCTCAGTTCCGGTTTCTTAGCCATCATATACTGTCTCAGGAACTCACGGAAATATGTCGCCACACCATCCTTATGATCTGTACGATGGAAATTCAGCACCAGCTCCTGCGCTGCGTTGGCATCATATTCAGCCGAAGAAATATATCCAGCTTTCAGCATTTGCCCGAGAACAACGTTTCGGCGCTCTCTGCAACGTTCGGGATATCTCACAGGATTAAAGAATGAAGGATTTTTACACAGACCTACAAGTGTGGCAGCCTCATCAAGTGTAAGATTTTTCGGATCCTTGCTGAAATAAACATTTGAAGCATTCTTTATACCTACGGCATTATGCAAAAAGTCGAAATAATTAAGGTACATCGTTATTATCTCTTCCTTTGTATAATAACGTTCCAGCTTAATGGCAATGACCCACTCTATCGGTTTCTGCAGAAGACGCTCTGTTGTGCTCTCCGCCGTATGAGAATATAATTGCTTTGCAAGCTGCTGCGTTATTGTAGAACCACCGCCGGCACTAACTTGTCCAAGCAGTCCTCTTTTGATAATCGCTCTGCCAAGGGCTATAAAGTCAATACCAGAATGCTCATAAAAACGCTCATCTTC
>DBKQ01000041.1:54390-63530 GCA_002298545.1 Prevotella sp. UBA746
GCCTTTATTAAATAAGGTGACAGATTTTCATAACTCACATGAATTCTGTTTTCCCTGTTCATACTGTATGTGCCGATTAGTTTACCATCGGCAGAATATACCTGCGAGGCATAACGACTGATAGGATTATGAAGGTCTTCAATATCCGGCATATATCCAATCCACCCGTTCCATATCGCCACAAAACTGACGAAAACGAGCGACACCACAGTAGCAAATGTGCCCCATAAGAATTTTATCAATGCTTTTCTCATTATCTTTCTTTCGTTTTATCTTTGCAAATTTAGATAAAATTCTCGATATATAAGCCCTTTATTGAAAAAAACGAAAAATAACATTTACAGGAGTCTCGGCAACAGCAATTATTAACGTCATAAAACGACCTTCAAAAAACATGACAATTCAATAAGTTCTTTAAACTCATGTAAGGTAATCTATAAAAAACGACACATTTTTTTACTTTTCCTCATAACATCAGATTTAAATAAAAAAAATTCCGTACCTTCGCAGATGAATTTAATAAAAACATAACTACGGTATATGGAAAAACATGATTTTGTAACAATTGCCGATTTGTCGAAGGAGAAAATCCTATACTTGATAAATATGGCAAAAGAGTTCGAAATGCACCCAAATCGTGAGATTCTAAAAGGCAAAGTGGTGGCAACACTTTTCTTTGAGCCTTCTACAAGAACACGACTGAGTTTTGAAACTGCAGCAAACAGGCTTGGCGCAAAGGTTATAGGATTCTCCGATGCGAAAGTGACGAGTGCCACTAAAGGAGAAACACTGAAGGACACTATACTGATGGTGTCAAACTATGCTGACGTTATCGCCATGCGACACTACATCGAGGGTGCGGCGCAATATGCATCGGAAATAGCACCGATACCTATTATTAACGCCGGAGACGGTGCCCACCAACATCCGTCACAATGTATGCTCGACCTTTATTCCATATACAAGACACAAGGAACACTTGAGAATCTGAACATCTACCTTGTCGGCGACCTTAAATACGGGCGTACAGTCCATTCCCTAATCATGGCAATGCGCCATTTCAACCCTACATTCCACTTTATCGCACCAAAGGAACTCGCCATGCCAGACGAGTACAAGCTGTATTGTAAACAGCACGGCATAAAATTCGTTGAGCATACAGACTTCAATGAGGATATCATAGCCGGAGCCGACATCCTATACATGACAAGAGTACAGAAAGAACGCTTTTCTGACCTTATGGAATATGAAAGAGTGAAGAATGTTTATATCCTCCGCAACGACATGCTCGGCAAAGCACGCGAAAACATGAAGATAATGCACCCGCTGCCAAGAGTTAACGAGATAGCATACGACGTTGACGAGAATCCGCATGCTTACTACATACAACAAGCGCAAAACGGACTTTATGCAAGAGAGGCTATAATCTGCGACGTACTGGGGTATACTCTCGACGACATAAAGGCAGACAAGACAATCATAGGTTGAACTTTTAATCGTAATTCATAAAATGAGCAAGAAAGAAAGACTCGTTGCCGCAATCGAAAACGGCACCGTAATCGACCATATTCCAGCAGAGAAAGCTTATGCCGTGGCTACACTGCTCGGTCTGCAGACTCTTGACGAGCCTGTTACCATCGGATATAACTATCCCTCAAAGAAACTTGGCAAAAAGGGTATCATAAAGATTGAAAACAAATTCTTCACCGATGAGGAAATATCACGCCTCTCTGTCGTTGCACCTAACGTGGTACTCAACGTTATTCGCGACTATGAGGTGGTGGAGAAAAAAACAGTAACTACTCCCGACAAACTCTGCGGAATAGTAAAATGCAACAATCCGAAATGTATCACCAACAACGAGCCGATGCAGACTATCTTCCATGTTATCGACAAGGCTAATGGTATCATAAGATGCCATTACTGCGACAAGGAGCAGGATATGAACCACGTAAAACTCGTATAGGAGAAGCATTATTCTACAAATATAATAACATACGTTTAATCCTTATCAAAGAAAAAATGAAAAAAGACCAAGCGATTTTCGACCTTATCGAGAGAGAACACCAGCGCCAACTGAAAGGTATGGAACTTATTGCATCTGAGAACTTTGTCAGCGACGAAGTTATGCAAGCCATGGGCTCATGCCTGACAAACAAGTATGCTGAGGGTTACCCAGGCAAACGCTACTACGGTGGATGCGAAGTTGTTGACGAAGTGGAAACTCTGGCTATCGAGAGAGTGAAGAAACTTTTCGGAGCAGAGTATGCAAATGTACAGCCACATTCCGGAGCTCAGGCCAATGCAGCCGTATTGCTCACCGTTCTTAACCCTGGCGACACATTCATGGGACTTAACCTTGCTCATGGAGGTCACCTCTCACATGGTTCGGCAGTCAACACTTCTGGTATTCTCTACAACCCGGTTGGATATAATCTCAACAAAGAGACAGGAAGAGTGGACTACGACGAGATGGAACGTCTCGCCATCGAGCATAAGCCGAAACTCATTATCGGTGGTGGTTCTGCTTATAGCCGCGAATGGGATTATAAACGTATGCGCGAGATTGCCGACAAGGTCGGAGCTTTGCTCATGATCGACATGGCTCATCCTGCAGGACTTATTGCAGCCGGACTACTCGACAACCCTGTTAAATATGCTCACATCGTTACTTCTACAACCCACAAGACCCTGCGCGGTCCGCGTGGCGGAATTATTCTCATGGGAAAGGACTTTGAGAATCCATGGGGTAAGAAAACTCCTAAGGGACAAATAAAGATGATGAGCCAGCTACTCAACAGTGCTGTGTTCCCTGGCGAACAGGGCGGACCATTGGAGCATGTCATCGCAGCCAAAGCTGTTGCCTTCAATGAGGCTCTTCAGCCTGAGTTCAAGGAATGGGCTCTTCAGGTGAAGAAAAACGCAGCAAAACTTGCCGAAGAACTTATCAAACGTGGCTTCTCTATCGTTAGCGGTGGAACTGACAACCACAGCATGCTCGTTGACCTGCGCACAAAATATCCTGAACTTACTGGTAAGGTGGCAGAAAAGGCTCTTGTTGCTGCCGATATTACGGTAAACAAGAATATGGTGCCTTTTGATACACGCAGCGCTTTCCAGACTTCCGGAATCCGCCTCGGAACTCCTGCCATCACCACACGCGGTGCTAAGGAAGACTTGATGGTACTTATCGCTGAGCTTATTGAAGAAGTGCTCAACGACCCGGAGAACGAGGAAGTTATCGCTTCTGTACGCAAGCGCGTTAACGAAACGATGAAGCAGTATCCGCTCTTTGCTTATTAAATAAGTACGCATACATATTAATATAATAAATGCCGGAACAATGTTCCGGCATTTATTATATCCAAATTCCTATTTGAAGAACAAATTTCGCTTCGGCATCTTACTACTGTATTTTTGACGTAGTTTCTCAAACAAGCGCATCGTGTCGTTTGAGAATCCGTGTCCTTTCCACGTACTCGTATTTGTTATCAGAATCCAGCTCTCACCATCAGGATAACGCAGCACAAGAGCACTCGTCCCAGATAAAGACCCAGTTCTAATCCAAGGCTTTCCCTTAGGACAGAAATTCCATCCGATACAAAAATCATGGTCCGGCATCTCCTTTGTCATAAGCTCAACCGATTCGCGGCTAAGAATATCAGGAATGCCCGGAAGTAAATCTATCGAAGCAATGAAACGCGACAGTTCTGCAGCCGAGCCACACCATGCACCGGCACCGGCAAGACGCGGAATATCATTCTCGCCATAGCATTTCTCTACTTTATTTCCACTGTTATTATATTCATATACAGGCTCCGACCCTTTATGCATATAGTATTTCACCTCATTTCTTCTGCGGTCCTTATAGTAGTTGCCGGCAATATGGAAATCATAGCATCCTGCCGGCTCAAAAACATATTTGCGCATATAGTCCTCATACGACATGCCTGTCTTTTTCTCTATAATCATCGACAGCAATGTATATCCTACATTTGAATACCGCTTCGCTGTACCCGGAGTATAACCCAACCGGCGTTTTAGTAGGATACGCATCAAGGTCTCGTGGTCTGGCGGCGTCGACAGATGGTTCTGCATCATGATATATCGGGTTGAGAACATAGGGTCTCCAGCACCATTGGTGAAACCAGCCTTATGGCGCAGCAATTGCTCCAATGTTATGTCGAAATACCGTTTATCCTTTATAACATTTGTATAAGCCGTATCATTGAGAATACCCTTAGGACCAAAAACATGGTCGGAAAGCCTCAGCACATGAGTTTCGACCAGTCTCATCACTCCTACTGCCGTAAGCAGTTTCGACACCGAGGCAAAACGCATCACTTGTGTCGGTTCCATAGCAATACCCTTCTCCTTGTCGGCCCAGCCAAATCCCTTACAGTAAAGCAACGAATCATTGCGCGATATGGCAATCTGAGCTCCATTAAGTTCCCACCGCTCGAAATATCTCTTCAGCGTTGTCTCCATGTCCTGAAGCTGGGGAGCATCCGACATACTGTTTGTTAGCGTATCGTTCAGATGGGTATGGCTCACGGGAGCAGGTTTTTTGTCGGTCTCGCTTGAAGACAAACAAGACACACACTGTCTTACCGATAAGAAAACGATAAGACAAAAAACAAGTAGTATGACGAATATTCTTTTCTTTCTGTATCTTCTTGCCATTATTTACTTTATAACTTTAAGTCTTGCAAATTTCATCAGCAACTGCTTTGTGCCGACATTCTTGAATTCTACCGTTGCCTTGGCGTTCTCTCCGCTGCCTTCAAGTCTTAACACGGTGCCTACCCCGAAACGCGTATGCTCTACAGTGGCTCCAACAGCAACGCCACCAATGTTTGTTACATTGTCGTTCACTGTGCCAACGGAAGATGTTGACGGATTTTTCGGGGCAGTAATACGTCCGGAACTTTTCATCGCCGGATTACTGATACCCAAGACTTCGGTATAGTCGCCCTTCCGGAAATGATAACTGTCGTCAACATGACCTACGGCTCGTGGTTTAGGATCAGCACGAAACTGACTCGCCACTGGATTTGAATTCTGATATCTGCTGCCGTATCCTCTGTTTCCGAATTCGCCACTCCCATATCCTCTGCCCCCAAAACCTTTATTTCCGAGCGAAGCAAAACGGTTATCCATCCTCGAAGCCTCATCGGCAAGATTGTTCACTTCTATAAGCGACGGTTTTATATCTTTTATAAAACGGCTTGGGGTATCAAACTCCATTTTACCGTAGCGGTAACGGTTTCTGGCACATGTCAGCTCGCATGTACGCTCGGCTCTCGTTATGGCAACATACAGCAGTCGGCGCTCCTCTTCAAGTGCGCGCTGAGAGTCGCACGACATAGGACTCGGGAAGATATTCTCCTCCAGTCCGACGATGAAGACATGTGGAAATTCAAGTCCCTTTGCACTATGTATTGTCATCAAGTTCACCTTCTTCGTTTCGTCATCCTGCTTACTCTCGATGTCTGTAAGCAGCGACACCTCCTGTAAGAAATCCGTAAGGTATATACTTTTCGACAACGAAGCGTCTTCTTTTCTGCCCTCTACGAAATCCTGCATACCATTGAGAAACTCCTCAAGGTTCTCTTGTCTTGCCACGCTCCCCGGCTCCTTGTCGGCATATAAGTCAGCAGCAATACCGCTCGTTTTTATTATGTCGTAGCCTAAGGTATAGGCATCATCCTCTGTTAGTCGATCTATAAAGCCAGCAATCATCGTCCGGAAAGCCTCAAGCTTATTGAGCACTGCCTTACTTACCTTCAGTCCACTTCTTTCCGGCGAGGAGAGTACAGTCCACAGACTCACGCCATTAGCCGTGGCGGTATCAATAATTTTCGTCAGAGTTGTATTTCCGATTCCACGAGTAGGATAATTTATTATTCTCTTCAGAGCTTCCTCGTCGTTAGGATTGGCAACAAGTCGGAAGTAGGCTATAACGTCCTTTATTTCCTTACGCTGATAAAAGCTCAAGCCGCCGTATATTCTATACGGCATATTTGCCTTGCGCAGTGCTTCCTCAAAAGTTCGGCTCTGAGCATTCGTTCGATACAGGATCGCAAAGTCGCTATATTCTCCACCGCTTTCCTGCATAATGCTTCGTATGTCTTTACATACTATTACAGCCTCTTCTTTGTCGCTGTATGCCATCTTGAGTTTTATGCGCTCTCCCTCGTTGTTCTTGCTGTACACATCCTTGCGTATCTGCCACTGGTTATGGAGAATCAAACTGTTTGCTGCTTCTACGATACGCTGCGTACTTCGGTAATTCTGCTCGAGTTTGAATATCCTGCTTCCTGTAAATACCTTCTCGAAACTCAACATGTTATCGATATTTGCTCCACGGAACGCATAGATACTCTGGGCATCGTCTCCAACAGCACACACACGGTGGTTGACGCTCGCCAGTTGGTATACGATTTTCTGTTGCACGGCATTTGTATCCTGATACTCGTCGACTAATATATACTGAAAATTAGAGGCATATTTCTTCAATACTTCAGGATGTTCATTGAACAATACATATATGTTCACGAGCAAATCGTCGAAGTCCATTGCATTTGCCCTTCTACAGCGCTCACAGTATGTGGAGTAAATCTTCGACATATCTGGCATGTGCGTCTCGAAATCTCGCGTTTGAGACGCACGGTCCAGAACATAATCTTCTGGCAGAAGGAGATGGTTTTTCGCCATGCTTATCCTTGAAGCTACTGTTGACGGCTTGTAGACCTTGTCGTTAAGTCCCATCTCCTTAATGATTGCTTTCACGAGGCTTTTCGAGTCGCTGTCGTCGTATATGGTGAAGTTTGAATTATAGCCAATGTTGTTTGCTTCCGACCGCAGGATTCTGGAGAAGATACTGTGGAATGTTCCCATATAAATGCTTCTGGCATGGTCTCCACCCACGATATTGTTTATTCTCTCCTTCATCTCGTTTGCAGCCTTGTTGGTAAATGTCAAAGCTAATATATTCCATGGGTTCATGCCCTGCATGAGCAGATATGCTACTTTATAAGTGAGCACACGGGTCTTGCCTGAACCGGCACCGGCAATTACGAGCGACGGACCGTCGCAATATTCCACGGCTGCCCGCTGACTGTCGTTCAGTCCTGCAAGGAAATCTGACATATTCTTGTTTTCCATCAATAGGTATATGCTGTTTTCCGATTTCCTGTTCTTATTTACTCCGATAATAATATTATTAAATAATGTAGGAGCTGAAAAGAACTGGAAATCGAAAAGGAAATTATTTCTTATAGTTTCTATACACTCCGCCCGAAGAGGTCGACGGGTTTATATCTTCACCCTCACGAGGGAATGAAGGGATAAATCTCATCTGCTGCTCTATCTGGCGCTGACGCTTGCGCATATAAGCACTTGGGTCCTTCGAACTGAACTTACGCGGATTTGGCAACGTGGCAGCTATTAGTGCACACTGGGCTCTCGACAGGTTTGCTGCATCGGTAGAGAAATTGTCTGTCGCTACGGCATCTACTCCATATATGCCGTCTCCCATTTCTATTGAGTTTAGATAAACCTCCATGATACGCTGTTTGCTCCACATAAATTCTATAAGCACCGTGAAATATGCCTCAAAACCTTTTCTCACCCACGAACGACCTGGCCACAGAAAGACATTCTTTGCCGTCTGCTGACTTATAGTACTGGCTCCGTGCTTCTTTTTTCCTTCAAGATTATGCATTGCAGCTTTCTCGATAGCCTTGTAGTCGAAACCGTGGTGCAGCAGGAAGCGCTGGTCTTCGCTTGCCATTACTGCCACTGGCATATGCGGAGAGATTTCCTCCATCGGCACCCAGTGGTGGTGCATCTTCATCGGCTCCCCCTCGCCCATCTGCTGGAAGCAACGGATAAACATCAGCGGCGTGTAGTATACCGGCACGAACCGATATAATACCACAACAAGAATGGTGGAGCCGAAGAAGGCTGCCACCACCCATTTGAATACTTTCCCTACAATACCGAGTTTTCTCATTTCTGTTTGTTGGGATATTAGTTAAGCTTGCCTTGCTGAGCCTCTTTCACCATCTGCTCGCTGGCATACATGTAAATCTCTACACGGCGGTTCTGGTCTTGTCCTGCCTTGGTACTGTTGTCTGCCACTGGCTCTGAACTGCCTTTCCCCACTACATTCTTAAACTGGCTGTTTGCGACTCCGGCTGCCTTGAGATAGTCTACTACCGACTGTGCTCTCTGCTGCGAGAGTTCCAGATTCTTCTGTGCGCTCTGCTCTGCGGTTGAGTTTCTCCAGCCTTGGTTATCTGTATGTCCGTATGCATCAATTGCACACGTAGAATATTTCTTCATCAGCTTTGCAAGGTTGTCGAGATTTGTCTTGCTTGCCGAACTGAGTTCTGAAGAACTTGTCTTAAACAACAATCCGCTGTCGAATGTTATCTTCACTGCCTTCAGGCCATTGACATCTGTCACCTCTTCCACTTTTGCATTGTTCAGCTCAGCTTCAGCTTCGGCCTTTACCTTATCCATATGCTTGCCGATAAGTGCTCCGGCTCCTGTTCCTACTGCTGTTCCGATGGCTGCACCAACTGCCGTGTTTCCGGCAATCTTACCGATTATCGCACCGATTACGGCACCGCCACCTGCTCCGATAAGAGCTCCATTACCTGTATTGTTTCCACAGCTTACTACTGCTGCCGCACACAAACCGAGTGTTGCAATCTTAATACTATTCATAACCTATTCTTTTTATCGTTAATTATTTACCGGCACTTATGGACACTACGTGCCTTGCGCCGTTTAGATGCAAAGTTAAATCTTTTATTACACACATCCAAAATTTATGTAACAAAAAAAAATTAAATGTCATGTGCATAGCTTAAAACTCTTCTTACGCGCACATATAATTATTTTTTGCCAAAAAGTGTCAAAGTATCATTTTGGCATTTAAATTAGTACATAACCCATTGTTTATATGCCACTTATAGCGAATGATACTTTTCCGATTATTCAACAAAAAGTATCATAAAAAGTATCATAATATCGGTAAGTATCATTGAAGCAGATATCAAGTACGCAAGTTTCTCTGTCATATCCCGAAGGAGCGGATTGGCCTAACGGAGGTGTTGTAACTACCGTTA
>DBKQ01000053.1:0-3772 GCA_002298545.1 Prevotella sp. UBA746
ATTAATTGTTTGGAAACATAAGATTGTTTTGACAACAAGTTTCCGTTTGGAAGCATAAAAAAAGAAAAGGCTTTTCTCTTGCCAATGCAAGAAAAAAGCCTTTTCTTTTATGTTTTATGTTATGCTGTCTATGCAAGTAACATGCAAATCATGTCATGTGTCACAAAAGTGGCGCGGCACTTACTTTGCGCTCTCCTCGGGAGCCTTGTCGATGAGGTCCATGAACTGGTCGAGCTTGGGGGTGATGATAATCTGGGTGCGGCGGTTGCGCTGCTTGCCAACGGCGGTGTCGTTGGAGGTCACGGGGTTGTACTCGCCGCGTCCGCCTGCGGTCAGACGCTTCGGATCAACGCCATACTGGTTCTGGAGAGCCTGAACCACGCTGGAGGCGCGGAGAGCCGAGAGGTCCCAGTTGTTGCGGATGTTCTTCATTGAGGCCGCGCTGCTGTTGACAGGCACATTGTCGGTGTTGCCCTCGATGAGCACCTCGTAGTCCTTGTAGTCCTTGATAATCTTTGCAATCTTGCTCAGAGTCTCGGCAGCACGGTCGTTGATTTCGTAGCTTCCGCTCTTATAAAGCATATTGTCGGCAAGCGAGATGTAAACGACGCCCTTCAGCACCTGCACGTCAACCTCCTTGCTTTCCTCCTTGCTCAGAGAGCGGGTCAGGTTGTTGGTGAGAACCATATTGAGCGAGTCGCTCTTGCTCTTCACCTCCACCAGGTGGCGGATATACTGGTTAGACTCGTTAATCTGGTCTACGAGTTTCTCGATGCTGATATTGTTCTGTCCGGCATTTGCCAAGCTCTTGTCGAGCGAGCCCTGCAGGGCGGCATAGTCCTTCTTAGCCTGTGCGAGCTGCTCCTCCAAACTTGTAACGCGAGCCTTGCTTGCAGCGAGCTGCTCCTTTGAGTCCTGGTATTTATTTGTCAGTTCACGGTTTTCGTTTTGGCAGTTCTGCAAGTCTTTCTTGCTTGCGCAGCTGCCCATAACGAGGCATCCGGCAGCAACTGCCATAATCAAAACTTTCTTGTTCATAATTATATTCCTTTCTTTGTTTTGTTTATATTCTTACTTTCGTCATGCTTTACATATTATATAATGTATACGGCATATTTCGCCCACGAAGTTATTAATTTAGACGTTCAAAAGTGCAAATAGTAAGCTCAGGTTAATACATTTTAACCTGAAAAGCTGCAAGTTATTGTATATTAACGAAAAACCGCACTGTGTTTTCTGCATGCTGTACTCTATTCGCTTGTGAAACTAACATATTAAAACACCACTATTTCCATACATAAAATATTTCATAAAAAATTCAGAACAAAGTATCTATTTGCAAAAAAAAAACTTATCTTTGCATCGGTATCGGTTTTTGCGACACGCATGTCGCTGTATTCCGACACACTCTTTTTGATAAAAGGCGTTTACAGCACTATGTTTTGACCATCTGGAACTTCGAACACTCCAAAAGTCCGTCTTAACATTGCAACGAGTGAACGCCTCCTATTAGGATATGTATACAGAGATGCATAGCCTTGCTTTGTCGTAATGTCCCCTTGCTGTCCGTTTGACAGGAAAGGAGGATTACGACATTGTATGGACATATTGCATAATGAGGCATATATTCCTTACGGAGGCCTTCCAACGTTGCTCGTTCTAAGACGGTGGGCAAGTTCGAAGGCCTCAGATGGTGGAGCGGGCAATGTGGAACTCCTCCGTTTTTTATTTCTAAGAGCTGGCACAAGACATATTTATCTTATCATTTTCGTTTTAGGGGAGTGGACGAAGCATTCTTATTTTGCTTATGAACTATAAACCTATTCTAACAAGGTCGCTCGTTTGCATAACAATGGCATTCGGGGCAACGTGTGTGGCGACGGCGCAGGTGGCACAGATTGGAACGACAACGTTCTCATCCGTATCCAAAGCTTTCAGCAGTGCAAAAAACGGAGACGTTATCAAATTACTAAAAGATTTGGACTTTACGAAAAACACATATACGTCAAAAGTTGTATTCCCGAACACGAAAACAGCGACACTTGACCTAAACGGTTATTCAATTAAAGCAGGAAACAGAAATACAACTTACACAAGTTTGGTAATCAATGGAAACTTAACGCTCATCGATTCCAAAGAAAACAGTACGGGCAAGATTTATTCTGAGTCTGATGGTTCATTAACATCTTACAGAAGAGGTGCCGTGATCGTAAAAGACAACGGAAGTCTTACGATAAACAGCGGACACATATATACAGTAAATCCTGATAACGCACAAGAAAAAGGAGAATTTGGCATTGAAGTAATAGGCCAAGGAAAAATTACTGTTAACGGCGGAAAGATTGAAGCAGGCTGGTATGCAATCGGAGGACAGGGAGCCACATCGGGCAATACTTCCGTAACCATAAATGGTGGGGAGATTATTTCTACAACCGACTACGCCATTTATAATCCGCAAAGCGGAAGCGTAACCGTAAATGCAGGTATTATATATGGTAATGCTGGCGGTATAGCTATGAAAAATGGCAAACTCTAAGTGAACGGCGGAACTATCACAAGTAAAGGAACAGGAAATACAGGCACATGGGGCGACGGTACTGGCAACCTTGGAAATGCAGCCATCAATTTCACCAATCCGTATGCTGACGTTACCGCCACCATCAACGGCGGTACAATCACAGCCGAAGGCAACGCTCTTGCCGTTGATGCACAGCCGACAACTGGCAACGCTGTCGATATCGCCATCAAGGGCGGAACTTTCAGTGGCGAGACTTCAAGTATTGAACCATACGTTGACGAGGGCTCGCTTACAACGACTGAGGACGGCAAGGTGACTGTACAGGCTAACTATTACTTTGCCAAAGTTGGCGACACGAAATATACTTCGCTCAGCGAGGCTATAGATGCAGCAACAAGCGAACAAACTGTTAAGATTCTAAGTGACATCAATGAAACGACGAAGTCATACACTATACAGAAAAACATTACGCTCGACCTTAACGGACATGATGTTAACATACAATCGCTTACTGCAAATAATGGTGCTGTCCTCACTTTGGAGGACAATACGGCAACAACGGAACCAATAGTAAGCAGCGACTACAATACTGTAACTTATACTGCCGGCACGATGAAACTTGCTAAAAACATTACAGCAAACAATGGTGCATGCATCACTGTTAATAGCGGTAAATATACCACGTCGTCCGGCTATATACTTTTTGCCGCCAATGGAGACAAAACCGGGACAAACGAAATAAAGTCTACAGTAACAGTAAACGGCGGATATCTTCAGTCGCAGGAGTTTACCATATCCCCTCAAGGTGAAGGTGCCAGTGCAAATGTCAACGGCGGTGTACTCGTTGCCAAAGACAATGCTGTTGTTGCCGGAAATGGAAGCAAAGGGCTTGGCGGTACTACCATCAACATCAATGGCGGTACGATGATTGGCCATATTCAAACAGGAGGTTATGTAGCTTGTGGCGTTTATCATCCGCAAAATGGTACGCTGAATATCAGCGGCGGAAAGATTGTAGCCCTTGGCGGAGCCGGCATTGTAATGCGCAGCGGACAGCTGAATCAAACTGGCGGTGAGGTTATTGCAACTGGAGATGCAAGTCTGATGGGACAAGTAGGCGACTCCCGTGTTGTTGTAGGTACAACTGGCGTGATATTTGATCGTGACGCTAATTACCCAGAAGTTGCAAGCACCAAGATAACTATCTCCGGTGATGCCAAGGTCAGTGGAACGAAGGCCGCCGTGGAGGTTACT
>DBKQ01000053.1:3784-36182 GCA_002298545.1 Prevotella sp. UBA746
GGTTATAAACACTAAAGACGTTGCCGATGCTGAGGATGCTGTGGAAGTAAAGGGCGGAACATTCAGCAGCGACGTATCCGAATATTGTGATGACGGCTCTGTCGCAGCACCAAACGGAAATGGTACTTACGGTATCGTGACAGGTGACCTACTTGTCGTTACAGATAATGGATATACAGCATTCAGCGCAACAGACAAAAACCTCGAGTTCTCTCTTGCCGACGTGAGCCGTATCGCAGTCAACGCCAACGTAAGCGATGCAACTGTCAAAATGACCGGTAATTTTAAAGAGGATAAATGGACAAGTTTCTATGTGCCTTTCGACATCAAATTGACATCTGAAATACTTAACAAATTTGAGTTTGCAGAAATTTGGGATACAGAGCTCGTAAACGGAGCTACGACAATAGAATACAGAAAGCTCAGCGAAGGTGAAACTGCTACAGCAAACACTCCTTGTCTGATTAAGGCAAAGACAGGTAGCGACAACATTCTTGAACTGACGGGAGCGGAAATAAAGAAGCCAACAAATGCCGTGTTCGACTGCTCTACTCTGAAACAGAAGTTTACATTCGTTGGTGTTCTTGAGAAAACTACCCTAAAGGACAAATATGCTTATTATCTCGATGTTGATAATCAGACCTTTACTGCGACATCAGACGCAACAACATTTGTTCGTCCTACTAAATTCTATATGACAATACAGAACCGTGCTGATGGCAACTTTGAGTATCCAACTGACGAATCAACAGCAAAGACTGTAGGTTTCCGTGTAATCGGTGATGAGACTACAGCTATAAACGAGATACAGCAGGACACTAACACCTGCAAAAACAAGGTATATAGCATTCAGGGCGTATATCTGTCAGATAGTATCAATGGTCTACAGTCTGGAATGTATATCGTAAACGGAAAGAAGATATCAATAAAATAATTTTTTATGGAAACAAAGAAGTATAAAAAGCCAGAAGTTGCAATCGTTAAAATCCCAGATTTTATCATGGGTGATGGAAATTTAGGTATAGCCTCTAAGCCAAGCGACAAAGGAGGTGAAGTTGGCAATGCCAAAGAAATCAACTCTACTCCAGAAACTACCATAGGTGGCAAAAACAGCCTTTGGGATGATGACTCAGCGGAATAGAGCTAAAACGTCAATACAATAACGTATTATTACAAGTCCCCAGTCTTAACAAGAAAGATTTGGGGACTTTTTGTATATAATAGAAAAATCAGTATATTCGTCTACAATTTGTTTGTTTGCCTTTATTTTCTTACTTTTGCAAACAAAGTGAAAGTAATATCAGTAGATTTATACACAATATATAGTGCTCCAAATCTATTTACTTACATATTCAATATAAAACGGACAAAATAGAAGATGAAACACAAGACAACAATACTACTGGCAGCCCTCGCCTTCAGTTTGATGGCACAGGCGCAAAGCACACCGGAGCATAACTTTGACTTTGAGAAAGTTGTGGCGGCGGAGAAGGATTCCACGCTCGATTGGGATGATTTTTATAAATTCTTCGACAGTTGGGAGCCCGGAACGCCACCGGGCGGGATATCAAGACTCGACGACGAGTTTTTTATCTCACGCCAAAGACCTTTGCCGAGGATTACCGACGGCGACTACCAGGTTAGGAGCGACGTGCCCAGCGGCAGAAAGATGCTGATGTGGACTCCGCTCGACGACCCCACGACTACATGGAAGGCACTGCCAAGATACTGCTTCGATGGCGACAACTTCTCGATGTGGCAGTATATCAACTGCCACGGCAACTGGTCGGCTCCATGGATTCGCGTGGCGGCAGGTATATCTGATGCAGCAGCAAAGAATGGAGTAACCGTGGGATGCGTGCTCAAGATTCCATGGAATGCGAATATCGGACTGGACAAGACTGACGTCCACTCTATGACGCTACGCAAGCTGATGGAAAAGAACGACGACGGCTCGTTCAAGAACTCCCTGAAACTCGCCAAGCTGATGAAATACTATGGCATCAACGGCATGGGAGTGAACTCAGAATTCACCACCACCGAGGAGATGATGAAACTGATACAGGACTTCTTTGCCGAGGTGCACAAAAAGGCGGAGGCTATCGGATGGAAGTTTGAACTGCAATGGTATGACGTTACGAAAGACGACGGCATGATGACAAGCAACTACGGACTGTGCCGCTTCAACAAAAACATATTCGGCACGGGCGACAATATCGTAACCGACCAGATGTTTGCCAATTACGACTGGGACAATTATGTATTGGAACACTCCGTCAGCTTCGCTAAAGCGCTGAAACGTGACCCGTATGACTATTACGCCAGCTTCGACATACAGGGCAAGGCGCTGAAACAAGACTACTGGCAGAGTCTTATCGACAACGAGACTTCCGTCGGCTTCTGGGGTGCCCACTCCCAAAGTCTTATCCACGAAACTGCCACCGACTACGGTTCTACCGACGAGGATATACAGAGGGCTTATCTGGAAAAACAGGAACTGATATTCTCCGGCGGCTACCGCAATCCGGCTCTGCTGCCCCCCGTGCGCACCGACTGCTCTCTCGACAACAGCGACCTCAAAACCTTCCACGGACTTGCCCGACTGCTCACGGCAAAGTCTACTATCCAGAATATGCCCTTCGTTACCCGATTTAATATGGGCAACGGACTGAAACTGTATAAGGACGGACAGGTAGTGGCAGACTCTAAATGGTATAACCTGAACATGCAAGACTATCTGCCTACATGGCGCTTCTGGATTACCGACAGAGAGGACAAGGTTTCTGCAGACAACATCGCTTCTCTTGCTGAAGCCGAACTCACTTGGGAGGATGCCTATACCGGCGGCTCCTGCTTGAAGCTCTATGGAGCAACAGACTTTTCGCGCATAAAGCTATTCAAGACGAAGCTTGCGGTGATGGCTTCTGATGAACTATCGGTTACGTATAAACTCACCAAAGGCAATGCGAGTCATGCCCGTCTCTTCGTGGCATTGAGCGGCGACGTAGCGAACTACAAGGAGATTGCCCTTCCCGATGCCGACCGACAGGGGGAATGGACAACATTCAAAACCTCTCTCGAAAAACTGCAGATCAAAGATGGCGACAATATTGCCATGATTGGAATCACGCTCGAAAATACTCCGGCAGACTACAATATGCTCATCGGTGAATTGGCATTAAGAAGCCCCGGACAGTCATTCTCCACTATGAAGCCTACGATCAAGGAGATTGAAGTGCTACGCGGCAATCCCGGCAGCGTGGACTTCAAGATGCGCTATGCATCGAAGGAGGAGAGCGGCGAAGAAAAAACTTATAATGACGAGGTGGGAACATGGTATTATGAGATTTATTTCCAGCAACAGGGCGAGGAACCGCAACTGATGACCACCACCGAGTCGTGGGCGGCATACGTAATCGGCGCTCCGCTTACCGGCGGCAACAATAGACAGTGTCGTTTCGGTGTGCGTGCCGTGTCGCCCGACGGTATAAGCGGTTCCAACATTGCATGGAGCGATTATCAGGAGATTGCCAATACATCAAGCATCAAAAAGACTGAAGTCTTGAGCAATCCAAACGGCTCTATTACCGTATACCCTACTCCATTCACAGATACCGTAAACATGAGGTTTGGCGAAAGCGGATTGTATGGCATCAATATATTTTCTGATTCCGGTGCCCTCGTTCACTCGTCTTCTGTTAGAGCCAATGCCGGAGATGTTACGAGCATACCAGTCAATGGGAACCGGGGCGTTTATATCGGCAGCATTACAAAGAACGGGGCCTTATATAAAAAGGTGAAGCTGATAAAGCGATAAATAAAGGAAAGGGAATAACACAATAAAGAGAAACCGCTGAAC
Source organism: Prevotella sp. UBA746 (assembly GCA_002298545.1). Taxonomy (GTDB): domain Bacteria; phylum Bacteroidota; class Bacteroidia; order Bacteroidales; family Bacteroidaceae; genus Prevotella. The sequence continues at coordinate 7,644 of DBKQ01000053.1, forward strand.
ATTTTATATCATCGATTTACAAGATATATAAAATATTCAGCGGTTTCTCTTATAACGGTAAAACTCCACTAAAGTAATGCTTCATTCAATCAGAATACACTAATCACCATAGGCTTGCGTGCCACAGTAGAAGAGATTCTTATTTTCCACGCTCCGTAGCGTTGACGGATATTCTGTGGTAAATGGTTTGAGTCACGCAGTTTTATAAGGAGCTCTCTTAATGGTTTGCCCGGATGCGAAACCTCATCTTCAAGCATCCCAACCTTAGCAAGCTCCTGGTTTGCCTCCATCTCATTGATTTCGTCCTTACCCGAACGAATCATGTAGTCATCCAATAAATGAATTGCCTTTTTGATAAATTCTGTAGGTGTCATAGTGGTAAAGTTTTTAGTTAATTAAGAAAACATCGCAAATATAGCAATTTTACTTATACGTTATTACGTAAATTAGAGATATTTTTATATTTTAACTATAATGTAATACTCATTGCTTACGATTTCGTATAATTATCAATTCATTATCCATACATGATGTTAAGAGTAGAAGACAGGAGATTCGGTAAAATACTATTCAAAAAACCAAGCGTCATATCGTATTTTTATGGTTTGACGCTTTATTTTATCAACAAATAGACGTATCTTTGCCAAATGAAAACAAAGATTATAACATTATTAATACTCATACAGACAAGCATCGGCTGTTTTGCACAAGCGTCATCTCAATATAAGCGATACCATGGCGACGGTATCGACAACGTGTTGGAATATACACCAATGGCAGCTTCGTTCATACTTAAAGCAGCCGGAGTGAAATGCAGAAGTTCATGGGAACAAAGATTGTATAAGTCGGGCGCATCTTTCATTTTATGCTCTGGAACTACATGGCTATTAAAGAAATCCATCCACAAGATGCGACCTGACGGCACTGACAACGAGTCGTTCCCCTCCGGACATACGGCGGTGGCTTTCTGTGGAGCTACGGTTCTGCATAAAGAGTACTGGAAGACTTCGCCTTGGATTAGCGTGGCTGGATATACCGTCGCCACCATCACTGCCGTTGACCGCGTGCGCCGCAACCGCCACCATTGGGAGGACGTGGCTGCCGGTGCTGCCATCGGTTTCCTCTCGGCTCAGGCAAGCTACTGGATTGTGGACAAAATTACGGGCAAGAAGAAAAAAAAGGATGCCGACGGCAACATTATCAACGAGGAGCAGAAAGTGCAAGTGGGTGTTGGTGCCGATGGACTCGCCATGGTTATCAAACTATAGACTTCCGACAATATATTACTCCTTCATAAAACAGGAGAAGTATCTGTTTTCAGTATAACAACGCCAGTCCGGCGAAGGCTGCATACATTATCATCCTGATAGGATTTATCTTCATCCAGTAAGTCCCCACGAAAGTGGCTACAAACAGGAAACAGCTTATCCAGAACTGCCAGGGGTTGACAGCCGGCGAACTGAAGTTCTCCGGCGAGAGCAACATCAATGTGGCAGCACCGAGCAGCCCTACCACTGCCGGGCGCAAGCCGCCCAAAGCACTTTTCACGGGAAGGGTATTCATATATTTCTGGAATATCTTTGCAATCATTATCATCAGTATCAGCGACGGCAAGATAAGGGCAACGGTTGCCATCAAACTGCCAAATACCGACATTGCCTCGCCATATCCGGCATTATGGGCGGCAACATATCCGCAATAGGTGGCGGAATTGATACCTACGGGCCCCGGAGTCATCTGACTCACAGCAACAATATCCGTAAACTCCCCCATCGTAATCCACTGATGGTTGTTCACCACCTCTGTCTGAATCAGCGAGAGCATACCATAGCCACCTCCAAATCCAAAGAGTCCAATCTCGAAGAACGTTATAAAAAGACTTATATATAGCATTTACAATCCAAATTTTCAATTAATCACATTCACCCTTTATGAGTCATATTCCACACTTCTCCTTTCCTCCCTTCGGGAGGGTTAGGGTGGGTGTTAGAGTGGTTTTTTACTCCGTAGGTTTGATATATTTTCCATACACATATCCGCATATCCCGGAAAGCAGGATAATCAATATCGGTGAAATCCCCATAATATATATGGCAAGTGCGCAGCCGATAGGAATCCAACAGTTTGAGAATGTTATGCAGGCATCCTTGGCGAGCTTGAATGTGGGCACGGCAATCAGTGCCACCACTGCCGGACGAATGCCGCGGAATATTGCAGCCACCACGGTATTATCCTTAAACTGATGGAAGAACATGGCTATCAGCAGTATTATTATGAACGATGGCAATGCCGTGGCAATACTTGTTACTATGGCTCCCGGCACCTTTTTCAGCCTGTAGCCGATAAAGGCACTCATGTTTATCGCCAGCGCTCCAGGACAGCTCTGCGATATTGCAACAATGTCGATAAAATCCTTCTTCTCTATCCAGTGGTGCTTGTCTACCACCTCGCTCTCTATTATCGGTATCATGGCATAGCCGCCACCGAGAGTGAACAGACCGATACGGAAGAATGTCTTGAAAAAATCAGTGTACATATAGCCTCTCATGCATTACCATCAGCCACAGGTTGGGAGGAAGGCCTCTCCCCCAACCCCTCCCCAAGGGGAGGGGAGTAGTATGACTTGTTAATAGCTAAATTTGTTGATAAATATATTTATATATAGCACCATTACCTTATATAATATGCTTTGTAGCTCAAGCAGTCAAGACAATTCTGTCAATACAATTCTGCAATAACAATTCTGTCTAGACAATTCAAGCAACAAAGCATATTACTCCCCTCCCCCGCGGGGAGGGGTAAGGGGGAGGGGCTTTTATTTAGTCTTCTCCTCAATCCATTTTCTTGCATTCACGAATGCCTCAATCCATGGCGTAACGTCGTCGTTGCGGCGGTCGGCCGGATACCAGGCGTTCTGCCATGGGAAGATGGCACGCTCAAGGTGTGGCATCATTGCCAAGTGGCGACCGTCATTCGAGCAGATTCCTGCCACATTGTAGTCGGAGCCGTTTGGATTGCCCGGATAACCGGCATAGCTGTATTTCGCAATCACGTTATACTCTGATTCTGCCTCCGGCAACGAGAACTTACCCTCACCGTGGGCTACCCAGATACCGAGCTTGTTGCCACTCAGCGAACCGAACATTACACTGTTGTTCTTCGGAATGGTGAGTCCGAGGAAGTTGCTCTCAAACTTGTGTGAGTCGTTGTGGAGCATGCGGGCACGCTGCTTGTGCTCAGGATTGATTAGGTTCAGCTCTACCATCAGCTGACAGCCGTTGCAGATACCGAGCGACAGGGTGTCTTCGCGGGCATAGAACTTGTCGAGTGCCTCTTTTGCCTTAGGGTTGAAGAGGAAGGCTCCTGCCCATCCCTTTGCAGAACCGAGTACGTCGGAATTTGAGAATCCGCCACAGAACACGATCATGTTCACATCCTCGAGCGTCTCGCGACCGCTTACCAAGTCGGTCATCATAACATCCTTCACGTCGAAGCCTGCAAGATACAGTGAGTATGCCATCTCGCGCTCGCCGTTTGTTCCCTTCTCGCGGATGATGGCTGCCTTGATGCCTGATGGAGTGCGGCGGTCGGCAGATATGCCATACTGCGAGAGCTTGCCGGTGAAGTCTTTGTTGAACTTCATCTCCAGCGGCTCGTTCTTGTAATTCTTGTAGCGCTCAGCGGCACAGCCGTTCTTGCTCTGGTCGCGGTCGAGCAGATATGAAGTCTTATACCATACGTCGCGCAGCTTGTCGATGTCGAACTCATGCTCGTAGTCACCAGCCTTTACCACAATCTTGCGATCCTTTGGTGTGGCATATCCTATCTTGGCATAGCTTACGCCCTGCTCTTCCATAAATTCCTTGAACTCCTGCTTGTGCTCGTCGGAAATCTGAACCACAACGCCTGGGTTCTCTGCCATAAGCATCTTCACCACGTCGTCGCCGGCAATGTCGTGCAGGTTTACGTGGATACCGCCTTCCTTGTTGGCGAAACACATTTCGAGGAGGGTTGTGATAAGACCGCCGGCGCTGATGTCGTGGCCTGCCATGATCCATCCCTTCTTTATCATCTCCTGAACGGCGTTGAAGGCATCAACGAAATACTCCGGATTTACTACCGTAGGCACGTCGTCGCCTACCTTGCCGAGGCTCTGTGCGAATGCCGAGCCACCGAGCTTCTGCTCGTCGAACGAGAAGTCGATATGATAGAGTGAGGAATTCTTGTCGTTTACCAATACCGGCGATACCACCTTGCGCACGTCGCTCACTTCGCCACCGCTCGTAACGATTACCGTTCCCGGCGATACAATCTTCTCGCCGTTAGGATACTGCTGGGTCAACGACAGTGAGTCTTTTCCTGTCGGAACGTTCACGTGGATAGCGCAGCAGAAGTCGCTCAATGCCTTTACGGCTGAATACAGGCGGGCGTCTTCACCCTTCTGTGAGCGGCAAGGCCACATCCAGTTGGCTGAAAGGCTCAAGCTGTCCATACCGTCGGCAAGCGGTGCCCAAACGATATTTGTGAGTGATTCGGCTACCGACAATACTGAGCCTGCCTCCGGGTTTGCCAATCCTGCCTGTGGCGCGTGACCGAGGGCTGTTGCTATTCCCTTGTGTCCGCGGTAGTCGAGAGCTACAACGCCGCAGTCTGACAACGGCAGCTGTATCTCGCCCTGACACTGCTGACGGGCAATCTTTCCGGTTACGGAGCGGTCTACCTTGTTTGTCAACCAGTCTTTGCAGGCTACCGACTCCAACTGGAGCACGCGCTCAACGTATTCGTCGATATCGTTCAATGAATATGTTGCATCCTGATAATGATGCTCCACGGTTACATCTTTCATATATGTAACAGGTGAGTGTCCGAACATCTGTGCCACGTCAAGGTCGAATGGCTTCACGCCGTCGCCCTGAACGAACGAGAAGTGTGCATCGCCTGTCGTCTCGCCTACTACATACAGTGGGGCACGCTCGCGCTCGGCAATCTTCCTCACATGTTCGATATGCTTCTCGTCGATGAGGAGTCCCATGCGCTCCTGACTCTCGTTGGCAATGATTTCCTTTGCCGAGAGGGTTTTGTCGCCGATAGGCAACTTTGTCATGTCTATCTCGCCGCCACACTCTTCTACAAGCTCCGAGAGACAGTTCAAATGTCCTGCCGAACCGTGGTCGTGGATGCTGACTACCGGGTTTACATCTTCCTCGCAAAGGGCGCGAACCAGGTTGTAGGCTCTCTTCTGCATCTCCGGATTTGCGCGCTGAACGGCGTTCAGCTCGATGCCGTTGCTATAGCGACCGGTATCTACTGACGATACCGAACCGCCACCGAGTCCGATGCGGTAGTTGTCGCCACCTACTACTACTACTTTGTTGCCCTTCTGTGGCTCTTTCTTCAGGCAGTCGCGCTTTGTGCCGTAGCCCACGCCGCCGGCAAGCATGATAACCTTGTCGTATGCATATTTCGTGTCTGCCTTGCCTGTTGTCGTTGGCTCCTGATGCTCAAAGGTGAGCACGGAACCGCAAATCAACGGCTGACCGAACTTGTTTCCGAAGTCTGAGGCTCCGTTTGATGCCTTAATCAATATCTGCTCCGGCGACTGATACAGCCAGTTTCTTACTGGCAGGATGTCTTCCCAGTCGCGCTCGCCGGTATAGTCTTTCTCTGAATCCTTGCCTCGAGCCACCTTGCTTGCTTCAAGACTCAGTTCGTCTTCTTTCAGGCGCGGATAGGCTGTCATATAAACGGCAGTTCCGGCAATTGGCCATGAACCTACACCTCCACCCATACGGTCGCGGATCTCACCGCCGGTTCCTGTTGCGGCTCCGTTAAACGGCTCCACTGTTGTCGGGAAGTTGTGGGTCTCTGCCTTCAGCGAGATTACGCTCTCCACGTCCTTTATCTGGAAGTAGTCGGAAGTGGACTGGTCTTTCGGTGCGAACTGCTCCACTACCGGTCCCTGGGCGAAGGCTACATTGTCTTTGTATGCCGAGAGAATCTTGTTAGGATTCTCTTTCGTTGTCTTCTTTATCATGGCAAAGAGTGAACTTTCCATCTCCTTGCCGTCGATGATAAACACTCCACCGAATATCTTGTGGCGGCAGTGCTCTGAGTTTATCTGTGCAAAGCCGAACACCTCGGAGTCGGTCAACGGCCTGCCGAGCTGCTTCTCAATCTTGTGCAGATACTCTATTTCCTCTGGCGAGAGGGCGAGTCCCTCCTGCTCGTTATACTCTTCGAGGTTCTCGATGTGCTTGATTGGTTCCGGCTTGTGGTTCACGGTGAACACGTCCTGACCGATACCGTCATACATGCGTTGCAGCATCGGGTCGTGATCGGCATCCTTTGAGCTTACGGGGAAGTACTCCTCAATACGCGAAATGCCGTGGAGATTCATATTCTGAGTAATCTCAACGGCATTCGTACTCCAAGGAGTAATCATTTCACGGCGCGGTCCGACGAAGTAACCCTCAAGGCTGTCTGCCTTTTCGAGCACAGCGTCTCCGTAGAGCCAACATAGTTCGTTAATCTCGTCATTGTTGAGCTGATGGTCAACCTGTGTTGCTATCACGCTCTTTGAAGGAGTTCTAAAAAAAAGAATCATAACGTTTATAGATATCTTTTAAATATGTATGTTTGTCTTACTAACAAATGTTATGCGTGCAAAGGTACATAAAATATTGCAGAATGAAACATTTTTTTGGAAAATGTATAATTCAAAAGTTTAGATACAGAATTGCTTTGATGCAAAGTCTGTAATTTTGACTATTTTATCTGAATTTTCCATCCAATCGAATCCATTTTAGCCTCGTCCAGCACGATTTTCTTATCATATAATTGATATTTTACAATTTCATCCCATGTTTTTGTTTTGACTATAGAATCATTAATAAAATAAAATCTCCATTTTTCATCTGGACTCATCCGAAATAGATTCGACGTTTGAAAACCCAAATATTTAACATTTTTTGAAGGAATAAATACGACATACATATTCCCTACAGAAAAAGTATCTTCTTTTTCTATTTCTTTCATAATATCATTATTTATAGAATCAGAAATACAACCAATAGAATCGTAACGAGAAGCATAGACAATATAAGATTTATCTGTAAAGTTAATAACTTCTACACTCGTAAAATAATCACATCCCGATAGAAGTAGAATAAAGACTAATAATAGATATTTCATATGTGTTAAACATTTACGCCATAAAGGTATTTTAGACTTCTGAAAAGTTTCAAATGCTCATTGTCTATATTTTTCGCAGGAAAGTAATTCGGCCATTTATATTTAGGAAATTTTATTTGCATATAATTTTTAGATAAATAGTTCGCATAAGTTTCCGTCCAATAAGAGCCGTGTTCTTCAACATTAAACGTAGCACTAAAAATGCTTTCTGGTGCAATGACTCGATAATATGCAGTCAAACCATGGATTCGAGCTTGAAGAATATGCCCAAACTCGTGATACAAAACGCTTTTATTATTCATAAAAAGTCCTGTTCCCATAATTATTTCATCAGGAGGCAATGTAAATGCAGCATAATCCGTTAGGTATGAACCTAAAATATCTGTTTCGTAAACATTCACAGATTCAAAAATTCCAACTCTTCTAACTTTAAGACTTTTCAATCCATCAGTCCTAATTTTATTTATTATGTCTTTTGCTCCCCAACAAGAAACAGGTGCATCAATGTCAATAGAGCCCTTTCCTGTAAAAAAGTTTGTCTTTGCGTCCACAGCATCAGTACCATCGGCAAGTCCGCCAATAAGAGATCCTGAAATTCCAGACTGTAGCCCTGAAGAAAAAGCATTTGAAATTGATGAAGAGAAGCTATCTCCACTTACCAAACTATTTCCCAAGTCAGAAGTAAAACCACCAACAAATCCACTTCCACAACCAACTGCTGCGCCAGATATGAAACCAGAGCCTAAGCTGCTACCATACATAGCTGAACTTATTCCAGCACCAACAAATGAACCAGCAGCGAATGAACCTACACCGATGCCGAAATATGCTAAACCTTTTGCGTTCATCTGTCCACCATTCATAGCCCAGTTAATAGCTCCACTCATGAATGCACAAATAAATATGTCATCTATAGCAAACAATTCCCCGCTCGGGTCATTATACTTCAGCGGATTGTTCAGACAATACGAATATCGGTTGAAGCTCTGGCTGTTGTCCGGCTCTTGCACGTAGTTGTCGGGACTTAGGAAGCGGCACGACTGAGGGTCATACACCCTGCCGTTCATGTTTATCAGATTGAACTCCCGAAGCATCTCATGACCGGTATAGCCACGAATGAAACCTATATCATTACGCTTTATGGTCATTACGCCCCAAGGGTCATAGTCGGCACGGAACAACTCTTTGCCATCGATATCATATATGCCGACGATGCTGCCGACATTGTCGGTCAGCATATAAAAGGCTTTAAGCGTTCCACCGTTTTCACGATACAACAGTATATCGTCGCCAATATACCAAAATTCCCGAATCGTGTCGTTTTCCGTTACTTTGTCATATCCGTCGCCGTAGTCTATGGTGCGGTATACGTTGTTGCCCTTGTAGTATTCGGCGTGCCAGCGGCTGTTGTCTGTACCAAAATAATATTCAAGGTCCGTCATGTCATCTCCGTCTCCCTCCATTATACCGTCAACGAGATTGAGGTTATTGTAAACGACTTGCTGCGATGCTGAATGTATTGCCCCCGATTTGTTCTCAACTGTTTTTACCGCATGAGGCCGACTGTCGTCGTATGTGTAGTTGCCAATTGCCGTTGTTGACAGTATATTGCCGTTGTCTGCATACACGTACCTGTCGCCGATTGTCATAGGATATCTGTCACCAGGCAATACCACACCGGTACCAGGCTGTACAAAATTTCCAGAAAACGGTTTAGCCACCAAAGCCGTGTCCATAATTCCGATCTGAGTCTTTGGAACACAGCCTGTAAGTCTGTCCATAGCATCATAGCTGAAGGTACGGATGAAAGCATCACCCTTCCTTGACTTTCTCGACAGATTGCCGGTAATTGCATTGAACGAAAAATTAATCCAGTCTATTGCCTTTCCGCCGAAATACAGTTTATCAGAAGACACGTACCCATTTTTGTCCCTTTCCACGACATTCTCCAACTTTCCGCCAAGCAAGGCATGACGCACAGTCTTCCCGTCATCCGAAATGAGTTTCCACATTTCTATGCCGCCAATTCTCCTTGACACGAGGTTTCCGTATGAATCATAGCCGTATTTCACCTTTATGTTGCCGGGCAAGGTCTCTTCATATACCTGTCCGATGTCGTTGTACTTATATCCGCTTATCTGTATTTCACTAAATTCAGGACTTCTCTGCTCCATCGTTATGCGTCCGAATTTGTCATGAATAATGCTGGTGGAATTATTGCCGCTATATGCAGAAGTAATTTGTCCTTTCGCATTATACTTATATTCAACAGAATTTGTTGCTCCGCTTTCTGACGTAACTCTTCCAAAACAATCATAGTTCCTATATATCACATTTCCCTGTTCATCCATCTGTCTGGTATTTCTACCCAAAGCATCATACTCACTTGTTATTTTTCCGGCATCCGCATCTTCCAGAAGAATACGGTTGCCTGCCGCATCATAGTCCATTTCTGTAGATGCGCCGCAACATGTAGCTCTTTTTGTCTTTCCGTTGGAATAATATTCGTATTCTATTGTAGCTATGGGGTCTGTACTTTTTTTCACATTTCCCCAAGAATCATATTCTTTTTCAAAGGAATGTCCGTTGGTATTTACTGTTACTTTTCTTTTACCATAAGTATAGTTTATGGTCTTTCCCGACGAGTACGTTTCGGACTGAAGTCTTCCGGTTTCATCGTAGGTCATGTTTTTTGAGGTGGAGAGCTTGCCTGTCTGAATGACAACAGAAGCGACATTTCCTTTTCGGTCATACTCTGTGACTGTCGTAACCGGTACATCTCCGGCATTAACAGTTTCCCGACGGAGTTCTCTGCCGAGGCGGTCGTATTCTATTCTTGTCCACGGGGCATCGTTGGAGTATGAGACCGTAAAATAAGACTTGTCTGCAATATTCTTCCATTTCGTCAATACACCAGAAACTTTTCCTGTTGGGAATACAGTCTCCGTTTCATTTCCCCATTCGTCAAGGATATGGGTTGTAGTAAGCGGAGAAGTTTGATTTGTTTTGTCTGTTTCTGCCAACAAGTTGCCGAAGTTGTCGTAGGTGCAAGAAACGTCGGTAGAGGCTGGTTCCGTATACGTATGTATGGCAAATCTCCCGTCTTTACTATATTCTGTATATGTCGTACAGGTCTGCAAAGAACCGGCTTTAGACAATACAGATGTTACATTGCCGAAATTGTCATAAGTCATGTCCGTTGACGCTTCTTTGTCTGTTCCGGCATGTGAAACGGTTGACGTAACATTTCCGCGATTGTCGTATTCCATACGTGTTACGTCTGTATATTCCTGACTGTCATCTGGATGTTTCATCACCGTTGTCGAGGTCTTTGGCATCCACTTCCCGGAATAGCATCCGTAACTGCCACAGACCGTCTTGACATAAGAGCCGTCGTCATTTGTCTTTTTCTTTTCTGTCAGGTATCCTCTGGCTTTGTCGTAAATGTATTCCATCTTGGTTACGTTACCGTCAATGTCCGTTTCAAAAACGCTTTGCGGACAGGAAAGGAAGGACTTGCCGACAACTGACACAATCATGTTCTCTGTTTCCGTTACGGCAGTAGCATTGCCCGTCGTTTCAGTCGTCTTTACATGTTTCGGCAGGAAACTGTCATTGTCATATTCCTTTATCTCCGTTTCTTTCACAGAGCCTGTTCCAATGTTCGTTGCTGTAAATTTGGAGAATCCAAGGATTCCTTTTCCTTGGGCATGCGCTTTTAGTCCTTCATATTTGAATGTCGTTTCCTGTACACCGGTTATTCCTGTATTCTTCTTTACATTCGAGACGACACTGACGGGTACTACACAGTCTATTATCGGGAATACCGCATCGGATTTAGGCTTGCAGATTTCCGGCAAGATACTGTTGGCATATAAAATGGAGACATCCGTATCAAAGCCGTTGTCTATATGTACGACTTTGTCTTCTGACGGCTCTGAGTGTTTGCCGTAAACATAAAACTTCGGTTCTTCTGACACGCCAACCGCATCGTAGCACTGGTTGCCGTAATTGAGCAAATCAATATATCCGTCACCGTCGAAATCACCGATGATATGACGTTGACTTTTTGCATCGTCGCGTTTTTTTGAGACAGCCATAGACTGTAGACTGAAAGCGTTGCCTTGCGACTGCAGCCAGAAAGTTCTTGTATCTATAAAATTCTTGTGATGCGACATGTTTGCCTTTGCAATGACAATATCGGTCTTGCCATCGCGGTTGAAATCATAGGCAAACATTTTCGATTCGGAGTTTTTAAAGGCATAACTGTCAAGATTCTCAAAAGTCTGCGGACTGCAAAGCGTAAAATTTCCATTGCCGTTACCAAGAGCAATGACAAGTTTCTTGTCGCTGAACATGACTATGTCAAGACATCCGTCTCCATTGAAATCGCCTGTTTCTACCATGTTCGCATTCTTCACATTCTGACTGATGACCACCCCATGCCGGTCTCCGTCATACGGTTTCTTTCCTCCTTCATTCAGTATCAGTTCGCTGCATCCGTTTTCCAAGACAAGCAAGTCCGTCAAGCCGTCGTTGTCGAAGTCTCCGGTCAACAGATTCTGTGGAGTAGACTTCAGCTTGATGCAAGCTCTTGAATAATCGGAGGTTCCTCCCCTCTTCACATACGGCATGACTGTAAGCACATATTTTCCCTGTTTGTCGCAGTCTCTTTCAAGCGTGATGATTTCGCCCTTGCCGTCGGCATCAAGGTCTGCCGCAGTATACAATGGAAACTTGTCGCTATTTACAAGCGAAAAACCTATCTCGTCCTTGTCGCTGTCCACATAGTCCGCCCTCTTGCCGTATATAGTATAGAAAAGGACTCTCTTGACATTCAAGGACTTTATTATGCGTATATCCGGGATTACAACATCCTGTATGCCATCACCATTCATATCGGTGAATACCGGTGCTCCCATGCCGTCTATAAAACCGTCGAAGTTGATGTCGCCACCAAGACTTATATGATTTTGTATCTTGTATTTTACATTTCCATCACCGTCTATAGATGAAAGGTACGGAATGCAATAGTTATCAGTAACAAAACTGGAACTGCTTACTCCGTACGAAGTAGTGATTTTTACGGGAGCAAACTCCAATATGTCGGATACGCCATCGCCGTTGATGTCAACAGCCGTGAAATAGCGGTTGAGCTTTTCCGTAAGGTAATAATTCGTTTCGGGGACATCGACGGTTCTTGCATTTATACCATTGGGCGCTTGACCGCTCCATGTCATATTTATCTTGCGTCCTTCTGTCGTTTCGCCCGGAGTTACAGATACGGAAACAAGCCTTTCTTTTCGTGTTGTCTGATTGGTTTCATAGTCCAGCGAGTATCTGCGGTACAGCTTGTTGTTGCAGCTTGTCTCTATTGTCTTTAGGCGCAAACTGTTACTGCACTTAATACCGCTTATCATATACGGAAGACTGAAATCGCGCGGTTCATAGCCGAATGTTACGGACATGTTATATTCTGTGTTTTCCTTAACGTTCCTGCCGTATGAAATGTACCAAGGATAAACAGTGCCGTTGTCGCGATTATATACAATCCCCACGGCATTTCCGTTTCTGTCCTCAACATAAGACAGATACCAGGCGTTTACAACCGTAACATCCGAAAACGTTGTAATAAACTGACGGCTGTCTATATCGCGCCCATACCATACGGTATTTCCGTTTGACAGTTTTCCGCAAATCCACATTTCCGGACCGCTGCCACATATCGTAAAGACGCTGTACGGATCCGTTTCCGATACGAATGTCGCTCCGTTGACAATACCATTCCCGTATTTCTGCACAAGACGTTTTCCGTCGAGATACAGGGCATCATTCCCGGAATAGTCTCTGCCACTTGCCGCCCCGTCATGATATACAGTTTTCATTCCTCGCGTTATTACAGAAAATCCATGAACACTGCACCCCCATCCGGCAAAGCCTTCACCGTTCTGGCTACTGTATCCGATACTGATATTGGGCTGCATGCCGTTTACACCCTTTGGACATCCTATCGGAATGGAAAATGTAGCGGCTCCAGTCTGTAACACATCGAAGCTTACGGGAACTCCACCCACAGACTTGTCGCTTGGACTTGTCACATCAGGCTTTACCTTATAATTGCCTATTATCTCCAATGGAGTCTGAGCTTGGAAAGACAAGGACTGTAAGGAAAACATCAGAAATATGTATCGGACAATGTTTTTCATGCTATTCAATCGTTATTTTTCTGCTTAGTTTCGTTTTATCACTCTCAATTTCTACCAAATATATTCCAGAAGGAAAAGAAGAAGTATCTATAGTGATATGGTTTCTTGAAATTATAGAGTTATAAATCGTTTGTCCGGATGCGGAGTAAACACTAATTCTCATTGGAGCACGTAGAAAATCCATTGACGTTATCTCTATATTTTTCGAAATGCTGTTGTAAACGGCATTAACACCCGAAGGAATTGCAGTATTGGTAATATTCCGTCCTTTTGCCTTTACTTTGTTGGGAGAAGAAGACTTCCTGCCGATTCTGTTTCCGCTTCTGTCGTAAGAATATGACACGCTCTGTGCAGATACAGAAACAACGCGAAAACAAGCTAATGTTATTAAAGTTATCAACAATGTTTTCATACTTGTTTGATTTTCAATAAGGTATGTTTGTCTTTCTAACAAATGTTATGCGTGCAAAGGTACATAAAATATTGCAGAATGAAACATTTGGGGGAAGGAAATGTTTCTTCAGCTAAAAAATACCACCTAAATTAGCGAAAAATTTTTTCGGTAATTTTACCCTCACACCCTCACCCGCCCATGTTAACATATTGTATGACAGAATGTTAAATGTGTGAGGGTAGGTGTGAGGGGTAATAGCTTTACCCTCACACCTACCCTCACCATTGCTAAGCGGCGATGTCAACCTTAGTCAAGGTCAATATTCCTGCCGTGGCTAAAGCTATCATTTGGCACTGGTATTTCCATGCTGCACCAAAGGTGCAGGTATGCTGCACCAAAAGTGCCACTACTATCTGTTATTTCTGTTTGCCCCTTTCATACCTTATATAGAATACCATCATCAGCAATGCCGAACCAAGCGCCATCGGCGCACCGACGAGGGCTGCATATCTGTCGGCATAACCACAGGCTATCGGCAGTCCGCCGAGGAAGGCACCCAACGCATTGCCCATATTGAATGCCATCTGGATACACGCTCCGCCAAGCATCTCGCCGCCAGGGGCATGCTTCAGGATGAGATACTGCTGCGGACTGCTCATGGCAAACATGCACAGAACGGAAAGAACGGTAAGGACAACGGCTATTATGCCGTGGTTTGCCAGAATAAATACGGAAACGAGCGACACGGCTGCAAAGAAAAGCATTACCGCCGATACCCGACCCGGGGTGTAGCGGTCGCTGAGCTTGCCGCTCATCAGATTTCCTACTACCATGCCGAAACCGGCGAGAACCATTATCACCGACATGTATTCGTGGGGAATGCCGCCATCGTGCGTCAGTATAGGCGTTACATAACTATAGAAGCAGAATACTCCACCGTTGCCGAACATCGTTGCGCCAAGGATGAGCCACGGGGCACCGGTCTTGAGGAAGCGGAACTGTCCCTTGTAGCCGTTGCTTGGCGTTGCCTCCATCCGGGGCACCCATTTCCAGATGTAGTATATCACGAGGAGGGAATAGAACAGGACTATGACGAACGGCATTCGCCACGAGATATGTGCGCTGAGTGCCGTCTCGAGCGGAACGCCAAGGAGGTTTGCAACCGTCATTCCGGCTATCATTATCGATACGGCTCCCGTCTTGTGTCCCTCGTCGGCAAGGCGCACGGCGACTATCGACGCCACGCCGAAATATGCCCCATGGGGAAGTCCGGAGATAAAACGCGCCACGAGCAAAACGCCGTAGCTCGGGGCTACCGATGACACCAACGCCCCGATAAAAACAAGTGCCATAAGGAACAGAAGAATACTCTTGGGACGGAACTGCTTTGCTACGGCAAGGAGCGGTGCGCCGCAGGTTACGCCGAGGGCGTAAGCCGAAACAAGGTGCCCGGCTTGTGGTATCGTTATACGGAGGGCATTTGCAACATCGGCAAGTATGCCCATCATCACAAACTCTGTCATTCCCAGTGCCAGCGTACCGAAGGCGAGGGCTATCAGACTCTTTTTCATAAATTTTTATTCGCTCGTTATTCTATTCAATCTTTTTACGAATGCAAAATTACAATAAAGTAAGAAAACTGAAAAGGAATAATGCCAAAAACAACTAACTTTGCATATCACTGTACTAATATAGCATTATATTATGGATATAAAACAATACACCAATGATGCCGTGGAACTGCTGAAGCATCTCATCGCCACACCGTCGACGAGCCGCGAGGAGACTGCCGCTGCTGATATCATGCAGCGGGCTATGGAGGATTACGGACTGGTATGCAGCAGACTGGGGAACAACATATTGAGCATCGCCCCGGATTATGACGAGAGGAAGAATACGATATTGCTGAACGCACATATCGACACGGTGAAACCCGTGAAGACCTGGACCCGCAACCCGTTTTGCCCCGAGATTGAGGGCGACAAGCTCTACGGACTGGGGAGCAACGACTGTGGCGGCGGACTGGTTTCGCTGCTGCAGACTTTCCGCATACTATATAATAAGGATAGGGAATATAACCTCGTTTATCTCGCCTCTGCCGAGGAGGAAGTGTCGGGAGCCGGCGGCATAAGCTCCGTTCTCTCCTTGCTGCCGAAGATTGACGTGGCTATCGTGGGCGAGCCTACGGGCATGCAACCTGCCGTGGCTGAAAAGGGACTTATGGTGCTCGACATCACGGCTCGCGGCAAATCGGGGCATGCCGCCCGGGGCGAGGGCGTGAACGCCATATACAAAGCTCTCGACGACCTCTGTTGGCTGCGGTCATACCGCTTCAAGAGGGTTAGCGAATTTCTGGGACCAACGGTGATGAACGTTACGGTTATCAATGCCGGAACGCAACATAATGTGGTTCCAGATGAATGCAGGATAGTTGTTGACGTGAGGACTAACGAGCTGTATTCCAACGAGGAGGTGTTCGACTTTATCCGTCGCCATCTCAGCAGCGAGGTACATGCCCGCTCTTTCCGACTGCACTCCTCGGGAATATCCATGGAACACCCGCTCGTAAAGAAATGTACAGGTATGGGCATGAAGCCCTTCGGCTCCCCTACCCTTTCCGATCAAGCACTGATGCCGTTCAGCAGTTTGAAGCTCGGACCGGGCGAGTCGTCGCGCTCCCACTCTGCCGATGAGTTTATACGCATCAGCGAAATCAAGAACGCTATCGACACATATCTTAAATTGTTGGATTAACTCTCCTGGCTCCGCGAGTATCTTATTCGTTTTTATGATTTTCCGCAAAGTTATGGATTTTCCGTGAAAGTGCAAAGAAAAGGGGGAAATACAGAATCACGCTCATAGCCATCAAAAAAGGAACTATTCTATAAACGAATCTCACGATCAGTTTTATAGAATAATGTTCCTATAACAATACTAAAGCTAAAAATTTATTATTAAATATATATTATCCATATTGGGTACAATAATCCCTTTTATTTAACGTCACTGACCTCCACGCTAAGTCACGACAAAAACTTCACGCTCAAAAGCGTATCAGAATCAGCTTTTCAAATCATTCCAATGTTTCAAAGTCAAAATGATACTCCTAAGTCAAGAACTATCATCGTAAATTCAGAACAATTCAATAATATAAGTTTTCCAATCAATAAAGTTCACTCAATAAAAAGCGTCCTTAATGTCAAATGTTCTTTAATAATAAGTATTTCCTACATATGGAATAAAATATCGCCTTTTCAGGCTCCTTCTTTTGAAATGACACCGCAAATATAAGAACAATATCCTACCAATAAAAACTTTCCAACGATTTTATTCGTTTTTGAGGCAAATATTAACATCCATTAACGGGGGGGGGGTAAATATTGTCCCTTTTTAAGGGATTTTTTACCTTCCCCCGACAAGACGTTAATACAGAGCAAAATTTATTGCGCAAAATGTAAGTCTCTTATCTATCTTCCGAGCCAAGCCTCAGGGTTTAATTTTGAATATCCCTTACGAAGCTGGAACTGGAGGATATTGTCTGCACCCACCACACCGAGGGCTTGACGAGTGCTAACCTGCTGTCCGCGATGCACACTGACAGAACGAAGGTTACAATACACGGAGATGTAACTGCCATGGCGTACCATCACCACCATACTGCCACCGAAACCAAACACAGCACTTACCTCGCCATTGAAGATGGCACGGGCACAAGCTCCAGAACTGCCCAGAATATTAATTCCCTTATTGTCGAGCTGCACGTTGCGTAGTCCAGCAACATTATACTGTCCAAAATGACTAACAATACGATAGCCACCGGTAATCGGCATCGGCAATCTGCCACGGTTGCTCTCGAAGTTGCGGCTAAGAGCCTGGTCTACGCTACTCTCTGTAGCTGCAGTCTCCTCTGCCTTCTTTGCCTTCGCCACCTCCTGTTCGTGGCGTTGCTTGTCTACTGCAGCCTTGCGCTCTGCCGCCTCGCGGTCAGCCTCAGCCTTTCGTGCCGCCTGCTCAGCCCTCTCTCTTGCCTCGGCATCACGTTTTTCTGCTGCAGCCTTGGCAGCCTCAGCCTTCAAACGAGCCTCCCGCTCCTTAGCCTCCTGTATTCTGCGGGCATTTTCTCTTGCAGCAGCCTCAGCCTCGGCTTTCTTCCTTGCCAGTTCGGCAGCACGCTTTCGTCGTGCTTCGGCAGCAGCGGCAGCCTTGCGGCGCGCCTCTTCCTCAGCACGAGCCTTTGCCTTTGCCACCTCCACAGCGATAAGTTTGTCAATTTCGGCATTGAGGGCAGCGTTTTTCTTTCGTTGGTCATCAATGACAACCTGTATTGTTTTCTGCTGTTTCTGTAGAGAGTTAACCATCTGCTGTTGTTCGGTTTGCTTGCCTTGCAAAGCAGTTTTCTCCTGCTGTCCCTTATACAAGAGGGTGTTTTTCTCACCCTTTACATTCTCCAGTTGCTTATGTTTCGATGTAATCTGCACTTGCTTAGCCTTCACGAGTTCTCCTTGTGCCTTCTGGTATGCGGCATACTCACGGACGAAGCGCAAACGGCGATACATCTGGGTTAGGCTCTTCGCACTGAATATAAACATCAGCTTGTCCTGAATTGTATGAGTTCTGGCGAGATAACGCATCGACTTGATATACTTTGCCTTGCGGTCTTCAAGCTGTTGCTCGAGCGAAGCGAGTTGCGATTTAAGCAGCGATATATTTCCTTCGATATGATGAATATCCTTTTGAATACCGTCGATAGACTTCTGGTGTTGGTCAATCTCACTGTTAATCACCATCAGGTCGTCAAGGCGCTTCTTTACGTCAGCCTTGTTGGCACGAAGGAGTCGTTCTTGCTCTTTTATTTTCTTCTGCACAGCACTACGCTGATTCTGCAATCCGCGAATCTCGGCAGTAGAATACACCGGAGCCTTGCGCTTACCTTTACCCTTCGCCTGTACATTTTTTTTGCTTTGTCGAGCATTTGTATTTTTTACCGCCCTATTTCCTTTGGCAGTTGCCGTAACCTTGGCTTTCTTTTTCGTTTGTGCTGAAGTCTGCCGGCATGGCATAACAGAAAGCGTGACGGCTGTCAACAATATAAGAAACTTATTCATCTTCGAAATAATCTATCCTTTACATACTTCCCAATTTCCCGAGCAAAGTCTCCATTTTTACTTGCTTATACTTCGATGAAACCGTTGTTTTTTCTTCCCAATCGCTATCTGTAGACAAAGTATTGAGCTGCAGGCGAAGCATCATCTTGCTTGCATTCTTCACCGCCTTCGTGCTCATCGTAAGAGTAATGTCGGTAGGAAACATCTTTGCGCCGAGCTGTTTGAATGTAGAATAAGCACAATTTACAGACGTATTACCTGCCGCCCCACCGATATAAGAAGCATTGAGCGAGTTTAGCTGTCCGGTTTTGCTACCGGCAGTCCATACATATTTCATTTTTCCCTTAACGAGCGAAATCTTCGTATTTGCCGTTCCATCGATAGCTGCACGGAAGGATTTAAGCGATGAATCCGTCATTTTTTGTTCTCCAGGAACAAAAAGACTGTTCCAGAACAATGCCTGAAGAGCATAGAAATCAAGTCCGTTGTTTTTCAGAAAATCCACATCCGAATATGCAGCTTTTACATATTCCTTATGGATACGGTCAACAAAAAGCACGTAATCCTTGGTAGTCTCCAGTCTACCCGCCTCCATCAGTCCGAAAGGAGTAATCTGGATTCTTATAACCTGATCCTTCTTCATGTGTAGCGACCCGCCAACAGAAAGGTCATTGCTACCAGTATTTATCGTGCATTTGATCTTCGACACGATATTCTGCGTATACACGGCATTGTCTGAAACCTTTCTTAGGAAGTTCATCTGCTCCAGCGAAGAAACAGCAATATCCTCTTCAGGTTTATTCTTCTTTTCATTTTTCCCAGCAACGCCGACCGTCGTTTTTCCACCGTCAGCGACAACTTTTTTCGTTCCGCACGATGTAACTGCAGCAACTGCAGTAGCAGCAACGAAAAAACAAACCACTTTTCTAATATTCATCATCAAAAAAAAAAACATTATTTCCCTTGCGGGAAGTATTTCTTATATTTTATCTTTCTCTCCAAAGCCTTGGCATCGCCTCCAGCCTCCAAAGCACGGCGCCAATAATCGGTAGCCTTCACTTTGTCCCCAAGCATAATATATATGTCTCCGGCATGCTCCAAATAGATGTATTCTCCGGTGGAATCATTGGCGATAGCCTGTTCTATATAAATCTGCGCCTCGGCATAACGCTTCTCATGGAAAAGGATCCAGGCGTAAGTATCGAGGTAAGTACTATTCTTCGGTTCAGCCTTCACAGTTTTATAGCTCATCTCTTCAGCCCTCGAAAGGTCTCCACCTTCCTCACTTATGAAATAGGCATAATTATTAAGACAAGACACATTATCCTCCTTCCACTGCAAGCAACTGTCGTAGGCGGCATAACATTCATCAAGTTTTCCCCTTTCGTGAAGCATGTCGCCGATATATGCATACATGTCAGAAACCAATGCCGGCTCACTTGTATCCGCTGCCTGTGCAACACCTTTTTTCATTACGTCAAAGGCTTCATTATCCTTATCTTTCTGTATATAAGCAAAGCCAAGGAAGTAATAAAAGGCGATTTCATCGGGATTATATTCAATTCCCGGCTTGCAGATGTCAATCATTTCATCCATGTCAACCTGTCCCCAAAGCATACGAATCAGTTCCATCCTCGCCCCTTTGTTGTCTGGCGAAATGCTCAATACGAGTTTCAGTCCATTAACGATACTGTCTTGCGGCATTTTCTTTAGCGACATATATGCAACATACAGTTCTGCCAGATCAGAATTCTTCTGTTTCTCCGACAGGATAGTTTTGAAAAGCGACAACACCTTCGTACTGTCACCGCCAGCCTGCTCGTTTCTGTCAATAATCCCACGTATTATCGAAGCCTTGGTATCCATCGATGTCTGAGAGTTGAGAAGCAGCTCTTTTTCTATTTTTTCTGCGATGGAATCGAGTTTTTCTGCACGGTAATAGTCAATCATCGTCATCTTTGCGGATACGTTTGTCGGATCCTCCTTCAATACTTTCTGCAGGACAGCGATTGCCTTTTTCTTTTCATCATTCTGCAAGAGCCAGTTGCTCATCATCACCTGATACGACAAGTCATTAGGATAACGGGAAACGAAATTCTGCAATGTGCTGAATTCTTCCTTTTTCTTTCCTTGCATGGAATAAATATGCATCTTTGTAAGCACCGTCTTTTCGCTTTCGCCGTCGGCATCTTCCATGCGTTTTACAGTATACAGCATCTGACTGTAATCCTTTCTTTCGGCATAAAGTTTCATCAATATGTCGAGAACATCTGTGCGGTCTGGTGTCGAAGCATACAGTTTTTCATACGCCTTTATGGCATTGTCATAGTCTTTTGTCGCAATATACGACATGGCGAGCCTTTCCTGATACGTAGAATTTTCGGGCGAAAGCTCTGCAGCCCGGCGAACATCAGCAATTCCCAGTTCCTTTGAATTCAAACCGTCATCGTATGCCGACAGTGCATAATAGACTTCTGCAGCATTGGGGTCAATATCCTTACAATGCATCAGCAGTTCATAAGCTGCGTCATAGTTGCCCAAAGCCTGTTGGTTAGCCGCTTCTCCATAAAAATACGCAAGTCGAAGACGAGTGTTATAGTCGGAGGAATCAGCAGAAATCACCGGTTTCATCGTGTTTTTTCCGGCAACGACAGCTCTAAGCGAAGCATCTTTTGCCCCGTTTTTTCCTGTTCCGCAAGCAATGAATGCTATTGCAGCTACAAGTAAAAGAAAACTGTATCTTATTATCTTCATTATAATGATAACCTATTCCACTCCTGTATGTCCATATCCGCCGGCGCCTCTCTCCGTCTGGTCGAGTTCTTCCACCTCAACGAAATCTGCCGTTTCATGTTTAGCGATGACCATCTGTGCTATACGCTCACCATCGTTAATCACAAAGTCGGCATCAGAGAAATTCACCAGCAATACTTTCACTTCTCCCCGATAGTCGGCATCAATAGTGCCAGGAGTATTAAGCACTGTAATGCCATGCTTCAATGCGAGTCCGCTGCGTGGCCTCACCTGTGCCTCATAGCCAGCAGGCAAAGCCATGTACAGTCCTGTAGGAATGAGCATCCTCTGCATCGGTTTCAATACTATCTTTTCATCGATATTGGCACGCAAGTCCATACCGGCACTTTGCGCCGTAGCGTATTCCGGAAGTTGGTGATGCCCTCTGTTTATAATTCTAACTTTAATCATAACTGCAAAAATAACCATTTCTGCACAAATACGCATCATCTTGCGAGATATTTTAGCGTTTTTCAACTAATATAATATGATAAATCATAATTGATGCCGTTAATTCACGAATTATTAGTAACTTAGCACCCAAATTCCTAAATAGGCTCCATAAAGGAAGGAGCAAAAACAAAACATTATAATATTTAATTTGAAGACATTTGAAGAACTTGGTGTCAGCGAAGAGATTCGCCGCGCCATCACAGAACTGGGCTTTGAGTCACCAATGCCAGTACAGGAAGAAGTTATCCCTTATTTACTCGGAAACAAGAATGATGTGGTAGCACTTGCACAGACCGGAACGGGCAAGACTGCCGCATACGGTATCCCTGTGCTGCAGAAGCTCGACCCTAACGACCGTTCCACTCAGGCTCTTATCCTCTCGCCGACAAGAGAGCTTTGCCTACAGATTTCCGACGACTTGAACGATTTCGGAAAGTATATCGAAGGACTGCACGTTGTTCCCGTATATGGAGGAACTTCCATACAGAACCAGATTCATTCCCTCCGCCACGGAGCACAGGTGATTGTTGCCACCCCAGGACGACTCATCGACCTTATGAACCGCGGGGCAGCGAAGCTCGACAACGTGAAGAACGTGGTGCTCGACGAGGCTGACGAGATGCTTAACATGGGATTCTCCGACAGCATCAACGAGATTTTCGACGGTATTCAGACTGACGACCGCAACACGCTGCTCTTCTCTGCCACCATGAGTAAGGAGATTGAGAAGATTGCACAGAATTACCTGCACAACGCAAAGGAGATTGTGGTGGGCAGCCGCAACGAGGGAGCCGAACACGTGAACCATATATATTATATGGTAAACGCCAAGGACAAGTATCTTGCCCTGAAGCGTATCGTGGATTTCTACCCGAAGATTTATGCTATCATATTCTGCCGCACGAAGCGCGAGACTCAGGAGATTGCCGACAAGCTGATTCACGACGGATATAATGCGGAGGCGCTCCACGGCGACCTCTCGCAGCAACAGCGCGACCTGACGATGCAGAAGTTCCGCCAGCACTTGACGCAGTTGCTCGTGGCTACCGACGTGGCAGCTCGCGGACTTGACGTTGACGACCTGACGCATGTGATAAACTACGGACTGCCCGATGATACCGAGAGCTACACTCACCGCAGCGGACGAACGGGACGCGCCGGCAAGAACGGTACGTCGATTTCTATCATCCACTCTCGTGAGCGCGGCAAGATGCGCGCCATAGAGAAGGTGATACAGAAGAGCTTCGTGGAGGGTAAGATTCCGTCGGCTGAGGAGATTTGCAAGAAGCAGCTATATAAGGTGATGGACCAAATCGTGAAGGCTGACGTGAACGAGGAGGAGATCGAACCGTTTATGGCTGACATCAACCGCTACTTTGAATATATCGACAAGGAGGATATCATAAAGAAAATCGTAAGCATGGAGTTCGGCAAATTCCTTGCATACTATGCCGATGCTCCGGAAATTCAGGCCCCCTCCGGCTCTGCCAAGGGGGAGAGACGTGACCGCAAGCGTGGCGACGGCAGTAAGCGCGAACCGCGCAAGGCGGAGGCTGGCTACCAGAAGCTGTTTATCAACCTCGGCAAGAAAGACGGTTTCTATCCGGGCGAGATAATGCAGTTCCTTAACCGCAACATGAAGAGTCGTCAGGAAGTGGGACATATCGATTTGCTGGAGCGTTTCTGCTATATCGAGGTTCCGGAGAAGGATGCAAAGAAGGTGATGCGCGCCATTGACGGAACTACATACAAGGGGCGCGACGTGCGTTGCAACGATGCTGAAGACACAGGAAAGCCTGCAGGACGCCGTTCTTCATCAAGAGGCAGCAAGGACGGAGGTCGCTCTTACGGCAGCGATAAGGAGAAGCCGGCGCGTCGTGGCAAGAAACGCGATGAAAACGATGATTTTGGCAAGTTCGAGAAGAAGTCGAAGCGCAAGAATGCTGCAACGAAAAACGATGAAAACGGTAAATTCGGCAGCAACGGCGGTTTCAACGATAACGGCAACGAAACCGACTGGCGCCAGTTTTTCAAGGGTAACGACATAAAGCTCGTGGGCGATGAGCCTGACTTCTCTGAAGAGGGATGGGCAAGACGCAAGCCAAAGAAGAAATAAAACAAAAAAGTTTTTCCTCATTTTACCCTCACACCCTCACCAAAACACCCACAAGCCCCTGTTTATCGGCATTACAGGTGGTGAGGGTAAGTGTGAGGGTAGATGGTGTACCCTCACCACAATTCGTATGTAAATTTGCACCATACAACACGCCTAATCCCAAAATTCCATGTTTTTTTAGGATTATAATCCCAAAAGTTATATGGAATTTTGGGATTAGGCATTTTTTTTATACCTTTGCCATATTAAAAAAGAATGCGATTATGATAAAACGACAGCTACAGGAAAAAATCGAAACAAGGATATTTGCCGGCAAAGCGATAATAGTAATCGGGGCAAGGCAAGTAGGGAAGAGTACCCTCTTCAAAATGATTATCGACAAACAGAATTTGCCGACCTTACAACTGAATTGTGATGAACCTGAGACAAGAGACATGCTCAGCAATACAAATATCGCCAAGCTGCGCCTTCTTATCGCCAACAATAGGATTGTCGTGATAGACGAAGCACAGAGAGTAGAGAATATAGGCATGACCTTAAAACTTATAACGGATAATTTTCCTGACATCCAGCTGCTCGTTACGGGGTCGTCATCGTTTGAATTGCAAGACAAGCTCAACGAACCACTTACCGGACGAAAGTTTGAATATCATCTTTTTCCTATATCAACAGCAGAAATATTGAAAAGTGAAGGACTGCTAAAGGTAAACCAGACTCTTGAGCAAAGACTCATATTCGGTTCGTATCCCGATATAATAACCCATGCGAATGATGCTAAAGAACTGCTAACAAATCTTGCCGGTAGTTATTTATATAAAGACTTACTGTCGCTCGACAGCGTGCGCCGTCCTGCTCTACTCGGCAAGATTCTCATAGCTATAGCCCTACAAGTATGCAGCGAAGTATCATATAATGAGATTGCACAAACTGTAGGCACCGACAATAAGACAGTAGAAAAATATATTGATCTACTTGAGAAATGCTACATCATATTCAAGCTCGGTGCCTTTAGCCGAAACCTACGTACGGAACTCAAGAAGAGCAGGAAAATATATTTCTACGACAATGGCATAAGGAATGCCATCCTTAACAACTTCGCTCCTCTATCGCTTCGCCAAGACACTGGTGCCCTATGGGAGAATTTCATCATAAGTGAACGAATTAAACACAACCAATATTCAGGTAAATATGTCAACAGTTATTTCTGGCGTACTACAACACAGCAGGAAATTGACTATATTGAGGAATGTGACGGACAATTCTCTCTGTTCGAGATGAAATGGAATCCACGTCGTGGCAGCACGAAATTTCCCGCTTCTTTCGAAACTGCATATGACGTAAAGGAAAAATTCGTAATAACGCCTGATAACTGGATCGAACATATTGTATAATAAGTTCTACGACATAAGCTATATACGACCACAAAAGTCCCCACAGCAACAAACATGCTGTGGGGACTTTTTATTTTTTATAGTAAAACCAATTACCCTATCATTACCCAAATAAGGTAATCTCTCCTTCCCTCCCTTCGGGAGGGCCAGGGTGGGTTTCCGGATGGATTTCCCGGGTGGGTTTTATAATTTAATCAAGATGATCGAGCGAATCATTGAAATCCTTCGGCTCGCGGTCTGCCATCGGGTCGTGGAAGTCATTGTTGTTCTGCTCGCCACCACGATGCTCAAAGCGACGTGGCTCTCCGCCGTTGCGCTCTGGACGCGGACGACGCTCACCGCGAGGACGACGCTCGCCACGCTCTGGACGCGGACGGCGCTCACGCTCTACATATCCTTCTGGTTTCGGGATAAGCACACGGTGAGAGAGTTTATATTTGCCAGTCTTCGGGTCAATCTCAAGGAGTTTCACCTTAATCTTGTCGCCTTCCTTCAAGCCAGCCTCTTCAACAGTCTCAAGACGCTTCCAGTCGATTTCCGAGATATGGAGCAGTCCGTCCTTGCCCGGCATAATCTCCACGAAGCAGCCGTAAGGCATGATAGAGCGGATAGTTCCTTCGTAAACCTCGCCAACCTCAGGGATGGCAACGATAGCGCGAATCTTAGAGATAGCCTTGTCGATGCTCTCCTTGTTTGGAGCGCTTACCTGAACCTTGCCTACGCCATCAGTCTCATCGATAGTTACGGTAGCTCCAGACTCTTCCTGAATCTGCTGGATAATCTTTCCGCCCGGGCCGATAACGGCTCCGATGAACTCCTTAGGAATATCGAATGCCTCGATACGCGGCACCTGAGGTTTGAGCTCAGCGCGTGGTTCAGCGATAGTATCAGTAAGTTTGCCGAGGATATACTCACGACCTTCTTTTGCCTGCATAAGAGCCTTCTCGAGAATCTCGAAGCTCAGTCCGTCGCACTTGATATCCATCTGTGTGGCAGTAAGTCCATCTTTCGTACCAGTGGTCTTGAAGTCCATGTCGCCCAAGTGGTCCTCGTCGCCGAGGATATCGCTCAATACGGCATACTTGTCTTCGCCCGGGTTCTTGATAAGACCCATTGCGATACCTGATACAGGTTTCTTCATCGGAACGCCGGCATCCATCAGAGCCAAAGTTCCGGCACATACTGTTGCCATTGACGAAGAACCGTTAGACTCGAGAATCTGCGATACGAGACGTACTGTGTAAGGATAGTCCTCTGGAATCTGTCCCTTCAGAGCGCGCCATGCCAAGTGGCCATGACCAATCTCGCGGCGGCCTACGCCACGCTGAGCCTTAGCCTCGCCGGTACAGAATGGAGGGAAGTTATAGTGGAGGAGGAAGCGCATGTAGCTCTTGTCGAGCACATCGTCTACCATCTTCTCGTCGAGTTTTGTTCCGAGAGTACAGGTGGTCAGCGACTGTGTCTCACCACGAGTGAAGATAGAGCTTCCGTGAGGCATTGGCAGCGGAGAAACCTCGCACCAGATAGGGCGAATCTCGTTTGTCTTTCTGCCGTCGAGACGGATACCCTCGTCGAGGATACAACGGCGCATTGCGTCGCGCATCACATCGTGGTAGTATTTGTCCATCAGGGCAGCCTTTTCCTCGAGCTCATCCTCGGTGAGATCGGTGTGGGCAGCATTGTAAGCCTCCTGGAAGTCAGCCAGAATTTTGTCGAATGCATCCTGACGAGCCTGCTTGTCGAGAGCCTCCTTCACTACCTCGTATGCCTTAGGATAGAGTTCGTCGTTGATCTGCTTGCGCAAATCCTCGTCGTTCACCTCGTGGCAATACTCGCGCTTAACGTCGGTGCCGAGTTCCTTAGAGAGCTCTGTCTGCAACTCACACATTGGCTTGATTGCCTCCTGTGCAGCCTTGAGGGCTCCGAGCAGATCCTGCTCCGAAACTTCTTTCATCTCTCCCTCAACCATCATGATGTTCTCTGCCGATGCACCAACCATAAGGTCCATGTCGGCTTCCTTCATCTGCTCGAAGGTCGGGTCGATTACGTATTCTCCATTGATGCGTGCCACACGTACTTCAGAAATCGGGCACTCGAAAGGAATATCTGAACATGCCAGTGCGCATGATGCTGCGAAACCTGCGAGGGCATCCGGCTGGTCAACTCCGTCGGCTGAGAAGAGGATGATGTTTACATACACCTCAGCATGGAAGTCGGCTGGGAAGAGCGGGCGCAGGGCGCGGTCTACGAGTCGGCATGTAAGAATTTCATTGTCGCTTGCTTTGCCTTCGCGCTTGGTGAATCCGCCCGGAAAACGTCCGGCAGCGGCATACTGTTCTCTGTACTCAACCTGCAAAGGCATGAAATCTGTTCCGGGAACTGCATCTTTTGCGGCACAAACAGTGGCGAGCAATACGGTGTTGCCCATACGGAGCACACAAGAACCGTCGGCCTGTTTTGCCACTTTCCCGGTTTCAATGCTGATGGTTCTGCCATCAGGCAATTGAACTGTTTTCGTAATTACGTTCATCTAAAAAAACTTATTGTTTTAACAACATCTGTTATATAATTCGATATAAATCATGCAAATATAAGCATTTATGCGTAAACAAAAGAGAAAACGCCGATTTATTTTCTTTTTTTATGAATTGCGTCTGTTCTATTCTCTTTTTTACTAACATTTTTCGAATTTCTTTCACCCTGCATATAACTGTTTAGCTCGCTGCAATTTGCGGTGAAGGATTTTTAGTTGCTGAAACTTCCTTATAGGAAACATAAACAATAGTTGCACCAAAAGTGCAGCTATCTTGCACTTTTGGTGCAGTATAGAAGCACCGATGCCAAATGGTTATACTTCCTCGCACACCACCATCTCCGTGCCGTGGAAAAC
>DBKQ01000060.1 GCA_002298545.1 Prevotella sp. UBA746
TGGTGCTCAACCAGCAGGTGCTCTCCGGTCCTACATTCATCTACTATCTCGTTATCCTCTACAGCATCATCAATCCACTGAAGGATTTCTCGAAGGCGGGCTACAATATCCCTAAGGGGCTCGCCTCGATGGAACGTGTAGACAAGATTCTGCTTGCCGAAAACGACATAAAAGAGAAGCCGAACCCTGAGCACATCAGCAGTTTCAACCATACTATAGAGTTCCGCCACGTGTCGTTCAGATACGGCGAACAGTGGGTGCTCAGAGACATCAACCTGACGATTGAAAAGGGAAAGACCGTGGCTCTCGTGGGGCAGAGCGGCGGCGGAAAGTCTACTCTCGTCGACCTTATCCCCCGTTACTACGACGTGCAGGAGGGCGAGGTGCTTATCGACGGCATAAACGTGAAGGATCTCGATATTCATGACCTCAGGCAGCTTATCGGTAACGTGAACCAGGAGGCTATCCTCTTCAACGACACCTTCTTCAACAACATCTCCTTCGGTGTGGACAACGCTACACCCGAACAGGTGGAGGAGGCGGCTCGCATCGCAAATGCCGACGAGTTTATCAAGGCTTCGGAAAACGGATACGACACGAATATCGGCGACCGCGGCGGAAGACTTTCCGGCGGACAGCGCCAGCGTGTGAGCATCGCGCGCGCCATTCTCAAGAATCCGCCTATCCTTATACTCGACGAGGCAACTTCGGCTCTCGACACGGAGAGCGAACGACTCGTGCAGGATGCTCTCGAAAGACTGATGAAGACACGAACTACGGTGGCTATCGCCCACAGACTCTCTACCATCAAGAATGCCGACGAGATTTGCGTGCTACACGAGGGACATATCGTGGAGCGCGGTACTCACGAGGAACTTATCAACCGCGACGGATACTACAAGAAGCTGCACGACATGCAGTCGTAAACTGAGGCGGACGGCTGCCTGCATCAATCGGTAAACTCGATTGGAAAACTCGATTAGTTGACCCAATTGGAAAACCCGATTGATAAAGCCGATTGAACCCCATATATAATGTTAAAGTAAAAAAACTGTTACTGATATGGCATATAAAATAGTCTACGCATTGTTTTATGCAATCTCTCTACTCCCTTACAGGGCTTTGTATTGCATCGCCGACTTCTTCTACCTTATTATATATTATATAGTGGGATACAGGAAGAAGGTGGTGAGAAAGAACCTGAGCACTGCTTTCCCCGAGAAAAGCGAGAAAGAGATTAAGACTATTGAGCGCGGATTCTATCGCTGGCTCTGCGACTATGGCGTGGAGTCGCTGAAACTGCTGTCGGTTAGCGACCAGACACTATTGAAGCATATCGAGTTCCGCAACGTGGAGCAGTTGGAACAGCATTTCGACAAGGGGCAGACTTGTGCCGCCATTCTCGGTCATTACTGTAACTGGGAGATGCTTTCGGCTACGGGTCTCTCGTTCACGCGTCATAAGGATGCCGTCTGCGGACTCATCTACCATCCGCTGCGCAGCAAGGTTTTCGACGAACTGTTCCGCTCTTTGCGCCATGCCAAGGGCGGCGTATGCATCCCCAAGCAGGACATTCTGCGCTATCTCGTAACATACAGAAGGGAAAAGCGCATGTGGCTCTTCGGATACATCTCCGACCAGTCGCCGAAATGGAGCAACATACACCTGTGGCTGCCGTTCCTCAACCACGACACCCCGGTTTTCACCGGCGGCGAACGCATCATGAGGAAGATGAACGATGCCGTATTTTATGTTGACATGGAACGCCCGCGCCGTGGCAAATACATCTGCACTTTCAAGCTCATCACCGACGCCCCTGCCACTTTGCCCGACAACGAGATAACAAAACGCTTCTTCCAGATGCTCGAACAGACCGTACGCCGCGACCCTCGCTTCTATCTCTGGAGCCACGACAGATGGAAGAGAACGCATGAGGAGTATGAAAGAAGATTGACGGAAAGTAGCAAAAAGTAAAGTTTCTGCTTTGGTCAATGCTATACAAATCTTATTGACAAATTTTTCTAAATGATAGTTTACACTCGTATTTACAAATCTACGAATTAGCCAATAAAAATATACAATCCATTAAAATTCATTACAAATGAAACGCTTAACCTATACACTAATACTTTTTATAATATACTTTTCAGAAGCATTCTCACAAGGCATCTTAACATACACATATGATTCATCCGGCAACCGTACTTCTCGCTCACAAAATACCGTATCCAAGAGAACTAAAAGACATAGTGATGCAATGATGGATTTGGCCAATACGGATTCACTTTTATTAGTGTATAACACTAAACAAGACGAGATATCAATATTTTACAGCTTTAATGAAAAAGCTACCTTTTATCTATATAATAGCTCTGGAACATTATTACATGTATTGCCATTAACAGGCAATATGGGAAATATATCTATGAACAATTATCCTTTAGGAACATACATAGCAAGCATTAAAGTCTGCAACAACAACCGTTTCCTTAAATTTACAAAGAAATAGAACCATATGATTACCGACAAATTCTTGCGGATTTTGTGCATCTGTGTCGCATTTATTTTGGATTACAATACAATGGCAAATGCAACAAAACACTCTTCACCTCAGGGCTTTCATTTATTGTCTGTCGACACAACAGAAGTTGACAAATTACGCTCTGAAGAAAACTTCAACCCTGTAACCCCTACCATCCCCGACAATCCGCAACAATCGTTTAATTCCAACGATTTCCTTGACCCTGAATACAAGAAATACCCGTTGCCGCCAGATGTGTCAAGTGCAATGACTTATCCTGTGGTCTGCACGCCTGTAAATACCAGTGTCTCCCCTATAGGAGCTGCAACATTTAGTATTCCAATCGAAGTGCCGCAAGGAGTAGGAACGACTGTTCCACAATTGTCCATATCATATAACAGCATGCAGGGAAACGGCATTCTCGGTTTAGGATGCAGCGTTTCCGGACTGTCCGCCATAACCCGTTCCATCCGCGACATCTATCATGACCTAAATGCCGGAAGACTGTCTTTCAACGAGTATGATGCTCTCCGTCTTGACGGCAAGCGTCTTATCCCGAATGGCAGCAATATAATGACTGACGGCAGTGTATACGTTTTGGAAGACGACCCTTTTACGGAGGTTGTCCTTCACGGCACCAAGGCGGACATCTGGTTTGAAGTCAAGACTTCAGATGGCAGGACATTACGGTATGGCGATACGGAGAACAGCCGTCAGACGGTATCCCCCTCCTCCGGCAGCAAGTTTGTCAATGCCTGGTATATAAGCCGTATGGAGGACAGCAACGGTAATTACATGACATACAGCTATCTCCACGAGAACCTGACTCTCTATCCACAGACCATATCGTACGGCAAGAACGTACATACGCAAAACGGGGCTGACAATACCGTCAACTTCATTTACGAAAACCG
>DBKQ01000103.1:0-53740 GCA_002298545.1 Prevotella sp. UBA746
ATAAGATAAGCTGCATCTCGGGATAAGAAATGAATAAATTCATTTCGTTCTCCTCTCGATTTGCATTATCTTTGCATTAGATATGTGATTAGATGTAATATATCAACTTGTTTACTAACGACAAGTTAAACTCTATAAACTTAAAAACTATGAAATCAATAAATACTCGAAAGACAATCAGAAAGTATTCAGACAAACCGGTGAGCGACGAACTGCTCAACAGACTGCTCTCGGAGGCTATGCGCACGCAGACAATGGGAAACCTGCAACTGTATAGCGTCGTGGTAACCCGTTCGGCAGAGATGAAACAGAAACTCGCTCCGGCACATTTCAATCAGCCGATGGTAACACAGGCACCGGTAGTACTCACCATCTGTGCCGACTTCAACCGTACTACCAAATGGGCGGAATGCAGAAAGGCGCATCCCGGATATGACAATATCCTGTCGTTTCTCAATGCGGCAACCGATGCATTGCTTTATACGCAGACCTTCTGCAATCTTGCCGATGAGGAAGGACTTGGCTATTGCTTCCTTGGAACAACGGTGTATAACCCGCAGCAGATAATCGACACACTGAAGTTGCCGCGCCTCGTTATGCCAGTGGCAACGATTACGCTGGGCTGGCCAGACGAGAATCCGTCGCTTACCGACCGACTGCCGCTCCAGAGCGTTATCCACACTGAGACTTATACCGACTATACACCGGAGCTGATAGACAAGTATTATGCAGAGAAAGAGGCTCTGCCGGAAAATCAGGAGTTCCTGAAGATAAATAACAAGGAGACGCTGGCGCAGATATTCACGGATATAAGATATACGAAGAAAGACAACGAGGCAATGTCGGCAACAATGCTGGAGACATTGAAAAGACAGGGATTCCTGGAGTAAATTATTCTGGGAGGACTGGGAGTTCTGAGGAGAACTGGGAGGACTGGGAGTTCTGAGAGAACTGGGAGGACTCGAAAGAAAACAATAACATAATCAAAAAAACAAATGATAACCTTTTTAATAAGTATAGTAGCCCTTGTATTTGGCTATTTAGTATATGGAAAATTCGTGGAGCGCGTGTTTGCCCCCGACGACCGCACCACTCCGGCAGTGGCAAAGAACGACGGAATCGACTATGTTCCGATGAAGAACTGGAAGATCTACATGATACAATTCTTGAATATCGCCGGCACCGGTCCAATCTTCGGAGCAATAATGGGAGCAAAGTTCGGTCCGTCGGCATACCTTTGGATAATATTCGGCTGTATCTTTGCAGGAGCCGTACACGACTACCTTACAGGTATGCTGTCGATGCGCAACGGCGGCTGCGACGCTCCGGAACTGGTAGGAAATTATCTTGGCAAGGCAACAAAGAAGGTGATGCTTGTATTTAGTGTCGTTCTTCTTCTTATGGTGGGCGTTGTATTTGTATACAGTCCGGCAGAGATACTCGGAAACATGACGGGAAGCACGCTGACATGGACAATAGTGATATTCGTATATTATATCATAGCCACGATGCTTCCAATCGACAAGATAATAGGCAAGATATATCCACTATTCTCTTTCTCCCTCCTTTTTATGGCAGTAGCCCTGTCGGCAGTATTGTTTGTCAATATGCCGCAATTGCCGGAACTTTGGGACGGCTTGTCGAATATGGGACAGGCCGCAGACCCTACGTTTACGGAAGAAATCTTCCCATGCCTGTTTATCACTATAGCCTGTGGAGCGATAAGCGGTTTCCATGCCACTCAGTCGCCGCTAATGGCGCGCTGTCTCACTTCGGAGCGTAAAGGTCGCCATATATTCTACGGAGCGATGATAACCGAAGGCATCGTGGCACTTGTATGGGCGACCGTTGCAATGTGGTTCTTCTATAATGGCGATAAGCCGGGATATGTACTCATCCCCGGCGGCATGGCAAAAGGCTTCCACACCTCAGCACCGATGGTAGTAAATCTTGTATGTAACGACTGGCTTGGTGCACTTGGCGGAATACTTGCCATCCTCGGTGTAGTTGCAGCTCCGATAACGAGTGGCGACACGGCATTCCGCTCGGCACGTATGATTATTGCATCGGCAGTACATTTGCCGCAGCGCTCAAAACGAAACCGCCTTTACATCTGCATTCCGCTGTTTGCCGTAGCTATATGCCTTCTGTTGTGGCAGATGGAAAGCGAGGATGGCTTCCAGGTAATATGGCAGTATTTCGGATGGTCAAACCAGACGCTTGCCACTTTCATGCTTTGGGCGGTTACCGTATATCTCGTGCGCAAGAAGAAGCCTTATGTCATTACCCTTCTGCCGGCACTGTTCATGACTGCCGTATGCTCCACATATCTGTTTATATCCAAACAGGCATTTGGAATGAAGACAGACATCGCTTATTTCCTTGGTGGCTTGTGCACAATAGTTGCCGTGATATGGTTTGTATTGTGGCTGCACAAGTACCGCAAGCTTGAGGAAGAAATCGGAGAGATGAGTCAAGATTAGCTTATAAATTAAAATCATATCTATATGGAAAGCAGCACAAGGCATGGCCTAAATCGGGGAATATTGTCATTTGTGCTGTTTTTTTTTGTGTTGTGCAGCATCAGAGTTCTCCTCGCCATGCACACATACAAAGGCATTTCAAGTGAAACGGCATGCTCATGGCGAGGCGTAGTACTTTCCCAACCGTCGGTAACAGGGAAAGCCGTGCGCCTTGATGTACTTGTTGTTTATGTAGGTGAGAAACGGGTGAGTCCCTTCAAGACTAAAGTCGTATTATACCGCAGCTCCATTTTAGACGATACCTTGCCTATAAGAAGCGGCTCGGGTATAGCCTGTGTTTCTCGCTTCCAGGGCTTGTATTCTTCCAAGGTAAAGCCTTCATACCATCGCTATCTGATGTCGCAAGGCTTTAAGAGTCAGACCTTTGCGACGTATCAGAAAGTCAGTCATGTATCAATAGAAAGGGAAGACATTCCCGCCTTTACCCGTTTCAAACTCCGTATGTCTGCATTTCGCAGCCGCTTGCTCCATAACTATTCTCGTTTTGGGATAACAGGCGACAATCTCGCCGTTGTCAGTGCAATGACACTTGGCGACAGGTCATTCCTCGATGCTGGGTTGCGCGAAACCTATTCCGTTTCAGGTGCTTC
The DNA here is from genome assembly GCA_002298545.1 of Prevotella sp. UBA746. Classification (GTDB taxonomy): domain Bacteria; phylum Bacteroidota; class Bacteroidia; order Bacteroidales; family Bacteroidaceae; genus Prevotella. The sequence continues at coordinate 3,134 of DBKQ01000103.1, forward strand.
CCATGTACTTGCCCTTTCGGGCTTGCATCTTGGAATAATATACAGTATCTTGCTGATGCTGATGTGCCGGAAAATCCGCCTTTACAAATGGCGGCTGTTTTCCCACTTCATGATAATCTTAACCCTATGGGGATATGTCATGCTCGTCGGAGCCCCGATGTCGGCAGTGCGATCAGCCTCGATGCTTACATTCTGCACCGTTATTAACATGTTTGGACGAAACGTCAGCTCCTTGCAGGTTCTCTTCCTTGCAGCCGTGTTTATAATCATGTTCAATCCAGTGAGTGTATTCGATGTAGGTTTCCAGATGTCAGTCCTTTCGGTAGCCTCCATACAGCTGTTAGCCATGCCCCTTTACAACAATCTTGCGCCTTTATGGATAAAGCGGTTTATGCCGTTGCGCTGGTTGGCTCAGCTTGCGGCGGTTTCCGTATCAGCTCAAATCGGAGTTGCACCGCTCACGGCATATTGCTTCCATCGTTTGCCCTGTTACTTCATCATTACAAATATAATAGCAGTGCCGTTGGCAACCATTCTTCTCTATCTTACCTTTCTCTTAGTGCTCACGTCGTGGATACCGTCGCTGCAGGAGATGTTGGGCATGGCAGTAGACCGCGTAGCATGGTTGCTCAACAGTAGTCTGCGGTATATCTCAACCCTTCCCGATGCCAGCATCAGTAATATCCACATAAGCGGATTGCAGACACTGTTGTTTTATGTCGGACTGACAAGTCTGTATCTGGGCATGAGACTGCTTTGGCGCGGCAAACTTTACCGTATCCGCTACGTTCGTTATCCATCAGTGAAGGAAAACAAAAGAGATAGTTGTAAAGTCAAGGAAAATTATTAATTTTGCAGCATAAAAATATTCCGATAATATTCTTATGATAAGAAACATGCTTTTTGTAGCCCTTGGCGGAGCCATAGGGTCAGTAGCTCGCTACCTCGTGTCAAAAATGGTAAACGAGTCATTTTCGTCGTCCTTCCCCCTTGCCACAATGCTTGTCAATATAGCAGGCTGTGTGTTGATAGGAATCTTCCTTTCCCTTTCCGAGCGTTTCAGTCTTGGCGAGGGCAGCCGATTGTTGCTCACCGTGGGGTTGTGTGGCGGATTCACAACGTTTNNCGTTCAGCACCTTTATGAACGAGAATCTCCTTTTGCTCCGTGTTGGCAGTATCGGTCAGCTTGCGCTGTATGCCGGCGGCAGCGTAGCCTTAGGATTGCTCGGAGTCTTTGCCGGCAGATACCTGTGCAGCAGTATTATATAATGTGTTGAAAGTTTGCAGCTTTCCGTTAATGTATTCTCTGAACCCCTCGTCGCCCTTAATCTCGATGTCGTCGAGCAGTCCGAGCACGAATCTTCCGATACCGATATAGCTGCATACTTTAAGCTGCAGAAGCCAGTGAGAGTTGTCAATCTTCGTTATATGACTGATGGTCTTCGGATATTCTTCGGTCAGGATATTGTGCGACAGTTGTCCGAGCACCATCTCCACCGTCATTGTCTTTTCGCCGCTAAACATAAAGGCATCGGTAAACATCTGTCGGTGTTGGTCTTTAAACTGCCATGGGTCGTCGAGAATCTCCACTTCGCCCATACGTGCCACCTTAAACGTCTTGTTCATTCCCGAAGCCGGTTCGAAGCATCTCGCCTCGCAGTTCCCGTCCATGAGCATAAACGGTTCCACGAGACGGTCGCGAGTAGTGCTGCTGTGTGGCGATGAGTAGTTTCTGAGCACCACCTTGAGTTCATATTTTATCGCCTCGTGCAGTTTGTTTATATTCTGTGCCGCATGTTCATCCGTATTATAGTCGGCAAGGATGCCAAAGTCATAGAACTTGTCGATTTTCCTTTTCAGTGTTTCCACCAGAGCATTCCGTTTTGCCACTTTCCCGAGTAGCCGCCGTATTACGATAGCCTCTTCTTCTGTAAACGAGATACGCTCTGTCAGTCTGCCGAAGAATTTCGACTCCCTGTTGATAGAATAGCAGTTGCCGTATTTCTCCAGTTTAAATCCCGTATCGCGGAAGAATTCCAGATAATAATACAGTGTTCTTCTCGACACTCCAACCTTTTCGCATAGTTGTTTCAGCGTCAGACTGCGGTTTTCCGTAAGCAACAGCAGCAGTTCAAGTTCCTTCTCCAGTTTATCGTTTCGCATAGGGCATGATATAGTTTAAACCGTAAAGTTATCGATTCTCCAGCTCCCTCACCTTGCGCTGGAAGAAATAGAAATACAGGAAGGCGGCAACGGTGAGACATACGGGGAAGGCAGTCCAGATGCCCACGATGCCGTAGTTCATGCGGATGCCGAGGAAGTAGCTCGTGGGTAGGGAGATGACGAAATACGAGAAGAAGGCGATAAACATCATCGGCTTGACGTATGCCGTGCCGCGCAGGGCATTGGCGTAGGTCATCTGCATGCCGTCGCCAAACTGGTAGACCACCATGAGCAGTATTACCTGTGAGCAAAGGCGTGCCACCTCGTCGTTGTCGGCAAACCAGTAGCCCATGTCGTGGCGCAACAGCAATACGGGGATGCTTACCAGACAGCCGATGACGATGATGATATGGAATCCGGCGGCAGCCACCTGGCGCAGCTTCCGGATTTCGCCCTGGCCGATGTAGAAGCTAACGCGCACTGATACGGCAGCCGTGATGCCGTAGTAGACCATGAAGAAGAGTTGCGAGATGGTAATCATGATCTGGTGGGTGGCGAGGGCGATAGTGCCGAGCCATCCCGCCATGATTCCCGTAAGGGCGAAAGCCGACGACTCCATTCCCATCTGCAGTGCCACGGGCCAGCTCAGCTTGTTGATGTGCTTATATTCAGCCATGGAGAGAGAGGCAGCGTGAAGGGATTTGCTGTAGGTATGGTATTTTTTGGCAAAGAGATAGATGTATGCCGTGGCGGCACACATCAGAATGCGGCTCAGCATCGTGGAGAGTCCGGCGCCGAGCAGTCCCAGTTCGGGCATAAAGCCCGGTCCGTAGATAAGCAGATAGTTGCCCAGGATGTTCACCACGTTTCCCGCCACCATAATATACATAGACGTCTTGGTATGTCCGATGGCATCGAAAAACTGCTTGAAGGTGTTGAACCAGCACACGAAGGGCAGCGACACCATGTTTATAATCAGATACGGGCGCATCAGCGGAATGAGTTCTTCCGGCTGTCCCATGTTGCGGATATTGAAGAAGACGGCAAAGAGCACCATCAGCAGTACGACAGCCGTAGTCGATGCCGCGAGGAGTCCGTTTTTCACCACGCTTCCTATTCCTCCCGTGTTTCCCCTCCCGAAGAGTTGTCCGATAACGGGAGTCAGCCCGTAGCTGAATCCCATGGCGAAGACGAGCACGATAGCCATAACGGTATTTACGAAGCTCGCCGCGGCAAGTTCCCTCACGCTGTGATGTCCCACCATTAGCGTATCGGCGAATCCCAAGACTATAGTCCCCACCTGTCCCACGATGAGCGGAAATCCGAGTGAGAGAAGGTTCTTATAATGATATCTGTAGTTACTGAAGCTGTATGCCATATAAATCCATTTCTTTTTATTTCAGTCTGCAAAGGTATAAAATTAAATTGATACTAAAAAATACTACAGATTTAGCGTTTCTGCCAAACGCCCGAAGCGTTTGGGCGAAACACCGGAAGCGTTTGGGCGAAACACAGGGAGCGTTTAGGCGAAACACTGAAGCAATTTTGTAGAAACACGCCGGAAAATGTTTGTCGGAAGTTACTGAATATCGTTAATTAATTAAAAAATGAAACAGAATTTTGTGAAATATAAATATTTTGTTATAATTTTGCATAAGAAACAAATAAAAAGGAATAATTCTTCATAGAAGGTCAACCGCATGCGCAATTCAGCGTAAAAACAGAAAAAGAGAAAACAAACAACAAATATAAATAAAAAATAATTGCTAATGAAGAATGTTATACTCTACAGTCTGCCCCTGTTGGTGGCAGGAAGCATGTATTGTTCGGCAGTAGGTGCAGCGAGCATAATCCCGACGGCACAGCAGAAACCGGCAAACGAACTGCTCAATAGCTTGAAGCAAAAACGACACGTAGCCCCAAGGGCAAAGGTAGTAGGATTCAGGAATGCCTCTGCCAAGTCTACAGCTACGCCATATGCCAAGATGAGCGGAGCTGAGGTGAATTTCCTGAGCGACGAAGAAGGCAACGTGTGGTATTACACACAGAATACCACATATAAGGACGGAAGCTGGGGAGCTGCTATCAGCAAAGCGGAGATTACAATTTACGACGAGAAGCATCAGCAGGCAGGCACAATAACGGTAGACGTGCCCGAGGATATGAATGTGAATGAAGTGACGCCGTACGGAACGGTTACGAAGAAATTCTTCGACCTCAACGGAAACGACTCCGAGCTGCTCGTAGAACTGCACGAGACTGGAAACCAGGACAACAACTACCAGGGCAAATATCATACCTATGTTTACCATCTTGACGGAACAAAGGCTGCCGAGTATGAAGGTACGGGAGTGTTCCTCAATATAGTGAAGAATGCATGGACGAAATACCAGCGCTTCGTGCTCACCGATGCCAAGTATGAGGCTGTAGACGGCAAGACCTACGACGATGGGTCGCCATACATGACAACCATGGCACATATAAATATCTATAAGCCGGCATCATGGGGAAGTAGCGAACCGGCGGTGGAAAAGGAATTTACCGTGGATGAGGACTATACATATTACGGCAACGACGAGGTGCCTGTTACAATATATAATGTAGGAGGCGATCCGTATTACGTAATCTCGCATTATTCCAAGATATACGATTCTGGCGAGACGGATACCGAAACGGGATTCTTTATCCCGACAAAGGACAACAGCGTGGTGATAAAGACTTACGACAAGAACTATACGCTCGTTGACGACCTAAATATCCCAATCCCTGCTGCCGATGACACACAGTACCGTATGGCACAGATTGGAAACTTCGAGGACTGGAGCGTGTCAAAGGGTATGTTTACCGACGATGGCAATCTGGCATATGTGGTAACATACTACGACATGACAACAAAGGTGGATGACTACAGATACAGCTTCGTGGCATACGACCATGAGGGAAACAAAATAGGAGACATCTGTACGGGAGTCTACAACACATGGTTTAAACTCAATTCGATACCCGGAGAAGAGGAACAGGTGGCATTCATGCAGTATGTTGACGACGATGAATCGCAGCAGCAGATAAAAATCGTCAATTTGCCGTCGTTCAGCCAGACCGTAACGATGCCTGCATACATCGACGACAATCTGATCAGCACCGTGTTCAACCGCTACGGCAGCGGCGACAGCTACAAGTATATCATGAAACTTAGCCAGGGCGACATCGACAATGACGGCAACGTGATAGCCAAGGTGGCATGGCTGAATCCAGACCTCAGCGTTGACCGATATACAAAATTCAATCTCGGACAGCAGGCAGAGAACTTCATGCTGACACTCGCCGATACATACATAAACCCGTATCTCTTCAATACCAACGACAAAATGGAATTCTTCTTCCAGGCTAAGGTGAAGAAGGAGGGCAGTACGGCTCTCGACAACGTATATATGATTGGCGACGAGGACGGCAATATCCTGCACCGTTTCGCGGCATCCGACAAGGGAGCCATAACTTCTATGGGATGCTACAACTCTGGAGAGGGCGGAAATGAACTTTATGTGTCATATTCAAAAGACGACAACAAGACATACGATTTAGACTTCTATAAACTGCCGCTGACAAAATTCGACAAAGGCGGCGATGGAACGAAAGAAAATCCGTATCTCGTTTCCACTGCCGGCGACCTGGCACAAATAAGCAGCGAACCGTCGGCAAACTATAAGCTGGTTGCGGATATCAATTTTGACAATGCCTACAATAATGTCAACAAGTCATGGACCCCGATAGCGGGATTCAGCGGAACCTTCGACGGCGACAATCACAGTATTGACAATCTGTATCTTAATTCAGACGAGTCAAACGTAGGACTCTTTGCCGACATGCAGGAAAATGCCGAGGTGAAGAATCTTATACTTACACACCCCACAATAGAATTGACCGACCAGAACTCTACAGCCGGAGTGTTGGCAGCAAGCACGATGAAGACAAATGTGAACAACGTTCATGTGTATTGTGCGGAAATATCCGGTGATGCCGACGGGACAATCGGCGGCTTGGTAGGACAGGCGGCTTACGAGTCGAACCTGTCTGGTGTATCGTTCAACGACTCACAGATTAAGACTCCCAATGCCTCGAGCGTAGGCGGTATTGCCGGAGATGTGCGCACGTCGACTGTCGTTGAGGCAGCTGCGGTAAGCGACGTTGACGTTAATGCAGCATCGACAGTCGGAGGTGTAGTCGGTTCTGCCATGAACTCAACGGTAAAGAATTCCCGCTTTAGCGGTTCTCTGACAGCAGAGAACACCGTGGGAGGAATAATCGGAAGCAACAGCGAGACCATAACCGACAAGTGTATCTTCGACGGAACAGTAAACGCAACTCGAGGCAGCTGGAGCGGACTCTCCGCAGCTGGAATAATCGGCAGTCTGGCTGCCGACTGGAGTGAGAGCACAACGCCTATCGTTACCAATAATATAGTTCGCGGTGAAATAAACGCTACGGAGAGCAGTTCTTCGGATGACCTCGAAGAAGGTGAGGAGACTAAGGAGGACAATACCGTACACCGTATCGTGGGACACACTATTGCCGATGAATATTATGAAGATGGCGAGACTCCCAAAACGGAAAAGCGACTCTCAAACAACTGGGCAGTAAATACTACGACAGTAAAGGGAAAGGTAGTGTCCTCTACCGACGAGAACAGTGTTGAGGGATATGACGCAGCTCCTGAGGACATATCTAATGAGTCACTCTCGCAGATAGGTTTCAGTTTCGGGACTACAGTAGATGCACCGTGGAAAGACAGCGGCGATATGTTCCCGGTACTCTTCTTCGAGAACGAGGCTAAATCGGTCATCTTGTCGGAGAGTAGCCTGACCATGGCGGTAGGTGATACCAGACAATTGTCTGCTTCGGTGTTCGGCGTGGAAAAAGCTGATTTCAAGGTGGCTTCTTCGAATGAGAATGTAGTTGGTGTTAACGTCGGAACCGTTGATGACGATTACGTTGACATGCTTCTTACAGCCAAGGCTGCAGGTACAGCCGAAGTAAGTGTGACGGCAGGCAATATTACAGTTTCCTGTCCGGTTACTGTAATCGCTGCAACAGGCATAGCGGAAGTTGCCGCAGACGGTGGCAATGCCTTACGTATCCTGCCTGGCATTGGCTGCATCAAGGCGGACGGCGCGTCTAACATCTCAATATATGCTGCAAATGGCAGCAGAGTGGCAAAGGCAGATGGTTCGCAGATTTCCACTTCACAGATTGGCAAGGGCGTGTTCGTAGTAGTGGCAGTAGACGCTAACGGCAACAGGCAGACGGCAAAGGTTGTTATAAAGTAAATTTGTTCCTTATATGTCATTCGGGGACTGCGGTGGGAAAAGCGCCGGAGTCCCCGTTTTTTTCTCTGTTCCGTAAATTTCACCGCTTACTGGTGTTGTTTCCTGAATGACAAATTAGATTAAAAGGTGTGGCGAAATTTGGAGATTCGTCATATTAGTTGTAATTTTGCTGCGTTTTAAAACGAATTGTAAACTTATTTATTAAAGTAACTGCGGTGTGCGAGACTTTGGAAGAGTCGGGCGCAAGCCGTGTATGCTTATTCCCTGAACGCATTTGCGTGGGGATGGCAAAGATAATTAATTTGGTATGTCATCAATAGAAATAAAAAGGGTCGAAACGAAAAAAGATCTGAAAAAATTCATAGATTTCCGTTACGACCTGTATGAGGGCTGCGAATACGATGCCCCAAACCTGTTCAGCGACGACTTCAAGACGCTGAGCAAGGACAAAAACGCCGCTTTTGAATTCTGCGAGGCAGAATACTACATGGCGTTCGACAAAGAAACCGGAAAGATGGTAGGTCGCATAGCGGCAATCATCAACTATAAGGCAAACAAGAAGTGGGGCAGGGATGACGTGCGCTTCGGATGGGTAGACTTCATCGACGACATCAATGTTTCGCGTGCACTCTTCGATGCCGTAGAGAAATACGGCAAGAGCAAAGGCATGACACACATCGTTGGTCCGCTCGGATTTACCGACATGGATCCGGAGGGAATGCTCACCAAGGGCTTCGACCAGCTCGGCACCATGGCAACTCTCTACAACTATGCCTATTATCCGGAACACATGGAGAAGCTCGGCGGCTTTGAAAAAGACAACGATTATGTGGAGTACAAGCTCTATGTGCCAAAAGAAGTGCCGGCAAAATACGCTAAGGTGGCAAAACTCATTGAGACACGCTACAATCTGCACGTAAAGAAACTGACGAAGCACGAGATATTCAAAGAGGGATACGGAAAACGCATATTCGAGATTATTAACGAGACTTTCTCACATCTCTACGGATACTCCGAACTCTCCGACAAGCAGATAGAACAATATATAAATATGTATTTTCCGCTTGCTGACCTCAATCTCATTACTCTCATAGAAGACTGGAACGACAACAAGAAGGTTGTTGGAGTAGGTATCACCATTCCGTCGCTCACCCGTGCACTGCAGAAATGCCATCGCGGAAGACTTGCCCCGTTCGGATGGTGGCATCTGATAAGGGCTCTGAAGTTCCACCATACAAAGATTGTAGACCTGCTGCTAATCGGTATTCTGCCGGAATACCGTACGAAGGGTGCCAACTCGCTGCTCTTTGCCGACCTTATACCGCGCTACGTGGAATACGGATTTGAGTGGGGAGAGACGCATGTGGAGATGGAGACAAACGAAAAGGTGCAGAGCCAATGGCAGTATCTCGACTGCGAGAACCACAAACGACGCCGCTGCTATATAAAAGAGATAAAATAGATAAAGAGGAAGAAAAAATAAACATAATGAGCGATATTAATACGGAAAACCCGCAAGAGGAACAACAAGTGGCATATACCGACGACAGTATCAGGCATCTATCGGACATGGAGCATATCCGTACCCGTCCGGGAATGTATATCGGTCGACTCGGCGACGGCTCAATGCCGGAAGACGGTATCTATGTGCTACTTAAAGAGGTAGTGGACAACTCTATCGACGAGTTCCGGATGAACCAGGGAAAGCGTATCGAGGTGGACATCGAAGAACAGCACAAAGTTAGCGTGCGCGACTATGGACGCGGTATTCCGCAGGGAAAACTCGTTGAGGCTGTAAGCATGCTCAACACCGGAGGTAAGTATGACTCGAAGGCTTTTAAAAAAAGTGTAGGACTGAACGGTGTAGGTATCAAGGCTGTAAATGCACTTAGCCAATACTTCGAGGTTAAGTCGTACCGCGACGGAAAGGTTAGATGGCTTACCTTTGAACGGGGAGAGCTAAAGACTGACGTTACGGAGGATACACAGGACGAGAACGGTACGTTTATTTATTTTGTGCCCGACGATACGCTGTTCAAGAATTTTTCTTTCCACGATGATATCGTGGAGGAGATGCTCCGTAACTATACCTATCTTAATACGGGTCTCGCCATTATGTACAACGAGAGGCGTATACTGAGCCGAAATGGTCTTGCCGACTTGCTGAAGGATACGATGACAGCCGACGGACTATATCCTATAGTGCATCTGAAAGGAGAGGATATAGAAATAGCATTCACTCATACTAATCAGTATGGCGAGGAGTATCACTCTTTCGTAAACGGACAGCACACTACCCAGGGAGGTACGCACCAGAGTGCTTTCAAGGAGCATCTCGCAAAAACAATAAAGGAATTCTACGGCAAGAACTTTGAATATACAGATATCCGAAACGGACTCGTTGGAGCAATAGCAATAAACGTGGAGGAGCCGATGTTTGAAAGTCAGACAAAGATAAAACTCGGTTCGCTGACGATGAGTCCCGACGGCGTGAGCGTAAACAAATATGTGGGCGACTTCATAAAGACTGAGGTCGACAACTATCTGCATCGCGATAATGAGGTCGCTGAGGTGATGCTTCAGAAAATCCAAACCAATGAACGTGAACGCAAGGCTATGTCGGGCGTGGCTAAAATTGCAAGGGAAAGGGCTAAGAAGGCTAATCTGCACAACAGAAAGCTACGCGACTGCCGTATTCACTACAGCGACGTGAAGAACGACCGCAAGGAGGAGAGTGCAATATTTATCACTGAGGGAGATTCGGCGAGCGGAAGTATCACAAAAAGCCGCGATGTTAATACGCAGGCGGTGTTCTCGCTGAGGGGAAAACCGCTGAACTCTTTCGGACTGACGAAAAAGGTGGTTTACGAGAATGAGGAATTCAATCTTCTTCAGGCAGCCCTTGATATCGAGGACGGACTCGACACGCTGCGCTATAACAAGGTTATTGTAGCTACGGATGCCGATGTAGACGGTATGCATATCCGATTGCTCATCATTACTTTCTTCCTGCAGTTCTTCCCAGACCTTATTAAGAAAGGACATGTCTATGTGTTGCAGACTCCATTGTTCCGAGTCAGAAACAAGAAAACTAAGATTAAGTCGAAGGAAGTAAAGGCGGCAGCCACAGGAAAGGGCGATTTTATCACCCGCTACTGCTATTCCGAGGAGGAACGTATTGCTGCTATCGAGGAATTGGGACCTGAACCGGAAATTACTCGCTTTAAAGGTCTTGGAGAGATAAGTCCTGACGAGTTCAAGAACTTTATCGGACCGGACATGCGTCTTGAGCAGGTTACGCTCCACAAAACTGACCAAGTGCAGAAGCTCTTGCAATATTATATGGGAAAGAATACTCCGGAACGCCAGAACTTTATCATCAACAACCTGGTGATTGAAGAGGATAGACCGGAGGAGGAAACGTTGTAAGGTTCCGAGTTTGGAGTGTTTAGCTAAGAGCGTTGAGTTGGGAGTTTGGATTATTGGTCTTATTAGTCTTATTAGTCTTATTAGTCTTATATCTCCTATCAGTCTTATATCTCCTATTTCTCTGATAAGTCCTCTTTTTCAAAAAAATATAATTTATGAATAATATAAGAAATTTATTTTTTGCAATACTATTTATGGCGTCGCTTACAGCTTCCGCCCAAATGCGTGTTCGTATGGGCGAAGACAGTCCGCTACGCAAGTTGCAGCTCGCCGAGATGTTGGTAAACAACTTTTATGTGGACTCCGTTGACGAGAGCAAACTCGTTGAGGATGCCATCAGGGGAATGCTCGACAAGCTCGATCCGCATTCGTCGTATACCAATGCCAAGGAGACAAAAGAAATGAATGAGTCGCTGCAAGGCAATTTCGACGGCATAGGAGTGCAGTTTAATATGGTTGAAGATACGCTCGTCGTTATCCAGCCGATAGCAAAGGGACCGTCGGAGAAAGTAGGCATCGTTGCCGGCGACCGCATCGTGGCGGTTAACGATACGGCGATTGCCGGAGTGAAAATGCCACGAGACAAGATAATGATGCGACTGCGCGGACCGAAGGGTACGATGGTGAAACTTTCTGTCGTACGTCGTGATGTTAAGGATACTCTTGTTTTTAATGTTACACGCGACAAGATACCGGTGAAGAGTCTTGATGCTTCATACATGATTCGTCCGAATGTAGGATATATACGTATCGGAAGTTTCGGGGCAACAACATACGATGAGTTTATGGCTGCTGTGGAAAAATTGAAGAAACAGGGAATGAAAAACCTCTTGCTCGACCTTCAGGAGAATGGAGGCGGATATCTGCAGGCTGCCGTGAAGATTGCCAATGAGTTTCTGCCAAAGGATGAACTTATTGTATATGCCAGCGGACTGCGCTCGCCGAGAATGGACTACAAAGCTAATGGCTCCGGACGACTGCTCGACGGAAAGGTCGTGGTACTGGTAAACGAGTTTACGGCTTCGGCTGCAGAAATCGTTTCGGGAGCATTGCAAGACAACGACCGCGGTACAGTGGTAGGTCGTCGCACATTCGGAAAGGGACTCGTACAGCGTCCGTTTGATATGCCCGACGGTTCTATGATTCGTCTTACGATAGCTCATTATTATACTCCTTCGGGACGCTGCATACAGAAACCATATAAGAAGGGGGATGCAAAAGATTACTACAAGGATTTCGAAAACCGCCTGAAGCATGGTGAACTGATGAATGCCGACAGTATTCATTTTGCCGACTCGCTGAAGTTCTACACTCTGCGAAAGCACCGTGTGGTATATGGCGGTGGCGGAATAATGCCAGACTACTTCGTACCGCTCGACACGTTGACATACACGAAGTATCACCGTCAGCTCGTGGCAAAGGGTATTGTAAATGAGACCGTATTGCGGTATATTGATAACAATCGCAAGAAGTTACGCAAACAATTTCCTTCTTTCGAAAAATACAATGCTTCGTTTGTTGTTCCAGAGAATGTAATTGCTGATATCCGCAAGGCAGCCGAGAAGAAAGAGGTGAAACCTAAGGATGAAGAGGAACGTTCAAAAACTCTACCTTATCTCCGGAACCAGCTTAAGGCTCTCATTGCCCGTGACTTATGGGATATGGATGAATATTTCCAGATAATAAATGAAACGAGCGATATTGTGAAAAAAGGAATTTCATTGTTTTAAATGAAAAACTTATTTAAATGAAGAATGAAGAATTGCTTCGCTGACGCTCAGCGAAATGAAGAATGCGGATTACTTTTTTTTCGTAATAGAAAAGGTAATCCGCATTCTTCATTCTTCATTCTTCATTTTTCATTCTTCATTTTTCATTTTTCATTCTTCATTTAGAATAGGTTCTTCCTTTACGAACCATCCGTTGTTTTTTATGAATTCGTAGCCGAAGCGGCAGCGCAGACAGTCGCGGCGGTCGCAATACATTTTTTTCAGTTGTACTATAGCTTGACTGTCGGCAGCTGTATTTATTTCCAAACCGCATTCCTCCCAAAGTCGGATAATACTGTTGCTTTCCGCCTTCAGTTGCTCAAGCAAATCAAAGGCGAGGTCGCAGAGTTTTTCGTCGCTCTTATATCTGCCGTAGGCAAAGAGAGTAGGGATGGCGGTGTTGAGGATGAGAACATTTACCGATTGTGCCGAGAGCTGCTTTGTCGACCTCGAACTCTCCTTGCCAAATGAATAGTGAGTCTGCCAATAGAAAGTAACCCTTGTTGCGAACAACTCTTTAAGTTCGTCAATGTTCCGGCAGCCTACAAGCTGACTCAGACTGGCATTTCGGTTGTAATAAAGATTCGCAAGTTGTGAAATCCTGATATGTGGAAAGTTCTGCGGTCGCAATCTGAGAAATTTCCATTCTGACGGATTCATCGTCTTTAGAGAAAACTTATGTTGCATGTAGGCATATTCCCTTCTCAGTCTGGCAAGATATGGGTCAAGTTCCGCTTCCTTGCGATGACGTTCGGGAATGGCGACAGAATCGAGAAGGCCAGCCTGACCGAGAAACATTGTTTCAATTTGGAAAATGTCGTCGCGGTGGTGAGCCACGCTCTGCAGCGACAACGTCTTTGCCCATAGTTCGAAGGCATCACTGTTAACTCCGAAACCGAAGTTTCGTGCCATTGTAGCGAAGAAAGCGTCCTCCCACGAACCGTTCATCTCCTTCACTCTGTGGAGAATAGCCGTTGTTTTCTGTTCCAGCCGCTCTGTTTGCAATGCACTCATCCAACTGTGTATAGTTAGTTTCGGCAAATGACGTATAATTTCATGACAAGGCGGAAAGTGGTCTTCTTTAAGTAGGGTGGTATAGTTATTCTTTACAAAGTCCGGAATTTCCATTCTCATCTGTCTCACCACATCGCCACGACTCGTAACAACGGGCATGTCGTCAGTTTCCACCATGTGCATGATGACATTGTCGTATGCCTCGTCGCGATCGTGTTGGTGAAGAAACCAGTCGGAAGCCTTTTCATGAATTTCCACATTCCCCACCCATAACATTCCGTCCACTTTAATCTTTGCATTGAAGAAGTCGGGACCGGCATTGGTATTGTGCAACCCCGGATCTATCACCTCCACCGTCTCGCCGTTGTTTGTCGTGAGGGCGTGTAGCGGATACAGTCTGTGTTTCCAAATATAGTGTAATAAAATTTCCATAGTAAAAGTGTTTAACGCTAAATGCAAAATTCCGCAGCCGTAAGAATTGGCTTCAGAAAACGTTGCGAAGATAGTAAAATGTTGCGTTCAAACGTAGCAAAAGAGGTAAAAAACTTGATAAAAACCTTGTTTTTTTGTGTAAACAGATGATAAATGGCACTGAAAGGAGCTCATTCTGAAAAATAACATGTATATTTGCATCAATTAATGATGAAAGACAATGACTTATTCAATTGAAAAAGTAACAACATTGATAGGAGCGCACAGATACGGCGAACATCAGTCCACGATAGGCTTCCTGCTCACCGATAGCCGTTCCCTGTGTTTCCCGGAGGAAACACTGTTCTTCGCTTTGAGGTCTGGACGCAATGACGGGCATGACTTCATTCCAGATTTGTATCGTCGCGGAGTAAGAAATTTTGTTGTCGATACGTTGCCGGCAGATTATGCCACGGTGTATGCTGATGCAAACTTCTTGAAAGTGCTAAGTCCGCTGGAGGCGCTGCAGCGCCTTGCCGAGCGCCATCGCGATGAATTTAACATCCATATTGTCGGTATTACTGGTAGCAACGGAAAGACAATAGTAAAGGAGTGGCTCTTTCAGTTGCTCTCGCCGTCGTTCAGCGTAACGAGAAGTCCGCGAAGCTACAACTCGCAGATAGGAGTGCCGCTGTCAGTCTGGTTACTAAGCGAACAGACACAGGTTGGTGTATTCGAGGCAGGCATAAGCCAACCTGGCGAGATGCTGGCGCTTCGTGATATCATACAGCCAACAGTTGGTGTGATAACAAATATCGGAACTGCCCATCAGGAGAATTTCAAGAGTCTGGAGGAAAAAGTAAAAGAGAAACTTATACTTTTCCACGATACTGATGTAATAGTATATCCGGAGGATACAGATATTATAGCAAAATGCGTAGCCGAAGGCGATTTCAAGGGTGAGCATTTGGCATGGTCGGAAAAGAATCCTCAAGCCCCCTTATATATAAAAGGTATAGAAAAGGGAGATACAAAGACAAAGATAACGTATGTATATAAGAACAGCGGCGAATATACTTATGAATTGCCGTTTATCGACGAGGCATCAATAGAGAACTCCATCACCTGTGCTGCCGTGAGCCTTTCGCTCGGTATCACACCAGAACAGCTAAAGGAACGTATGGCAGGTATAGAGCCTGTAGCTATGCGCCTTGAGGTGAAACAGGGACAGCATGGATGTACGCTCATTAATGATTCTTATAATTCAGATATCAATTCTCTCGATATTGCGCTTGACTTCATCAGTCGCCGTCCAGACCATAAGGGTAGACGCAGAACCTTGATTCTCAGTGATATACTGCAGAGCGGGATAAAGAAAGAAGAACTTTATAAAGAGGTTTCCGACCTTTGCATGAAGCGTGGCGTGGAGAAATTTATCGGAGTAGGTAAAGACCTTATGGAAGAGGCCGACAAGATAGAAGTAGACGAAAAATACTTCTTCACTGATACTGCATCATTCATAAGAAGCGAGGTGTTCAATACTCTTCATGATGAGGTGATACTTATAAAAGGTGCACGCTCATTCGGCTTCGATAATATCAGCGAACTGCTCGAACAGAAAGTACACGAGACAATCCTTGAGGTAAATCTTCGTGCTCTCGTAGACAATCTCAACTATTACCGCTCGTTCATGAAGCCGGAGACGAAACTTGTTGCTATGGTAAAGGCAAACGCCTATGGAGCCGGAGCTGTGGAAGTGGCAAAGACTCTTCAAGACCATCGTATAAACTATCTTGCTGTGGCTGTTGCCGATGAGGGTGTAACGTTGCGTAAAAACGGAATAACAAGCAACATCATGATCATGAATCCGGAGATGACGGCATTCAAGACGATGTTCGACTACGACCTCGAGCCTGAGGTGTACAGTTTCCGTCTGCTCGACGCTCTTGTCAAGGCTGCACAGCGTGAAGGAATAACGAATTATCCTGTACACATTAAGCTCGATACCGGCATGCACCGCCTTGGCTTTAATCCTAAAAAAGATATGGACGAGCTGATAAGCCGACTGAAAAGTCAGAATGCCGTTATCCCGCGTTCAGTATTCTCGCATTTCGTTGGCTCAGACAGCGACGATTTCGACAACTTCTCAAAGATGCAGTTTGAACTCTTCGACGAGGCAAGTCGCAAGTTGCAGGCAGCCTTCCCGCACAAGATATTGCGCCATATCGACAATTCCGCCGGTATAGAGCATTTCCCGGAACGACAGCTCGACATGTGTCGTTTGGGACTTGGACTTTATGGCATTGACAGTCGCGATAATCATATTATAAATAATGTAAGCACACTGAAGACCACAATTCTTCAGCTTCGTGATGTTCCAAAGGAGGAAACCGTGGGCTATAGCCGTAAGGGACATCTTACACGTGACAGTCGTATAGCAGCAATACCAATAGGATATGCCGACGGACTGAACCGTCATCTTGGACGCGGAAACTGCTATTGCCTTGTGAACGGACAAAAGGCACCTTATGTAGGTAATATCTGCATGGATGTGGCGATGATAGACGTTACAGGCATCCCTTGCAAAGAGGGCGACAGCGTGGAAATCTTTGGCGATCATCTGCCGGTTACAGTGCTTTCGGATGTGCTCGACACTATCCCTTACGAGGTTCTGACAAGCGTTAGCGATCGCGTGAAACGTGTGTATTATCAAGACTAAAAAGCTTAAAAACTATCCGATTTTGATCGGAAAAAGTGCAAGGATAATGTTTTTTGATTATAAAATACACTTGATGTGTACGGAATATGAAAAAAAATATTATCTTTGCAAATTAGATAAAAAACAGTATTAATAATAAAAAATAGAAAATGGCTTCTATACAAACTACTAAAATGTCCAACTTCCGTTGGGTAATCTGCGCGTTGCTGTTTTTGGCAACAACAGTGAATTATATGGACCGTCAGGTTCTGTCGTTGACTTGGAAAGACTTTATCGCTCCAGAATTCCACTGGACCGATGATGATTACGGTACGATTACAGGTTGGTTCTCAATCTTCTATGCTATCTGCAACCTCTTTGCAGGAAAGTTCGTAGACTGGATGGGAACCAAGAAAGGTTATCTTATTGCAATCTTCGTATGGTCTACAGGTGCTGTACTACATGCTCTTTGCGGTGAGGCAGCCATGCTTATCGAGGGTTATGACTCGATAGAGGCACTGCGCCTTGTGCAGGCTGGTTCTGATGCTGCTATAGCCATAGCAACAGTCAGCGTTTGGCTCTTCCTCTCATGCCGCTTGGTGCTTGCAGCAGGTGAGGCAGGAAACTTCCCGGCAGCAGTAAAGGTAACAGCAGAATATTTCCCAAAGAAAGACCGTGCCTTCGCTACATCAATCTTCAATAGTGGTGCATCAGTAGGTGCGCTTGCCGCTCCGGCAACAATTCCATTGCTTGCAAAGGCATGGGGCTGGGAGATGGCTTTCGTTGTAATCGGTGTGCTCGGTTATGTTTGGATGGGACTTTGGGTTTGGTTGTATGACAAACCACGCAACAGTAAGTTCACGAATAAGGCAGAGCTTACTTATATCGAGCAGGATGAAGACGAGGCAGAGGTAGAGAAAACGGCTGATGCTCCAGCAGAGGAGGAGAAGACAATTGGTTTCTTGAAGTGCTTCACATTCCCACAGACATGGTCGTTCATCGTTGGTAAGTTCATGACCGATGGTGTTTGGTGGTTCTTCCTGTTCTGGGCTCCGGCATACTTCTCAGATGTTTATGGATATACATCAGACAGTCCAGAGGCTATTGCCCTTATCTTCACTCTTTATGCTATCGTAACAGTGTTGAGTATCGGTGGCGGCTATCTGCCAACATACTTCGTAGACAAGAAGGGTATGAATCCATATATCGGCCGTATGCGTGCCATGTTGATATTCGCTTGCTTCCCGTTGCTCGGACTTATCGCTCAGCCGATGGGCGAAATCAGTGCATGGTGGGTAGCAGTAATCATTGGTCTGCTCGGTGCCGGACACCAGGCTTGGTCAGCAAACCTCTATTCTACAATCGGTGATATGTTCCCGAAATCTACAATCGCTACTATCACTGGTATCGGTGCGATGGCTGGAGGTATCGGCTCATTCCTTATCAACAAGGGATCTGGTATGCTCTTCACATATGCCGAGAATGCAGCTTCGTTCAGCTTTATGGGCTTCGACGGCAAGAAGGGTGGATACATGATCGTGTTCTGCATCTGTGCCGTTGCTTACCTTATCGGTTGGATTATCATGAAGATTCTTGTTCCTAAATACAAGCCAATCGTAGTAGACTAAAAATATGAATTAAAACATCATCGGGCAAGGTTTCCGGTGTATATGAAAAATATAACTGCAAGTTTTCGAATCTTTATAATCGGAAACTTGCAGTTATTTTATTATGCAAAGAATTTCTATAAAAGGTTGCTGGTGTCTCTATCAAACACCATCTACATGCTTGTAAGTATACATGCAATGACCACGAGAATAGCTATGACAGACAAAATGGCAAACAGAACCTTAGAAAGAATTTTCCGCCTGCGCTGCATGCTCATAGAATTGCGCTTGAAAAGTTCCGCCTCGTCAAGATATTCTGATTTTGCGTGCTGAGAGTGATGGTGCATGCCATTTCCTCTATATTCTTTATTGTTGTTCATACAGATATTTATTAACTTTAGTATAATTGAATATAATGGTTAGTATACGGAGGTATACGAGTAAGTCTTGTTTGTTATTAGTGTTATGGTTTGCAAAGTTACATAATTTTTTCAAGAAACGGCAAACGAAATTCGTAATTTTTTTTGTCTTTAAAAAAGCGTCATATTTCTTGTGTTTCATTTCTGTATATCCATAAAAAAGATTAACTTTGCATCCGCTTTGTGAAAATCGGCAAGGCTGAAATCTTTAAAACTCTTCTACCTTATTAATATAATGATGGAACAAGAAAATATATACACTTTTGATGAGGCGTTCCACGCTTCAAAGGAATACTTTGACGGTGATGAACTTGCAGCCAGAGTCTGGGCAAACAAGTATGCGCTGAAGGATAGCTTCGGACATATCTTCGAGAAAACTCCTGCAGACATGCATCGCAGAATTGCAAAGGAAATCGTCAGAATAGAGAATAAATACCAGAATCCGCTCCAGGAAGACGAGGTCTTTTCATTGCTCGACCATTTCAAGTATATCGTCCCGGCAGGAAGTCCGATGACAGGAATAGGCAACCACTATCAGGTAGCTTCGCTCTCCAACTGCTTCGTTATCGGTCTCGACGGCGATGCCGACTCCTACGGTGCCGTGATGCTTATGGACGAGGAGCAGGTGCAGCTGATGAAACGTCGCGGCGGAGTAGGTCATGACCTCTCGCAGCTCCGTCCGAAGGGTTCGCCGGTAAACAATTCGGCATTGACGTCAACAGGTGTTGTCCCGTTCATGGAGCGTTACAGCAATTCCACTCGTGAAGTGGCACAAGACGGACGCCGCGGAGCCTTGATGCTCTCGATAAGCATAAAGCATCCTGATAGCGAGGCATTCATCGATGCAAAGATGCAGGAAGGAAAAATTACGGGAGCCAACGTTTCTGTGAAACTCGACGATGAGTTTATGAATGATGCCGTAAATGGTACTGAGTATACTCAGCAATTCCCTATTTACAGTAAGAATCCACAGGTTCAGCAGAAAGTGGATGCAAAGAAACTATGGGAAAAAATCGTCCACAATGCATGGAAAAGTGCTGAGCCGGGAGTCCTATTTTGGGATACCATTATCCGCGAGAGCATACCAGACTGTTATGCCGACCTCGGTTTCCGCACGGTTTCAACGAATCCATGTGGTGAGATTCCGCTCTGTCCGTATGACTCCTGCCGCCTGCTGTCGGTAAACCTCTATTCATACGTAGTAAATCCGTTCACTCCAGATGCATATTTCGACTTCGAACTGTTTAAGAAACATGTTCGCATCGCTCAGCGTATTATGGATGATATCGTTGACATGGAGCTGGAGAAGATAGACCAGATAATAGAAAAGGTGAAGAGCGATCCGCAGACGGATGATGTAAAACATACCGAACTTCATCTATGGGAGAAAATAAAGAACAAGAGCGGATTAGGTCGTCGTACCGGTGTCGGCATTACGGCAGAGGGCGATATGATTGCAGCCATGAATCTGAGATACGGTACGCAGGAAGCTACCGACTTCTCGGTGCTCGTGCATAAGACCCTTGCCCTTGCAGCCTACCGCTCGTCTGTTGAGATGGCAAAGGAGCGCGGCGCCTTCAAAATCTTCAGTGCGGAGAGAGAGAAGAACAATCCGTTTATCAACCGTATCAAGGAAGCCGACCCTCAGCTATACGAGGATATGGTGAAATATGGCAGAAGAAACATCGCCTGTCTTACCATTGCCCCTACGGGAACAACGAGTCTGATGACGCAGACTACCAGCGGTATCGAGCCAGTCTTTATGCCGGTTTACAAGCGTCGCCGCAAGGTAAATCCTAACGACAGCGATGTTCATGTAGACTTCGTCGACGAGTCGGGCGACTCCTTCGAGGAATTTATTGTCTTCCATCATAAGTTCCTTACATGGATGAAAATCAACGGCTACGATACGGAGAAACGTTACACCCAGGATGAACTCGACGAACTCGTTGCAAAATCACCTTATTACAAAGCAACGGCAAATGATGTAGACTGGTTGATGAAGGTGCGTATGCAGGGAGCAATACAGAAGTGGGTAGACCACAGCATCAGCGTAACAATCAATCTACCGAATAATGTAGACGAGCAACTCGTAAACCGACTCTATGTTGAAGCATGGAAGTCTGGCTGCAAAGGCTGCACCGTATATCGCGACGGGTCACGTTCGGGAGTGATGATATCCGTAGAGAAGAAAGACAAGAAAAAAGAAACTTCTGAGCACAAACATGTATGCGAGCCGCCACAGGTTACAGAGGTTCGTCCGAAGGAACTTGAGTGCGACGTGGTTCGCTTCCAGAACAACAAGGAAAAATGGGTGGCATTCGTCGGTTTGCTCGACGGTTATCCTTATGAGATATTCACCGGTCTTCAAGACGATGAAGAGGGAATCTCTCTGCCTAAGACAATTACCAAGGGAAAAATCATAAAGAAGCTCGACGAGAACGGAAAGAAGCGTTATGACTTCCAGTTTGAGAACAAACGCGGCTACAAGACCACCGTTGAGGGACTGTCGGAGAAGTTCAATCCTGAGTATTGGAACTATGCAAAGCTTATCTCCGGAGTCTTGCGCTATCGAATGCCTTTGGCAAATGTCATCAAGCTCGTTGGTTCGCTGCAAATGAACAGTCAGAGTATCAACACCTGGAAAATAGGTGTTGAGAGAGCTTTGAAGAAATATATCGCCGACGGAACGGAGGCAAAGGGACAGAAATGTCCGGTTTGCGGACAAGAGACTCTTGTATATCAGGAGGGCTGTCTTATCTGCAAGAACTGTGGAGCCTCTCGTTGTGGATAGGATATAGTAACGAA
Source organism: Prevotella sp. UBA746 (assembly GCA_002298545.1). Lineage (GTDB taxonomy): Bacteria > Bacteroidota > Bacteroidia > Bacteroidales > Bacteroidaceae > Prevotella. Next base: position 24,776 of record DBKQ01000103.1, read on the forward strand.
AGCTTGGAAATTAATTTTTAAACATAAAAATAAAGTAGGCGAAAGCCGGTCGGTTAGCGAATGTAGGTAGTGTTGTGAAACAATGCCTATGTCCGCTATCTGATTTTTTAGCAGTTATAAAAATGAAACTTGAGAGCGGAGAAATATTTATAGATAATATGCGGTTCCATTCGCGTCATGGAGTGCTGCCGCAAGAGCAAGCCACGGGCGGAGATTTCGTGGTGAGCGTGAAAATACAATACCCTCTGGCAACAGCAGCTGAAACAGATAGGGTGGTGGATACCCTTAATTATGCCGAAGTCTATGGTATAGTGAAAAAGGAAATGGCAATTCCGTCAAAGCTCATAGAACATGTTGCGGGAAGAATAGGGAAAAGTCTCATTGCTGCAATGCCGGGAATAGAGGAACTAACGGTGAAAGTAGTGAAGAAGAACCCACCTATGGGAGCCGATTCTGATGGTGCCGGTGTTCAGTTACACTGGATAAATAACTAAAAAGACCAGTAAATGCGCACAATTTTCCTAAAATGTTATGACAAAACGAAACTTATACTTAATTTTGCAACTGTGATAAAGGAAAACAACTCGATATTTAGAGCTGCAGCAATAGCTGTAATGCTTATGATTATGGCGGTGACAAGTTTCGCTGCCAAGTCTTTTACGCTCGTAATTGATGCCGGACATGGTGGGCACGATGCCGGTGCAAGAGGAAGTTTTTCTAACGAAAAAGACATAAACTTGAGGGCAGCGCTTGCTTTCGGAAGGTATGTTGAGAAAAACTGTCCCGACGTGAATGTTATTTATACCCGAAAGACTGACGTGTTCATCCCGTTGCACAAGCGTGCGGATATTGCCAACAAGAATAAAGCTGACGTCTTTATCTCTATACACACCAATGCGTTGCCGGCAGGAAGAATAGCCCGTGGTGTTGAAACGTACACCATGGGAATGCGTCGTTCAAACGAGAAACTAAGTGCGGCGCAGCGCGAAAATGCCGTTATAACATACGAGAGCGACTATAAGCAGCGCTATGAAGGTTATGATCCGAATTCGCCGGAGAGTGCAATAATGTTTGAGTTTATCCACGACAAGAATATGGCTAAGAGCGTAGAACTCGCCCGGCTCGTGCAGAAAAACGTGTGCTCCATAGCTTCACGCCCGGACAAGGGAGTGAAACAGGACGTGTTTCTCGTGCTTCGCGAAACATCAATGCCGGCTTGTCTTATTGAACTTGGCTTTATCACAACGCCAGACGAAGAGCGACTGCTTAACGACGAGGCGAGTATTGACAATATTGCAAGAGGTATATACAATGCCTTTGCAAAATACAAAAACGACAACTTCTCCGGATTTACTGTTCCTTATGAGGCAAAAGGCAGTCAAGAAGTAAAGGTGCCGTCTATTGTTCCACAGGATTTCAAGGAAGACAATGTCGCTCCGAGGGCGAAAAAGCGTACAAGGGCAGTGCCGCAGTCTGTAAAGAGCAAAGCCACAGACAATGACGATAGGGAGGAAAAGGCAGAGAAAATCATTGACAGAAAGAAAACAACAGAGAATGCTGCCGGTGAACAGAGCGTAACAAGAGCTGTAAAGCCAGTGGCAAGGGTGCGCAATGAAAACGCCTCGAAGTCGTCGCAACCGGCAAATGCTGCCAATAAAGCTACAGAGTCGGAGAGTAAACCCGTGTTTAAGGTGCAGATTCTCGCAAGCAACGTAGTGTTGCCATCCAACAGCAAAAGACTGAAGGGCCAGAATGGCGTTTCCTCGTATAAAGAGGGAGGAATGTACAAATATACGGTAGGGGAATCTACAAATTTCAGTGAGATAAACAAATTGCGACAGAGTCTTGCAGAACAGTTCCCCGGTTGTTTCGTCGTTGCCTTCAAGAACGGAGAGAAAGTAAATGTAAACGAAGCGATAAAAGAGAGCCGCCGTCGCAAGTAAGTTCCGTCTTTTACAGAGAGTTTGCTGCAAGAGCTCAGACTTTATATACGAAAAGAATTCATAAAATAGACAAAAGATGAAATATTTTACCAAAGAAGTGAAAATAGCCCTTGTGGCAATCGTAGGAATCATTGTGCTGTTCCTTGGCATGAACTTCCTAAAGGGATTAAACCTCTTCACGTCCGACAACCGCTATTATATATCCTTTAAAGATATAAGCGGACTGTCTTCCTCGTGTCCTATCTATGCCGACGGATATAAGGTAGGCGTAGTTCGCAGCATCGACTATAACTATGGTGAGGCAAAGGATATCATCGTTGAGGCAGACATCGATAAGAATATGCGCATACCGAAAGGCAGTAGCGCCGAAATCGTCAGTGATTTGATGGGCAACGTAAAGGTAAATCTCTTGCTTGCCAACAACATGCGCGAAAGAGTCAATCCGGGCGAAACGATAGTTGGCGGTATCAACGACGGTGCCATGGGACAGGTAAAAGACCTTATACCGGTAGTAGAGAAAATGCTTCCGAAACTTGATTCCATCCTTGCCAATGTCAATGCGCTGCTTGCAGATCCGGCACTTTCCAACTCTCTCCACAACGTAGAGACCATCACAGGCAACCTGACAGTATCTTCACGACAGCTAAATACCCTGCTGACAACACTCAACGGTAATGTTCCAGGACTTCTCGGCAAGGCTGGCAAGGTAATGGATAATGCCGAAACCCTTACTGCAAAACTGGGCAAGGTGGATGTAGACGGCACAATGAGTAAGGTGAACGCCACACTCGACAATGTACAGGCATTCACCGAGCAACTCAATAACAATCAGGGCAGTCTCGGACTCCTCATGCGTGATCCGCAGCTGTATTACAATCTGAATGCCACGGTGAAGTCTGCCGATTCGCTTATGATAGACCTCAAGGCCCATCCAAAACGCTATGTGCACTTCTCCGTATTCGGAAAGAAAGACAAATAAGATACGGGAAAATGACATAAAGACAGCGAATTTGTAAAGTGCAATATTAAAGCACTTTACAAATTTGTTTCAAAATAACCCCTACACTCATTTGTTTATTCCAATATTTTTTGCGAAATTTGCAACCACTTTTCAAGGGACATGTGTTCGCCACATGATTAAACACTGAAAAACCAAAAAAGAATCGTCGAAAGACAAAATCGTTTTATTTATATAATATGGCCGAGAATCCCAATGCTCTATGGGAGAAAACGCTCCTGCTTATAAAGGAGAACGTCTCAGAGCAACAGTTCAATACATGGTTCAGACCGATAGTCTTTGAAAGCTTTAATTTAGAGTCAAAGATTTTGTTGGTTCAAGTTCCAAGTCCATTCGTCTACGAATACTTGGAAGAGAACTTCATTGACCTGTTGGGAAAGGTGCTTACACGTACTTTCGGCGCAGGAATACAGCTGAAGTATCGTGTAGTAACCGACAAGACGAACAATCTTGCACAGGTCATAACATCCGATCCTCCGGCAAGCATCAGCGACCGCCCGGTGCGCAGAACCGGCAACAACCAGTCGCCGAGACCTCTCGATGCTGCACGTCCGCAGCAGATACCGTCTCAGCTCAATCCGCATCACACATTCTCGAACTATATCGAGGGAGCAAGCAACAAGCTGCCGCGCTCCGTCGGAATGTCAATTGCCGAGCATCCTAACACCACACAGTTTAACCCGATGTTCGTATATGGTCCTTCCGGATGTGGAAAGACCCACCTCATAAATGCCATTGGAGTACGCACGAAACAGCTGTACCCTCAGAAGCGAATACTGTATATCAGCGCCCGTCTCTTTCAGGTGCAGTATACAAATGCGGTAAGGAACAATACGGTAAATGATTTCATCAACTTCTATCAGACAATCGACATGCTGATTGTTGACGATATTCAGGAATGGGCTTCGGCAACGAAGACACAGGAAACGTTCTTCCATATCTTCAACCATCTGTTTATGAACGGTAAGAGGATAATCCTTGCCAGCGACCGTCCGCCGGTAGACTTACAGGGAATGAGCGACCGTCTGCTTACTCGATTCAGTTGCGGACTCATTGCCGAGCTGGAAAAGCCGAACGTGGAGCTGTGTATGGATATACTGCAGTGTAAGATTAAGCGTGATGGACTGAGCATTCCGGAGAATGTAGTCCGCTTTATTGCGCAGACAGCCAACGGTAGCGTGAGAGACCTTGAGGGAGTAATAAATTCACTGATGGCATATTCGGTAGTCTACAACAGCAATATCGACATGCGTCTTGCCGAGAGAGTGATAAAGCGTGCAGTAAAGATAGACGACAATCCGCTTACAATCGATGATATCCTTGAGACGGTATGCAATCATTTCGAGGTTACAACAGCAGCTGTGAACGGTCGTAGCCGTAAGCGCGAATACGTAGAGGCCCGCCAGGTTTCGATGTATCTTGCCCAGAAATATACCAAGATGCCGGCATCCCGCATCGGAAAACTTATGGGAGGCAGAGACCATTCCACGGTTATCCACAGTTGTTCACAGATAACGAAACGTCTGAAGGTCGACAAGCTCTTTGTTGACGAGATGACAAGTTTAGAGAATTCATTCAAGCTTAAGCGATAAGTTTAGGCTTTGCGCCATATCGATGGCATCATAAATAAGATGACAGACGGGGACATTCTGATAGAGAGTGTCCCCGTTTTCTCGTTTCAGAATACATAATATTCTTCTTTCCCTACAGAAAATAATAAAAATTTTTTTTCGGTCATTTTACCCTCACACCCTCACACATGGGTAATAACATATTGATATTCAGAGATATAAGTTGGTGAGGGTAAGTGTGAGGGGTAAAATTTAACCCTCACCACTATATATAAGCATAAGGTATTTTATCGGAAGTTCCTTCTTTGGNNTACCCTCACACCCTCACACTTTAGCTGTAACTATATGGTATTCACATAGAAACGTTGGTGAGGGATAGTGTGAGGGGTGTGAGGGATAGTGTGAGGGTAAAGGGGAATTTTAGTACTGTCTCATTTTTCAAAGATATGTCTCAAATCTCTTAAAAGTGCCATTTCATCGATAAAACATCTTTGCTTTTGCCACAATTCTTTTTGCTCATGCGACAAAACGCCGAATTTTAAAGTTCTTGTTCCTTTCAGATTCAAAAATGTTTCTTACCTTTGCTGACGTAAATAGACATAGCATGCGAAATATGCTAAGGACATGAAATCGTACTTTGACTTGTTTTTATATATAAATAGATGATACCTTTTAATGAATATCATCAATGTCAAAACAGATTATATGAAATTTATATTATCTGACATAAAAATAAAAGTTGTAAATGATATTTTCAATAAAAAGCAATATTTATACCATGCTGATTGATTTTTTTTTAAAAAACGTTGCGTTGTATTGCAGACCTAATAATCCCCATGACAACACTAACTAATTTTATGTGTGATAAAAGCATTCCCCTGTATACGGTTCTTGGTTGAATAGTATGCAGGGGATTCTTTTATTTCTCAGGTTCCACGTGAAGACTGATATGCGTATTCTCGCCGAAGTGTTTTCGCAGCATGCGCTCAATATTGGTAGCATGCTCATGAGAAACCTTCAGTGTCGTGTCGCCCGGCATCCTCGGGCGCATTTCGATAGCTATGTTACTTCCGATGCGTCGTGTGCAGAGATTATGCACATCGCTCACCTCAGGTTCACTCTCGGCAATGTCTACAATCTCCTTCTCCATATCAGCCGGCAGACTCTTTTCGAGTAAGTCGCCTGAAGATGAGCGCACAAGTCCGAGGGCTGTGCGCACGATAAAGAAGCTTACCGCTATCGCCGCTATAGGATCGAGCACCGCCCATTCGCTTCCCAGAATAATAGCTCCGCCTACGCCTATTGCTGTTCCGATAGACGATAGGGCATCGCTGCGGTGGTGCCATGCATTGGCGATAACAGCCTGCGACTTTACCTCCTTGCCTACTTTAGCTGTGAATCTGAAGGTCCATTCTTTAAGCATGATACTCACCAGAGCCGCTACCAGAGCCACCATTCCCGGTTGCTCCAGTTGCATTCCGTTGAAGAAATCCCATACCTTATGGCAACCGTTATATAGAATGTAAAAGCCCACACAGAGCAAAGCCAGTCCGATAATCGAAGTGGCGAGCGTCTCATACTTGCCATGACCGTAGTCGTGGTCTTGGTCTTCCGGCTTCGAACTGATTCTTACAAACGCAATGACGACGATGTCTGTAAGGAAATCCGACAGCGAGTGTACGGCATCTGCAATCATTGCTGCCGATCCGCCTAAGATTCCTGCCACAAACTTAAATACGAGCAGAACCACATTAACAACGCTTCCCATCAGCGTCACGCGGTATATCTTCCTTTCTCTCTCAGTTGTTTCCATACCTAAAAATGATTAGTAAAACGGCTGCAAAGATATACAATTATCCTTAATCGTAGGTATATATTTCTATGGATTAATGATTAAATAATATAAAAACTTGAAGACTATCTAATTATGATACCAGCGTTATTATCTGATTTCTATTCCTTAACACACTTTTCTTGTATAAAATATTTATCTTTGCAGGCAAATGAAGAATGTTGTAGTTTTACTAATAATAATGTTTTCGCTTGGAATCCATGCCACAAATGCAGATTTCAAGTCGAAAGTTTATGACCGTTGGGCAAAAATCTCGAATGAGAAGTTGATGGCAATGGGTATGGATTTCCTATCGAAACCCAATTATCAGGACAGTGCTTTGTTGTGTTATACCATTGTGGCAAACCGTTATTATGACAAGTCTGCAACTAACGACGATATGCTTTATGCAGTATCGGCGTTAAACAATATCGGCTATATGTACATATATAATTATGCAGATTATGAAAAGGCATATTTTAATTTGGAGCGTGCTGTAAACATTACAGAAGAAAGAAATCTGAAATACTCCTTATCCGCCACATATCTCAACCTTGCCAACCTGCAGCTCATAAACAGTGAGATACGTACAGACAGGAAAAACGTTGAACTTACCATGTCAATGTATCGCAAAGCTTTTGATTTTGCGGTAAAGAACAAGGAATGGACAATAATGATGACGGTGATGAGCAACATGCAGAATTATGTTCTTTCCAATTGGAACAAAATAAATATGGATAGGGAAATGCTTGTTTATTCAAAGTTGCGAATACCAAGTAATGTGCCGTTGAAAAACTATGTCGCACTGATGTGTAGGGCGATGAATAGCTTGAAGTCAGGCAATGCAAATCTTGCCGTTTCGCAGATTAGAGAGGCGGATAGACTTATAAATACCAGTCTTACTCCAGAGCGTTATCTGATGCTTGATTTGTCTGCTGTTGCCAATATTTATATAAACATTGGCAGACTTGATGATGCCACAGCTTCGTTGATCAAGGCAGAATCACTTGCCAAAAAATATGATACAAAGGATTTTCTTGTGAGCATTTATCATGAATTATATAATATAAGCATGAAGAAGGGAGACAAGGCTAAGTCTTCAGAATATGAACTACTGTATCTCCGTAGCCGTGAGAATCTGATGAACGACAATAAACTGCTCAGTATGGGAGAACTGCGTTTTCAATCGGAGCTGCAGAAAGCGAGTGAACAAGTGAAGAGTCTTTCGGAGAAACGCCGGCAACAGCAAGTATATTTCTATATTGCTTTGTGTGTCGTCTTTATAGTTCTGTCGTTTTCGTTGCTTCTATACAGAAAATACCGTGAGCTAAAAGAGCGAAACCTCATGTTGTATAGAAAAAATGTAGAGATGTTAGAAAAGGAAAGCGAAGACCGTATTTCTCCAAAAGAGAAAAAGAACAGCGTCTCCTCTTCGATGTTGGCAGATGACTATAAGCAAGCGGTGTTGCAACGCATACGGCAAGTGATGAATGAAAGCAAGGAGATATATCAGCCGGATTTTTCTCTATCCCGCTTGTCGGAACTCGTAGAAAGCAAGCGTAGCTACGTGTCAACGATATTAAACGAGAATTACGACAGTTTTTACGCAATGCTCAATGAAGTCAGAGTGAAAGAGGCATGTCGACGTTTTAATGATACTGAGCACTATGGTAGTCTATCCATAGAAGCAATATGCACAGATTTGGGCTTTAAGTCGAGAAGTAATTTTAATAATGTATTTAAGCGTATCACTGGACTTACTCCATCAGAATATAGTCGTATTGCTAAAAATAAAGCGTAAAAAGTGCCTTTTTGCTTGCTTTTGTATCTAAAAGCGCATACAAAACAAGAAAATAAAGCAAAGTAAGTATCTTTAAGTTGTATCTTTGTCGCCGAAAAGAAAGAACATCGGCGAGAGAGAGTTGTTGGACTTGACTTGATTCTGTCGATGTAAAACAAGAAGTAATTAAGTCCTGTAGACATAAACACTTTGCTTATGAATTTTTCAAAACTAAAGAAAGGCACCTTGCTATTGGCAGGTGTGGTAATCAGTATCGGTGCAACAGCTCAGATAAAAGCTAAGCCATTTAAAGTTGTGTCGCAAGTTATAGAAGGAAAGAATGTCATAGCCAAGGCCCCAGCCGGCAGTGGAACATCAACTGCAAATCGTCCTTCAGTAAGGAAGTCCCCGATGAAATCGTATTCTACAAACGATGTCTTGCTGGAAGAAGACTTCTCGAATATGACAAAGGGTACGCCGGAAAAACCGGACGATGCATTGTTGGGCAACTTTTATGGAGAGCCTGGTCGCGATATAGACGCCTCCTTTACAAACGATGCCGGATGGACGGGAACGGGAATCCATTCTGCAGGTGGAACCGTTGCACTGATATCTCAAGATGAAAAGCATTCTTATGCAGCAGCACCGCTAAACACACCGCTTGGAGATTATTCGGGCGATGTGACGATAACTCTGCGCGCTCGTACTGTGCCGGGATATACAGTAAGCACCACTCTTTTCATTTCTGCCTGTGTTGGTGGCATTGTTTATCCTTCATCGGCAAATGCTGTAGATGGAATGGCGTATTTCAATCTTGGCAAAGACTGGATGGAGATAACGATGACTATGAAAAACTATGATGCGAAAAACGATGGTTTTATACAGTTTAACGTATACGGAGCAGCTGAACTCGATAACATAAAGATAACTAATGCAGCATCGTTTGTCGCAACCCCTGTGGCTACAGGAGTGTCAAACTTTACTTCCGATGGCGGATTTCAGGTAAATTGGGAACCAGTGCGTAAAGCCGCGGATTACCGGTTCTATCTTTACAAGAAAGTCTATACGAGTGATGTGGAGACAGCGACGTTCAACAACGATTTCAACGGTTCTTTGTCAGAAGATGTTGTAACTGATGGTTCGATAGCACAAGGCGAGGGTGTTGACGGTACGGATGCCTTGAAACTCACTTCTAACCAGAGCTTGATGAACGATTATAAATGTTCGAAGATAAAGAAAGCCAGCGTATGGATGAAAGTTGTTTGTCCTGAAGACAAACAGAATGATTTGGGATATGTCTATATAAGCAATTTGACTTCTGATGGTTTATGGGAAGAAAACATGATTTCAGCTTCCCAGTTGCTCTCAGGTATGCAAATGGATCTTGACGAAGCATTTGGCGGACTGGACGAATGGAACAACAATTATTATGGAGTGAAGTTCTCTGTTGGTGATTTGCCAGAAGGCGCTTACCTACTTGTTGACAATTTCGACTACACGACAGGCAGACCGGGAAAACTCGAACAGCAAAATCTGAAAAATGGAAGTTATTATGACAGAAGGCTTAGCGTGAAAAATACGTATGTCGTGATAAACGACGATAACGTGAAAGGTGGTCTTGACCCTAAGGCAGAATATTTCTATAAGTTACATTCACATTATTCAAATCTTGAGTCAGATGGTGATGCCATTCACATCTTCGGTCTTGCAGCCCCAATAGCAAAAGTTGCGACAGACATCGATGAACGCGGCTCGTTTGATGCAAATTGGGAATCGGTGGCAAAAGCGACATCATATGGTATATACACTTATGGTATATATAATGTAGAGAAAGACGATGAGACAGTGAATATACTCGATGAAGACTTCAGCAGCGTGAACGCTGATGCGACAACGATAACAGACCCATACTATCCTGAGTCTTTAGGCAATGCAAGTGAAACATCATTAGACGGATATACATCGTTGCCGGGCTGGACAGGCTGTTGTAACGCCATTGCCCAGGGATATCTTGGCTGTCAGGCACTGTCAAGCTACATAAAGCCGTATCTTGTAACCCCGGCATTGAATCTTTCAAATGCAGAAACATTTGATTTGAGCCTTGACGTGATTGGATTTGCAGGGAGCTCATTGGAAATTACGATAGACGGTGTTACTTATACTGCCGACTATGATGAAAACGGAAATATAACAGGTACATTCCGGAATATCCCGGTTCCACAAGGCGAGCAGTTTGTCAAGTTGATGTTTAGCGACTCCAACAGTATGGACTTCATGCTAAACTCCGTGAAAGTGGAGCAGACACTTAAAAAGGGAGATAAAGTCTACCGTTTTGTGGCATATGATGAGGTGAGTGCAGATAAGGTATCGGCAAACATCAGCGGACTTGACAAGTTTGAATATACAGACTATGCATATAACGTATGTGCAAAACAACTTCTTGAAGGAGAGACTGCCGTTTCTGTTCCATCAGAATTTATCCTTGTCAATCTGTCTGACGGTACAAGTACTACAGGTATAAGCATTTCTGGTATCAACGCTTGCAATCCGACTAACAGCGTAGAGGTAATATCCCGTTACAACATGGCTGGCATGAAAGTTTCTGCAGCAGCAAAGGGATTGAATATTTTGCGCTTGTCAGACGGTAGAGTAGTAAAGACGATAGTTCGATAGACATACCTTATATTTATATGAAATTAACGTTTAATTTATAAATTCTGCGCATGCAAGCAGCGTAATCTGCCTGCATGCGTTTTTTTTGTTTTTTTCTTTATATTTCCTTTGCTCTGTGTTAAAATATTCGTATATTTGCACAACATTAATTATAAATCATAACATTATGACACGTTCGGCGATTGCGTGCGCATTTTTCTTTCTTTCTTTTCATGCAAGCGCCCAAACTTATCTAAGCTGCGATTTCGAAAGCGGAATCCCGGCAGACTTCACATTGAGAGATTACGACCAGAATGACCCTTCGGCTTCTATGAAGAAACTGGGCTTCAGTGTCGGTACACCATGGATTCAGGTGGCAACCAATAAGGCTGCCACTGAGCATGCAGCATGCAGCACCTCGTGGTATGCACAGGCAGGAACCTCCGACGACTGGATGATTACGCCTGCTATAACCCTCTCCGGCTCAAATCCTATACTCACCTGGCGGGCAATGGCAGCAGACTCCAAGCATGCCGACGGATATGCCGTGTACATATCCGAAACGGCAGGAAAGGAAAAGGCTGACTTTAATGTCGCAGCGCCATTGTTCTCTGTTGCGAAAGAAGAGGCAGACTGGACAGAACATACCATTTCGCTTGCGCAATATAAGGGAAAGACGGTGACTATAGCTTTTGTGAACAACTCCACAGACTGCAGCCGTCTTCTCGTAGATGACGTAACGATTGAGGAGAGCCATAAACTGAATATTGCCGTTGATTTACCTGCCGGCATCAACTATATGGGCGATGTGGCAATCAGCGGTACGGTATCTACAAGAGAAGAGGGCACCGTCAGTGGCTTTACCGTGGGACTGGAGGCAAACGGCGAAACCGCAACCCAGCATTTCGATGCCAATGTCTCGGCTGACGCCCCTGCAAAATTCACTCTCGACCGTAAACTTTCAATCGGTAAACACGAAACGCTACCTTATAATATATGGGTAGAAGCAGACGGCGACAAGAACACCGTAAGCCGCACGCTGACGAGCTATCCGCAGAAGGCAGTATGCGAGGAAGGCACCGGCACATGGTGTGGATGGTGTGTACGTGGACTTGTAGCCCTCGATTCCATAAAAAACAATTATTCCGACAAGATAATCGGTATTGCCGCCCATAGCGGCGACCCGATGGAGAGCGACTATATCGGTAAGCTCTCGCAGTATATCGGTTCTGGCTTTCCGGCAGGCAGCGTGGCACGCCGACAGAAGTGCGACCCGAAAGACTTTATACGTTTCTCACAGGCATTGCTGAATTATGGAGAGATACTCTCGGATGTCGACCTGCAGACCACTTTCGACAAGACAACGCGTACGGTCAGTGCCACTACTACCGTCCACTTTGGCGAGGCGCAGAAGAACAACAAACTCGCCCTGTCGTATGTAATCCTTGAAAACCGCGTGCATAAACCGGGGGATAACGACTATCGTCAACACAACAGCTATGCCGACGGAAAGGCTGGCGTTATGGGCGGATATGAGAAATATGGAGATTATATCCCGTCGGAAGTGATGTATTTCAATGACGTTGCACGCGCTTTCATTGGCGACTTCTACGGCATCGACGGTACCATTCCTACGGATGTAGATGCGGAACAGGCGGTAACAGACGGGCGCTCTTTCATCCTTCCCGACAATATCCTTGTTGACGACAACGTGGAGATTGTTGTACTCTTGATAGACAAGACCGACGGCAGAATCGTCAACGGACAGAGCGTGGAACTTGTTCCGGGCGGCGGTACGGGCATCAACGGAGTGACAGACACGCCGAAGACGGACAAATCAGCCGTTTATTCCGTAAACGGTATGCGCCAGAAGGGGTTGACACGCGGCTTAAATATCATCCGCACAGCCGACGGACGCACAATAAAGGTGGTAAAGTAGACCATAACGAGCTAAAAATTTTATATTAGATTTTGCCATAACTGATGTATTTATTATTTTTGCATCCAGTTATGGCAAAATTCTTTCTTTCAACTTTTATGCTCTTGCTCGTGTCTGTGGTATGCCATGCAGCGGCAAACGACGTGAGCGACGAGTTCTACAGACTGCGAAATATCGACAACAAGACTTTGCTCGACAAGGGATACAAGTGTATCGAGGAAGCAAAGTACGACAGCTCGATGATATATTATTCCATGGTAGTAAACCGCTACTATGACAACAGCTATGCCAAGAAGGATCTGCCGGACATTATCAAGGCGATGCAGAACCTTGGCATTATCTACATGACCTTCAGCTACGACTACAAGAAGTCATACGAATACCTTCTTGAGGCTAAGGAACTTGCCGAGCGTACTAAATCCTACGAAAAACTGCCTAATATATATAACTGTATTGCGAACATACTGCAATTGTCAAAGGATGACGCTAATTCGAACGATGCTTCAGAGGTAATAGCCATGCTCCGCAAGTCGTTCAGCATGTCGCTAAAGCTAAAAGACACTCAGACTCTTGCCCTTGCAATGGACAATCTCGTAATGTTGAGTTTCAATAAAAGTCCGAATTCAAGTAACATTTCAAACGAGATAAAACTCTTCCGCAAGGCATGTGCCGGTATGAACAAAGGAGAGATACGCCAAGCCCTCCTCATGTGTTCGGCTTATGAAGCCTATAAGCAAAACAATTTTCAGAAGGCAGTGGCGATACTCGAACAATCAATAAAAACCGTTGGCGACAACCCCTTGGCATATCGCGGCATACTGTCGTCGCAGGGACTGATAACGAAAATTTATGTAGAAACAAAACAATACGACAAGGCTATTGCATCCATAAACACTGCCCTCGATATAGCCCGCAAAAACAACAGTCTCGACTTTATCACCACGCTATACCGCGACCTGTCAGATGTTTATAAGGAGATGGGCAATACCGAGTTGGCCAACAAATGGGAACTGGAATATCTGCGCAGCAACGAGAAACTGCAGGGCGAGGGACAGCTCGCATCGGTGAAGAACGTGAAGTTTATGCGCGAGCTCAACAAGGCCAACGAGCAGGTGAAGGAACTCTCTGAAAAGCGTCGGCTGCAGAATATCGTGTTCTGTTGCGTACTTGTGGTGATGGCTGTAATCGGAGGTTTGCTCTACAGGATATACCGTGCCAACAGGAAGATACGCTCAAACAACCGCCACCTCTACCGCAACTACGTGGAGATGCTCGACAAGGAGGAACAGGCGAGGGAAAGGCGGAAGCTCGACGAGCGGCGTATCGCTGAACTTGAAGCAAGAATACGCGATATGGAGAGTGCGGCAGCTGTCGTTTCAGCCGATAATGCCACACAGGAGGTTTCCCCAAAGGCGAAATACCAGAACAGTAGGATGACGGGCGATGACGCAAAGGAGCTTTATGCTGCCGTGCTCGGAGTGATGGAGAATTCTGATGAGATATATAAGCTGGGCTTTAACGTTGAGCGGTTGAGCGAACTCGTACACAGTCGTCCGCGCTACGTATCTCAGGCTATAAACCAGGAGTATGGCTCCAACTTCAATTCGCTGCTTAACGAATACAGGATAAAGGAGGCATGCCGACGCCTTGGGGGCAATGCCGATTATGCCAATATGACTATCGAGGGAATTGCCGAGAGCGTAGGTTTCAAGTCGAGAACAAGCTTCGGGGCTCTCTTCAAAAGCATCACCGGACTGTCGCCTTCGGCATACCAGAAAATATCCCGTATGGAGTAGGGCATAGCTTTACCGATAGCGTTTCGCCTAAACACCCGGAGCGTTTCGCCTAAACACTCGGAGCGTTTCGCCTAAACACTCGGAGCGTTTGATATAAACGCATGAAATTCTTCTGTCTTTAATCATGCATGAAGTCATTATAATAGTATTTTATGTCTTTAATAATGACTTTATTCATGATTTAATACATCAAAATGCTTTTTATTTGTGTTTCTTTCTTTCATATTGTATAATTTTGCCGTCGAAAAGAAAGAACCGCATGCAGGCATCGGACCTATGATTGCATTGCGGAGCATAACGAGAAGAAGGTTCAACTTATTTAATAACATAAGCACATGGGAAAAAGATTTACTCTTATTTCAGCTGCGGCAATAGCACTCACTCTTTATACGGGTAATGCCGTTGCAGGCACAACAGACACAAGTCGCCCACGCTTCGTATTGGCAAAGCAGACGGCAAAGAATGTTTTCAAGAGGAACATAACTAAGGCATCAGCTTATGCTGCCTCTCCGCTGAAAGTTCAGCCGAAGGCACAGGGAGTGATGGAGGCAGTACTCGTAAACGAGGACTTCTCGGCAATGACATCGGGAACGGTGGAGAAACCGGATACCACAAAGATGCTTGCAAGCGCATACGCAGGATATTCCGACAATGGAATATTTATCGACAATTCGCTGACAAAGGATGGAACATGGTTCGGCAGTCAGGTCTATTCTGCCGGTGGTGCCCTTGCTCTGAAAACCTATAACCCACAGAGTCAAGCATACGTATGCACTCCGCTTGGCGATTATTCGGGCGATTTGACAATCACACTCCGCGTGAAGGCTAATCCGGCAATAATAAGAACCGAGGAGGGCTATAGTAAACTTACCGGCTCAAGCATCGGTATTGAAGTATGCACTGGTGGATATACAGATAGTGGCTCTGCAAAGACCGACGATAAATCCGGTTATTACAATGCACGAATCTACGAGAAAGACGGATGGCAGGAAGTAACATATACTTGCAAAAACTACTCTGCCAACAACGACGGCTATGTATGTTTCTATACTGAAGGCTCAATCGTTATCGACGATGTGAAGATTAAGGCTGGTAGCTCATTCCTCGCACAGCCTGTTTTAGAGGGTATAACAGATTATAAGAAAGACAGCTTCTCTATTGCATGGCAGCCTACACGCAAAGCGTTCAACTATTATGTGGACCTATATACAAGAAAATATCTGTCAGACAAGGACACTACATTTGTGGCCGACTTTAATGACGGAAAACTTGGAGACGGTTTTGAATCTTCGTCTTCAGAATATTCAGACGAAGGAACAGACGGAACAAAGGCGCTCGTTATGAAAAATGGCGATTCTTTCATCGCTCCAACAAACGGCAATGACTATAAGGCATCGCATTTCTCGCTGAAAGTTATTGACCCTTCGGTAGATCCGTCTGACCCATACGCACAGTATTATGTGAACGGCAGTATTCTTATCGACCTGAAGAATGCTGACGGATGGAAAAATATCGGTGAGTATTATGCAATGGCTTTCTGGAATGAATCCGATATCGTGAAGCTTGAAGAAGAATATTCTAAGTTTGCCAAAGGTGGATTCACACAGCTTCGCCTTCGTGTAAGCGATTTGAATAAAGGCGCCTATGTCATTCTTGACGATGTTGACATTACGGCTAATCCTGCTTTTGAATACAAGATTGTAGGTGCGGAGTTCTCTGAAGACTTAGACAACAACTATTGTCTTACGGGAGATACAGACGGAACAAGTTACACATTTACGAATCTCGACCCGAACACCGAATACTGGTATGGCGTGCGTGCACACTATGTGAGCCAGTTCTCTACACGTAGCTTTACTCATGCCCTCGGCGTTGCAGCTCCTGAGACAAAGGAGGCAACCGACATCGACAGCCGCGGTTCGTTCACGGCAAACTGGGAGGCTGCTCCTAAGGCTACAAGTTATACTGCAAACTGCTACGGAGTGAAGTATGCCGATGAGGCTGACGAGGATTATCCAATCCTTGAAGAGGACTTCAGCAATGTTGATGCAAGCGTTACGGCTGCAACGAATATCGCTGACGCTACTGCTGTGAACAATGAGGAAGTGTCTTCACTCGATGCTTACACCAATTTGCCGGGATGGACTGGCGACTACAATACACTCGTGCAGGGTATGATTGGAGCTGAAGGCGACTACGATTATACTTACGGACATATTTACACACCGGAGCTTTGTCTCGACAATGCAGATAAATGCAACCTGACATTGAAACTCTATGGCGATGCAAACGACCAAATCGGCATCAAGATGAACGGCACGATATATTATCTGATATTGCCAGCTAACGGACTTGCCGACGGCACTGTAACACTGCCTGTTACGGAGGCTCGACAGAAGATTGGTTTCTTCTCTTACACTTCTGCTCCATTCGCAATCGACTACATCAAGATTGGTCAGCCGCTCGCCAAGGGCGCAAAGACTATGACATGGCTTGCATCGGGCGATACTGATGCCAATACACTGTCGTACACCTTTACGGGTCTCGATGCTTACGACTTCCCGTACTACGGATTTGACGTAACATCCCACTATCAGTATGACGACAACACTTCTACTTCTTCGTTGACTCCGTCAAATGTTATGTTCGTAGACCTTGCAAACGGTACTTCTTCAGGTATTAATGAGCTTCAGAACAGCTCTGAGACAAAGGTCGTAGCTCGCTACACAGCCGACGGACAGCTCGTCAGTGCTCCTGTAAAGGGCTTGAACATCCTGAAAATGAGCAACGGAAAGATTATAAAAGTTATTGTGAAATAACAACTCATAACTAAAGTTTTTCTCTTTATATCCCCATTTCATGTCAGTGGACAATGAAATGGGGATAATTTGTTGTTATTTTATATTTAAAAATTTGTTGTATAATTAAATTTGAGCTACTTTTGCATCAAAACGTTATTGTATGTCATTTAGAGAAAATAGAGATAAGGAAAAATTAAGAAAGGAAAAAGTTGCGGGATATTTTTTTAATCTTTCGCAGCTTACTTTTGCGGCTCTTGTATTGGGTGGTATTTCTCCTATTTACACAAATAATGCAATTGGCTACAATTGGTATATTTTATTAATGGGGCTTATTCTTACGATTCTTTTGGCATTGATTGGTAATAAATTATTAAAATAGGAAGATATGGATATGTTGGGAGCATTATTTACAGTAGGGGTAATTCTTTCTGCTGGATTTTTGATTTGGTTATACACAAAGTCTGGGAAGAAATGGCTTGATCAGTTATAAAAATATAGGGTGTGTTGTATAAAGACATGCCCTATTTGTATTATATCATTATGAGCATTATATCATTCATTAAGAAATGGACGCTGCTTTGCGCCCTCGCTTTCGGAACAATAGTTTATCTTCTGTTTTCAGAAGTTCCTCTGCTTCAGCCTGTAGGCAATATGGTGGGACCCTGGTGCGTGGAGTTTGTGCCGTGCCTGATATTCCTCTTGCTCTACGTTACGTTCTGCAAGATTGATATGGAGAACTTGCGCCCGCGTGCATGGCACTTCTGGCTGCAACTTATCCGTACGGCGATTTCCGGATTCTTCGTTATGCTGATACTGGCGTTTGGCAACGTCAGTCCGGAGCTGAAGCTCGTGCTCGAGGGATGCTTCATCTGCTTCATCTGTCCAACGGCAGCTTCGGCAGCCGTGGTAACCGAGAAGCTCGGCGGCAGCATCGCATCGCTAACGATATATACGCTGATAGCCAATGTGGTAACGTCGATAATCATTCCGCTCTTCTTCCCGATGGTGGAGAAGGGGAGCGACATAACATTCCTCTTTGCTTTCATGATGATTCTCAGAAGGGTCGTCACGGTATTGCTTGTACCCCTGTGTCTCGCTTTGCTCACAAGGAGATATCTGCCGAAGTTTGCCGACAGGATAAAGAGTCACAAGAATCTCGGTTTTTATCTCTGGTCGGTTAACCTATCGATAGTAACGGGAATGACGGTGCATAATATTCTTGATGCTCAAGTGGGAGGGTTCACGCTGTTGCTGCTGCTCGTGTTGCCGCTGCTTATCACGCTCATTCAGTTTTCCATCGGCAAATGGGTGGGCGGATTCTATGGCGACCGCGTGAGTGCCGGACAGGCCCTCGGACAGAAGAATACCATCGTGGGCATCTGGCTCACCGTTACGTTCCTCAATCCTGTTGCCGCCGTTGCTCCGGGGGCATACGTGTTGTGGCAGAATATCGTGAACTCCTGGCAGCTGTGGTGTAAGGAGAAATACGGCTATCTGAAGTGGTAGGCAGAGATGCTAACGGCTGTTTTTGACATGTTTTTTTCTGTCTGACGATGCAATATTACGACGGATTGCGGATTTGTAAATATAAAAAGGGACGCATTATTTGCTTCTCTCAAAAACAAGTCGTAACTTTACAACCTCAAACAGAAAACAACAGATATGAAAAAGACCATTATTGCTATTGCTGCGGCGATGATGATGCCATTCGCTCTCTTTGCCGACGGGTATACTCAGATGTGGAAACAGTATGAGAGGGCTAAGGATAAGGATCTTCCAAAGACACAGATTCAGTTGCTCGACAAGATAACTTCTCATGCTCTTAAAGACAAAAGCTACGGCAATCTCCTGAAAGCGGAGATTGACAGACTCGTATTGTGTTCAAGGATTAGTGGCGACTCGCTGAAACCTTCTATCCAGAGAGTGGAAAATATGGCAAGACAGGCTGAGAAGACTGACGCTGCTCTTGCTGCCGTATATAATTGCGTGCTCGGCGACATTTATGCTTCGGTAGATAATAATGCTGATTTTACTGATGCCAAGAACAAAAGCAAGGAATTCTTTAAAAAGGCTTTGTCGAATCCCGATGTGCTCGCAAAGACGAGTGCCGGAGGTTATGTGCCGTTTGTTAAAAAGGGAATTGACGGGGAAATATTCAACAATGATTTGCTCAGCATTATCGGTTATAGGGCTGACGAATACCGGTTGCTGAATAAATACTACGATAAGGCTGGCAACCGTCGGGCGGCTCTGGTTACTGCCATTGATATGGCGAAAAGCGACCGCGATAATGCTGAACGCTATGTCTATGCCGAACGCAAGGCAAAAGACAGTAAATATCTTAGACAACTCGATTCCCTGATTGTCGTATATGCTGACATGCCGGAGTGTGGAGAACTGGCATTGGAGAAATACAACTATATAAGCAGTTGCTCTGATGTGTCGGTTGCCGACAAGGTGGCTTTTATTAATTATGCCTTGAATAAATGGCAGACGTGGAGAAATATTCCTCGGCTGAAAAGTGAATATGAGAATCTCGTAAAGCCGGAATTCTCTGCCATGATTGACAACACCCTGTTGCCGAACAGAACCGACACCATTCGTGTGACGGTAAAGAATCTGAAGAATTTTAAGCTTGCCTTTACTCGACTGAACCTTAGCGGAAATACTTCCCTTAATCCAGCGGACGCTCCTGACTGGAAAAAGGTAAAGCCATTGCTCATCGCATCTTCAAGGATTGAGATAAACACTCCTGTTGCCTTGGAGCATGAGTATGACAGCAAGGTCGTTGATGTTGCCATGCCGAAACTAAAGCCGGGACTCTATCTCGTCGAGATGTCGGCAGACAACAATTGCCTGAAAATCCAGCGTACTATTGTTGCCGTCAGTGATGTCTTTGTTGGAAGAATCAGTCTGCCGGAGAATAAAGTGAGGCTCGCTGTTGTGAGCGCCACTACCGGGCAAGCGTTGCCTGGAGCAAAGATTGAATTGTGGAAAAGACTCAGCGACAAGACAATGACTACTGTCGCTACTGATGAAAACGGACTTGCCGTTGTTAAGACGACAAACGGAGATTATCGGCTTGTTCGGGCATATACTGCTGATGATAATTATATGCAGACCGTATCTGTTTACGGAAACTTTACCAACTATGGCAATAAGAGAAAGATAAGCAATACGGCGCTGTTTACTGACCGTGCCGTGTATCGCCCAGGACAGACTGTTCATGTTTCAGCCGTGGCGTATGATGTCGACGGACTTCATTCTTCTAAGGCTGTTGGCGGAAAGGAGTTGACTTTCTCTCTGCTGAATGCCAATAATAAGGTGGTAGAGGAGAAGAAGGCTTCTACTGATGATTACGGCACAGCTGCAGTGGATTTCAATTTGCCACAGGGTAATATAATGAACGGCAGGTTCTCCGTTAGATGTACTGGCAACAATATGGCGCGTAAGTCATTCCTCGTAGAAGACTACAAGCGTCCTACGTATGAGGTGAAGTTTGATGATGTTACCGCAGAATACCATAATGGCGACACGGTAAATGTTTCCGGTTCTGCCTTGTCGTATGCTGGAGTTCCGGTGCAGAACGCTCGCGTGGCATATTCTGTAAAACGAAGCATGTCGCGCTGGTTCTGGCGATACAGCGGCAATGACGATGCCGATAAGCTGATGCTGACAGACACTGTTTCAACAGATGACAAGGGCAGATTCTCTATTCGTATTCCTGTTGTCATGCCAGAGGGGTATGAGGAGAAGGCAAACAACGCCAATGTATCAAGAAAATATTACATGCCTCTGTATTATACCTTCACGGCTTCGGTACAAGTTACCGACAATGCCGGGGAGAGTCATCAGGCAGAGACGAGCGTTACGCTCGGAACAAATCCTACCGCCCTTTCGTTCAGTTTGCCGTCAAAGACTTTGAAAGACAGTACACTTACCGTTTCCTTTAACCGCTACAATGCCTCGGGAAAGAAAATAAGCGGAGAGGTTACTTATTGGTTTGATTCGCTTGCGAATAAATATAGCGCTAAGGCAAATGAGAATATTGTAATTGACTGGACTAAATACAGCAACATCGAGTCTGGTGAACATACGCTGACTGCAGTGTGCGGCACTGATACGGCAAGCTGCAAGTTCGTGCTCTTCGGCTTAGACGACAAGCAGCCGGCAGCGAAAACGCCAGACTGGACTTACATTTCTTCTGAGACATTCCCGAGAGACGGCAAACCTGTATACGTGCAAGTTGGCTCTTCATGCGAGAACACCCGCATCATGTATTCGGTGATTGCCGGAAACAAGGAACTCGAGAGTGGAACAATTGACATCAGCAATTCGCTCAAGACTATACCTTATATATATAAGGAAGAGTATGGCGAGGGATTGTTGCTTAATTTCCTGTGGGTGAAAGACGGTGTGGCTTATGCTCACAAGTACACCATCGCCCGTCCGCTTGAGGACAAGACTCTTGACTTGAAGTGGATAACTTTCCGCGACAAACTGACTCCCGGTAAGACGGAAACATGGACGCTGAATATCTCGCGTCATAATGCAAACGACAAAATAAACAACAATTACAGTAAGCTTAGTGGCGGACAACTGCTTGCCTTGATGTACGACAAGTCGCTCGACCAGATTGCCAAGAATGATTTCTCGTTCAGTCTCGGACTGTGGCAGAACTTCCCTTCAACAAGTTGGATTGCCGATATGGGCTATTCGATGTTGCTTTCAGCGTCGAAAACAATTGACTGGGCACCGTATAAGTCGTACACCTTCAATGCCTTTGACTATGATTTCAGCGATTTAAGTTATCTGTCATGGGGTAGCGACAGAATGGAAAATGCTGTATTTACCACAGCTCGTCCTCCTCTTATGGTGAAAGGCTATGGCACTGTGCTTTCGGCAAAGGAAGAAGTGGCAAAGTCAAATGGCGCTTCTTTAAGCGAAAACAAGGTAGTATTGCGCAAGGACTCACAAGTGATGGCAAATGATGCCAAAGAAGAGACTGAGAAAGAGAGTGAGGATGAGGCGGAAGAAAAACAGGAGGCAAATGTTCAGCTGAGAGAGAATCTTCAGGAAACAGCATTCTTCTATCCGGCACTATATGCCGACAAAAACGGCAATGTGAATATCTCGTTCACCCTTCCGGAGAGTGTTACAACCTGGAATTTCCGTGGCTTTGCCCACGACAAAGACATGAACTTCGGTACTATAGAGAGCGAAGCTGTGGCGAGCAAGAAGGTTATGGTCGTACCTAATGTTCCGCGCTTCGTGCGCATTGGCGACAAGGCAAGTATCGCTACACGCATTGTCAATACTACCGATAAGGACATTACGACAACTGTGAAGCTGCAGATTGTAGATCCGGAGACCGACAAGCAGATATCCTTGCAGACAAGAAAGGTAAAGATTGCTGCCAACTCAACAGAGAATGCCGCCTTTAACTTCTCTGCCGTTGCCGACATGCCGTCACTCCTCGTATGCCGCATTTCGGCAGAAGGCAAGGATTACAGTGATGGCGAGCAACACTATCTGCCTGTATTGCCGAATACAGAGCGAGTAGTCAACACCGTTCCGTTCACATTCTTGCAGAAAGGCGAAAAGAACATTCAGCTTGACAAGTTGTTCCCGAAAGACGCTTCCGGCAAGAAACTGACCGTAGAATACACTGCCAATCCAACATGGCTGATGATTCAAGCCCTGCCTTCGATATCCGAAGTAAACGAGAAGAATGCCATAAATCTGGTTTCTGCCTATTATGCTAACTCCCTTGGAAAATATATAATGAGGCAGTCGCCGGTAATAAAGAAAGTTGTAGAGCTTTGGAAAAAGGAAAACGCTGCCGACGACGAAAGTTTGATGAGCTCTTTAGAGAAGAATCAGGAACTGAAAGCCCTCGTGCTCGACGAAACTCCTTGGGTAATGGATGCAGATAAGGAAAGCGACCAGAAGAAGCAGCTCTCCACATTCTTCGATGAGTCGGCAATCGACTACAGACTCGCATCGCAGTTTAACTTCCTGGCAGATCTACAAAACAGCGACGGTTCATGGAGCTGGTGGAAAGGCATGAACGGTTCGCCGGCAATGACGGCACAGGTGCTTGAAACGCTTGCTCGCCTCAAGAGCATGACGGGCAATACCCGGGCTGACCGTGTTATAGAAAAAGGTATGTCGTATCTTGGCAATATTGTGGTTAAGGAATACGAAGAGATGAAGAAGCTGGAGAAGAAAGGGGAAACTCCAGATGTATGCGATTCTCATGCAATACAGTATCTATATATAAACACTCTGCTCAACCGAAAACTGCCAACAGCCGAGAAGGCAGTAAAGGATTATCTCCTTGCTTATCTGCGCAAAGACCGTCAGCGTAACATCTATGCCAAGTCTCTGATGGCTGTTGTGCTGAATGGCGACGGCAAGACTCAGGAAGCTAAGGAATATGTAGAGAGCATACGTCAATATACCGTATCGAAACCTGATATGGGCAGATATTTCGACACCCAGCGTGCCGGTTACTCTTGGTTTGACTATCGCATACCGACTCAGACTGCAGCTATCGAGGCACTGAAGACTGTTGAGCCGACAGACATGGCTACGATAAACGAGATGAGACTATGGCTGCTACAGTCTAAGCGCACCCAGGCTTGGGACACGCCGATAAACAGTGTCAATGCCATATATGCATTCATCGACGGCAATTACAAAGAGCTGTCGGCTGACGGTAAGGATAACTTCTCCGTGGCAGTAGACGGGAAACACCAGACATTGCCAAAGGCAAGTGTGGCACTTGGATACAACAAGGTGGTATACGACATCGACAAGCAGCAGAACCTGACGATAAGTAAAACAGGAAACGGAACCTCGTGGGGTGCTGCCTATGCACAGTTCTCGCAGAAGACAGAGAATATTTCAGCTGCAGCATCCGGCATAAAGATAGAGCGCGATATGGTAAGCGGCAATGGAAAGGACATTCATTCCCTGACTGTCGGCGACCGCATAAAGGTAAGACTGACGATAACCGCCGACCGCGACTACGACTTCGTGCAAGTCGTTGACAAGCGTGCTGCCTGTATGGAACCGGTAAGACAGACGAGCGGCTATGGCTGGGGCTACTACTGCGTACCGAAAGATAATGCAACGAATTATTATTTCAGTCGTTTGGCTAAGGGCAAACACGTGGTTGAAACAGAATATTATGTAGACCGCACAGGTAATTACACTACCGGCACCTGTTCCGTTCAGTGTGCTTACGCTCCGGAGTTCTCGGGAAGAGAAGCGGCAGAAACGGTAAATGTAGTGCGCTGATTGATGAAGCGGCACGTACTGCCATCCACAATATAAACAACAAAAGAATGAAAATGAACAACAAGACGATAATATTATCATTGCTTGCCATGGCGTCAGTGGATGCCGTGGCACAGCGAATTTCAGCAAAGAATGAAATAATAGACTGCGGTAATGTGGTGTATGAATCCCCCGTTACCGTAAAGTTTGAACTTACCAACAAGGGTAACGAACTGAAAATCGACCAAGTGAGAGTAAGTTGCGGTTGCACCACCGTAGACTATCCGCGGCAGACAATAAACCGTGGCGATGTCTTCACCGTATCAGCCACATACGATGCGCGCCAGCTCGGACATTTCGAGAAGGAAGTGGCACTCTTCTGCAACTCCTCAAAAAAGCCTTTCTATCTGAAGATGAGAGGAGTAGTGGTAGAGGAAAACTCAGACTTCTCAGGTTCTTTCTCGCATAAAATCGACGGTATGATGCTGGATGTAAGCGATGTGGAGTTTGACGATGTAAACCGTGGCGACTATCCCGTGCAGCTGATTCACGTAAAGAATACAACTCCCGAAACGATAAGTCCGGTGATTATGCACCTGCCGTCATACCTGTCGGCATCGGTATCGCCAACGAATATCGCACCGGGAAAGACCGGCGTCGTTTCCCTAAAGCTCAACTCGAAGAAGCTACACGACTTCGGCTTGACGCAAACTTCAGTCTTCCTTGCCAAGAAACCGGGAGAGAAGGTAAGTATGGACAAGGAAATCTCCGTATCGGCAGTATTGCTGCCCGACTTCGACAATATGTCGGAGACGCAGCTCGCCAATGCTCCGTCGATAAAACTCTCGGAGACAACACTCGACCTCAGCACTCCTGCCGAGAAACAGAGCGTCAGCGGCAATATAATTATTGAGAATACCGGGCGCTCAACGCTCGATATCCGTTCCATGCAGATGTTCACATCTGGCATGAGCGTAAAGCTGAACAAGTCGAAACTCAAGCCCGGCGAACAGGCAAAACTGAAGATAACGATAAACAGGAAACAGCTTCGTAATGTGCGCAGCAAACCCCGTGTGCTTATCATCACCAACGACCCAAAGCAACCAAAGGTAGTGATAAAAGTGAAAGTAAAATGAGTTATAATTCATAATTTATAATTCATAATTCATAATGAGAGAACTCTAAGCAGAATAACTCTACATTCTAAACTCTAAATCCTAAACTCATATTATGGACCATCCGGAGAACAGTAAAGAATTTGCAGGACTGCAGGTCAACGAAGGAGTCGTGCAGCCGTCGAATATAAACCCGTATCTGAAGCGCGGCAGATTCCGCCGTCGTGAACTCAGTGCGGCAGACATGGTAGAAGGTATCGTGAAAGGCGACGTTACGATACTCAGTCAGGCAGTAACCCTTGTGGAGAGTGTAAATCCCGACCATCAGGCAAAGGCACAAGAGGTAATAGAAAAGTGTCTGCCCTATAGCGGCAACTCCGTACGCATCGGTATCAGCGGAGTGCCGGGAGCCGGCAAGAGTACGTCGATTGATGAATTTGGAGTGCACGTGCTCGACCGCTTCGGCGGAAAGCTTGCCGTGCTTGCCATCGACCCGAGTTCCGAACGCTCCAAGGGCAGCATCCTTGGCGACAAGACGAGGATGGAGAAACTTGCAGTAAGAAAGGAGTCGTTCATCCGCCCCAGTCCGTCGGCAGGTTCCCTTGGCGGTGTAGCCCGCAAGACCCGCGAGACGATAATCCTTTGCGAGGCGGCAGGCTACGACAAAATCTTCGTAGAAACAGTGGGAGTGGGACAGAGCGAGACGGCTTGCCATTCGATGGTAGACTTCTTCCTCTTGATTCAGCTTGCCGGCACCGGCGACGAACTACAGGGAATAAAGCGCGGAATCATGGAGATTTCCGACGGCATCGTTATCAACAAATGCGACGGCAACAATGTTGACAAATGTCATATCGCTGCCACAAATTTCCGCAATGCCCTGCATTTCTTCCCCGCTCCAGAGAGTGGCTGGCAGCCAAAGGTGCTTTGCTACAGCGGATTTTACGGAACTGGCATCAAAGAGGTATGGGATATGATTTACGAGTATTTCGACTTCGTAAAGGAAAACGGATACTTCGAATACCGCCGCAACGAGCAGAACAAGTACTGGATGTATGAGACGATAAACGAGAATCTGCGCAATAACTTCTACAACAATTCCATGATTCAACAGCAGATGAAGGAGTATGAACAGCGAGTGTTGCGCGGCGAGAAGACAAGTTTTGCCGCAGCAAGCGATTTGCTGCAGATGTATTACGGGAAATAGTTCTTCGGAGTCCTCAGCTCTCCCAACTCTCCCAACTCTCCCAGACCTCCCAGTACTCCCATAAAAAATAAAAAAATGCAACCCAAAATAGAAATCGACAGTGGCAGTGGCTTTTGCTTCGGTGTAACTACGGCAATCCGCAAAGCGGAAGAAGAACTTGCCGGCGGCAATGCCCTTTATTGCCTGGGCGACATCGTGCACAACGGAATGGAGTGTGAACGCCTGAAGCAAATGGGACTCGTTACTATTAACCACGACGAGATGGCGAAGCTCCACGACGTGAAAGTATTGTTGCGCGCCCACGGCGAACCGCCGGAGACTTACGCCCTTGCCCGACAGAACAATATCGAGATAATAGATGCCACATGCCCCGTTGTGCTGCAGCTGCAGCGCAGGATAAAGCGCAAATACGATGAGGCCCCCGATGCACAGATTGTTATCTTTGGCAAACCCGGTCATGCCGAGGTGCTCGGACTCGTAGGTCAGACCGGCGGCAAGGCTCGTGTAATCCACCATTTCGATGACGTGAAGAGTTTGGATTTCGAGCGCGACATATATCTGTATTCGCAGACTACAAAGTCGCTCGACGAGTTTCATCGTATTATCGAATATATCCAGGCTCATATATCGCCAAAGGCAACATTCAAGAGCTATGACACCATTTGCCGACAGGTGGCAAACCGTATGCCAAACGTAAGCTCGTTTGCTTCGCGCCACGACCTAGTGCTCTTCGTTTGCGGCAGAAAGAGCAGCAACGGTAGAGTGCTGTTCAACGAGTGTCGCAGGGTCAACCCCAACAGTCATCTTATAGAAGGACCGGACGAGATTCAAGCCTGTTGGCTCGACGGAGCATCGACGATAGGCATCTGCGGAGCTACAAGCACACCGAAATGGCTCATGGAAAAGTGCTTGGAGGCGATAAAATGCAAGGAAGGAAAATAGAGAAACAATATCAGTAATTAATAGAATATATGAAAAAGATTGTGATAGCCATCGACGGCTTTTCGTCGTGTGGCAAGAGTACCATGGCAAAGGATCTTGCCAAGGAAATAGGTTATATATATGTAGATACGGGTGCCATGTACCGTTCGGTAACCCTTTACGCCCTGCGCCACGGCATGTTTGCTGCCGACGGCAGTATTGATGCCGCAGCTCTCGAGAAGGCGATGCCGGGGATAAAGATTTCTTTCAAGCTGAACGAAGAGAGCGGCAGACCGGACACTTATCTTAACGGCGAACTGGTGGAGAAGGATATCCGTTCGATGGAAGTATCGTCGAAGGTTAGTCCTATTGCGGCTCTTGGCTTCGTGCGCAAGGCTCTCGTTGCCCAGCAGCAGGCAATGGGCAAGGAGAAGGGCATCGTGATGGACGGCAGAGACATCGGTACGGCTGTTTTCCCGGATGCAGAACTGAAAATCTTCGTTACGGCATCTGCAGAGGTTCGTGCGCAGCGTCGTTTCGACGAACTGAAGGCGAAGGGTATGCCGGCTGATTTCCAGGATATCCTGAAGAATGTAGAGGAGCGCGACTATATCGATTCCCACCGCGAGGTGTCGCCTCTGCGTAAGGCTGATGATGCCATAGAGCTCGACAATAGCCACATGACTATCCCGGAGCAGAGGCTGTGGCTGAAGCAGAAGTTTGAGGAAACGCAGAGATAACGATCCTGTTAGGAAAAACGGATCTGACAAAATAAAGAAACCGGAATTCTCCAATTGAAAGAGAATTCCGGTTTCTTTAGACTTTAATGTTTAGTGTAAAGTAATGTAGTAACTGAAGTTGATTTACAATCTTCCCCTCCCCCGCCTCCCCTTCCAGGGGCGGAGCAGTTACCTTTTATTGTCATAACCTTACATATCTGTCATTACTAAATCAGTAGCATTACTACATTTACAAGTAAATATCTCAGTCTTTGGCAGAAAGAGTAACTGCTCCGCCCCTGTCAAGGGGAGGCGGGGGAGGGGAAAGACTAAATTCGAAACTTCCGTTGGTTTCGCCTAAACGCTCCGGGTGTTTCGCCTAAACGCT
>DBKQ01000103.1:53794-77132 GCA_002298545.1 Prevotella sp. UBA746
CCTAAACGCTTCGAGTGTTTCGTCGGAACGCTCCAGGGAAGATTATAATCCGTAGGAAACATTTACAAGAATCGAGTTCGACGAGACGTGGTATTTGGCGTAAGCCACCTGCAACTTGAACCTCTCCATCTGCACACCGGCACCGAAAGAGAGTCCGGCGCCGTGGCTGCTTGATGATGCATCGTCGCCCGTACCCTCGGCAATCTTCATCTCCTTGGCACGACGGAAATTGTATCCGCCGGAAACATAAAACTGGTCGCCGAGCAACAGGTCGACGCCAGCCACGAGATGGTTCAGCGCCGAGTAGTTCCAGTGGGTCAGATCCACCGCCGTCAGCGACAGTCGGAACGGCATATTGCTGAACCTCTTGCTCACACCTACTTGCATGTCGAGTGGCATCTTTCCGAATTCCTCGTCGTATGCCTTAATCTGTCCGCCCAGATTCTTTGCCACAGCCGAGACCGACCATTCCGTTTCCGGGTCATACCAGTTGAGACCCAAGTCGATGCTTGCCGCCATGGAGTTGTAGCTACCGATGTAGGAGGTAACGAAGCGAGCCGTAATACCGCCCACAAGGTTCTTCGCCAGCGTATAGCTGAACACTCCCGACAGGGCGATTTCCTGTGCCGAGAACTCACCCGTCTGGTTGTTGTCGGCATCCGTCTCCTTCATTTTTCCGTAGTTGATGTATTGTCCCGTAACACCCCACGAAGCCTTGTCGTTTACCACGCGGTTGAACGATGCGCTTCCCGTTACGCTTCCTGCCATATACGTCATGAAGTTCAGGTTTAGCGTCTTGTCGGAAACAGATGCGAGCAATGCCGGGTTGCTGAACATCAGTGTCGGGTCGTCTTCAATGATGGTTATGTTGTCGCCTCCCAAGGCAGCTGCATGCGCACTCACGGGCAGACGGAGGAAGTTGTATTCCGTCTGGCTTTCCTGTGCCGTAGCCGTCATCGTGGCTATGAAAACCATCAGTATTGATATTATGCTTTTTCTCATTCTTTCAGTTTAAAGATGCAAAGTTACATCAGTTTAAAGGTGCAAAGTTACATCATTTAGAGTAAAAACGGAAAAAAGTAAATAATATTGTATTTATTGAATTAGGAATTAGGAATTAGGAATGAAGAATGAAGAGTGAAGAATGAAGAATGAGAAATAAACCCTCATCCCTCACCCCTCATCTCTCATCTAATTGAAACATTCTTCACTTTAGTATTCTCGATGAGGCTCTTGTCGAATGCCTGCGCCTTGTCTGTCACGTTGATATTCTCGAACGAGAAGTCGGAGAGGCGGTATTTGTCGCTCTTTCCCACATCGAAAAAATTCTTGCAGTCCATCTTAATGTTCCTCATCACGATGTTGTTGCACTGGCTCACGGGCATGTCCTTGCGCTCGTCCATTTTGAAGAACTGCGTCCACGGACGGACAACGAGGAAGCTACCTGTCGTACCCGTGATGTTCTCCACCGTAACGTATTCGTAATGCTGCGGCGTGTCGGGGCGCATCTTCAGCCAGAGCACGCGGTTAGCCTCGTTCACCTCGATATTGCGGAGAATGATATTCCTGTCGGTCAGGCTCTCGCTGCCCAGCGTCAGGCAACCGTGAACCACTCCGTAGCGGCAGTTCTGTATGATGATGTTATAGTTAGGACCGTTGTTCGGGTCCTTGTCAGCCCATGTCCCTTTTCCACCCTTAATAGCAATGGCATCATCGTTCACGCTCATGTAGCATCCGTCAACCAGCACGTCATGACAAACATCGATGTCGATGGCGTCGCTACTCGGAGCCTTCAGTCCGGTGGTTGGCGAGAAGATGTAGCAGTCGAGGTAGCGCACGTGGTTGGAGCGGTAGAGATGGTTAGTCCAGAACGGACTGTTCACCAGGTGCACGTCCTGCACCGTCACGTTCCGACAGTTAGAGATATACACCAGTCGCGGTCGCTGCTCGTCCTTGTTCGTGCATTCCGGGTTCCACTCCCTCCTGCGCCAGAACTGTTCCCAGTAGTGGTGCCCGTTGCCGTCGATAGTTCCCTTGCCGGCAATGGTGAATCCATTGATGCTGTCGGCATTAACGAGCGCCGTGAAGTATTTGCAGGTCTGTCCTTCGATGCGCGTCTCGCGGATTGGGAAGTCGTGTATGCGGTCGCTGCCTTTCAGTTTTCCGCCCTCTTCTATGATGAGGTTAGTGCCTTGGCGGAAGAAGAGAGCTCCGCTGAGGAACGTACCCTTAGGCACCACGATGGCTCCGCCGCCGTTGCTTGCTGCCGTGTCGATAACTTTCTGAATGGCAGCGGTCTGCACGATAGTACTGTCGGTACCGACCCCATAATCGGTAATGACATATCGTTTGCCGAGCTGCCCCTCGTCCACCTTCTGTGTGTTGGCAAACCATTTGTCAATCGGTGTGCCGTCAGGCCAGAGGTCAGTCTTAGCGTTGGCACCAATGCAAATGAGTAGCAGAAGGAGAGCCCCCCTCAATCCTGGAGCCCCCCTCAGTCCGCCCAAGGGGAAAGAAATGGATATGGATTTTTTTATAATTTGTTGTTTCATATATTTTTCAAATTGTCATAAATTTTTGCTTGATAGTATGAATGTCAATTTTCAATTTGCAAATATATCTATATTATTCATTCTGTAAAAATTAAAAGAAGAGAAAAATGCCATTTTCTATATTCTAAGTCCCGAATCACGGTCGCTATTGTTAAGCTTCCGCCTGTCAGACTTATGCTCTCCCTGTATGTCGAAAACATTCGGTATGATATGGAATGTCATGTTTGTGTATGCGAAGTATGAGCTTGGCTCCAACCCCAAACAGTATATTTGCAATATTGCCTATGCGTCCGTCCAGTTGCGTGAAAAAGTATGCATTATTTGTATAAACGTTCCTACGACCGTTTTATGAACGCTGTTTAATATTCATTAACGAGTCGACAGAGCGGTTAAATACAATTTACCCCTCTTATTGTTTGACGCAATAAGGGGGTAAAGCTTCAGAAGCTGTAAAAACTACTTTGTAGGCACAACTTTTTTTATCGTTCCGTCAGGATTAAACTCCATCTTGTCGATGCACACTTCGCGGTGTACGCCAGGCTGGAAGTGAAGCCAGTCTTTATTTATTCGGTGGTAAACAATATACCACTCATCGGTGCCGGGCTTTTGGATTACGGAGTTGTGTGCCGTACCGTAGATGTCGTGCTGAGGGTCTTGAATGAGCACTATCGGGTCTTTAGCCACCTCTATAGGTCCGAGCGGCGACTTCGCCGTGCCGTATGCCACATGGTAGTTTGCCGAGCCAGTGTCGTCTACCGACCACATGAAATAGTACAGTCCGTTGCGGTAGAACACGTATGTTCCTTCGCGGTAGGCATAATCTTTCAGCGAGCCGCCCTTCGGAGTAAGCACTTTTATGGTTTCCTCTTTCACCTTAGTCATATTCGGCTCAAGTTCAGCCCCTGCCATATAGCTGTTGCCCCAGTAGATGTATGGCTTTTTGCTCACGGGGTCGATGAAGACATCCACATCGATTTGCTGTCCTCTGCCTACGGGCGAGTTCTCTATAATCGGATGACCGAGGTCGACAAATGGTCCTGCCGGTGAGTCAGCCATGGCAACACCGATTTTCTTTCCGCCCTTCTCTATCGGGTTGGCACTATAATAGAGAAAATATTTGTAGCTGCCGTCCTTCTGTTTCACTTCTTGAGCAGCAGGAGCCCACAGGTTGCCGTCGGCCCACGGAATTTGATCGGTAGAAGCATCGAGAGCCACTCCCTCGTTGGTCCATTCCTTCATGTCGGGCGATGAATATACATAATATTTATATCCTCCCCATCCCGGTTTGCCGTCGGTGGTAGAGTAGATATAATATTTCTTTGTCTTGTTGGAATACAGAATCTCTGGGTCGGCATGGAAACCCGGCAGAACAGGGTTGCCAAGTGCGCTGACGCCCCTTGTCGTTGGTGGAATAGGCTTTATCGTGCCGTCGGCATTATAAGCCATCTGCTCAGCGATGACGCTGCGGTGACCTCCGTCGCCATCGCGCAAGGCACCGTTGTGAGAGAAGAAGAGCCACTGGTCGTTGTAGTTTACTATTGCCGGATGCGTGGTGTTGCTGTTTCCGGCAATCTCGCTTATTATTCCCTTTGCTGTCCATGGTCCCGTGATGCTGTCTGCCATTGCGTAGGCAATTTTCTCTGGAAAGCCAGAAGCGTAGGTTAGATAATATTTCCCGTTGTATTTGTGAACCCATGGTGCCTCCTCGAACGGAAAGTCCTTGCCCACGTCGATTCGACGTATATCCCCGTCAATCTCCACCATGTTGTCTTTCAGTCGGGCGATGTAACACTGGCGGTTGCCCCATATAATATAAGGTGTATTGTCGTCGTCGATGAATATTGCCGGGTCGATGCATGCCCAACTGTGTTTTGAATCAAAACAGTCCTTGTTTGTCAGCAGTGGCTTTCCCAGGGCATCATGATACGGTCCCGTAATCTTGTCGCTCACGGCAACTCCAATGCCACACCAGTTCGTAGAAACATACCAGTAGTATTTACCGTTTCTCTCCACTACATGTCCGGCATACGCCTGTTTGCTCTTTGCCCACTTGAAGTCGGAGATGAAGAGCGGAGTAGGGTATTGCGTCCAGTGTTTCAGATCGGTAGTGGAGAACACCTGCCAGTCGTTCATCTTGTATCCCGTATGCTTCTCCTCTGAGTCGTGTCCGGCAAAGAGCCACAGCGTGTCGCGGTCAACGAGCACTGCAGGGTCGGCAGTATGGATATGTGTGAAGAGCGGATTGCCCTTCGCCGTCCATTCATGCTTCAGTACATACCCCCACTTTTGTTGCAGGCGTTCCATCTCTTCGGCAGTAACGGAGCATACTGTGCCGTGGCGTGGCGAGAAATTCTTGCGGAACGAGAGAGGCTCGGTGGTAAATGAGGAAAGGTCCTTGGAAGTTTGGTATTCATAGCGTCCGCTGCCATAGAGGTCGTACATCAGAATATATTCGTCCCTGTCGTTCAGTTTGAACACTCCCGAGCCTTCCACTCCAGTCTTTGAGTTGGCATAGGCATCGATAAATTTAAAGTCCTCCTTCCACGGACCCCTCAGATTCTTTGCCGTAGCCTGTTGGATGCCGTTTTGTATCTCCTTGCCGTCAGCATTCTTGATATTTCCCTTGTAGAACATGTGGTACATGCCGTCTCGCTCGATGATATCGTTGTCTATGCATCCGTATTTTGCGCTGAAGAGCACCTTTGGCTCGCTCTCAAAGCCGGTGAAGTCCTTGTTGGCATAGGCATAATACGTTACGAGACTCTTCCTTCCGTCGCCCGTGCGCTGCAAGGTGAAATACACCATGTATTTCCGTGCTTTGCGGTCGTAGATTGTTTGCGGGGCCCATACCCAGTAGGCATCGGCGAAGTGTTCCTTGTAGTCATCCTTTAGAACAATCTTTGAGTGAGTCCAGTTGATGAGGTCTTTCGACTTCATCATCACAATCCCCGGATTCTCCTTCCACCCAAACTTCTTGGTATTCATGTCGGTCGCCACGATATAGTAGCATCCGTCCTCGCCGCGCAGGATATGCGGGTCGCGGATACCGCCGCTCGTACTTATCGAGTCGCTCGCTATTACGGGCTGGTTGCAGTTCAGAGCATACC
The DNA here is from genome assembly GCA_002298545.1 of Prevotella sp. UBA746. Classification (GTDB taxonomy): domain Bacteria; phylum Bacteroidota; class Bacteroidia; order Bacteroidales; family Bacteroidaceae; genus Prevotella. Next base: position 59,454 of record DBKQ01000103.1, read on the forward strand.
AGTTCTTTGCGTCGTCGCTGAGAGCGAAGCGCAGATTTTCCTGACTGTCGCCGGTGCCTTCGAAATAGGCGAAGAGATATCCGGCGAATTTATTGTTTGCAGTTTTCTTTGCGGCAGCGTCTATATTCGGCGTGCTGCCGAGAGCAAGTGCTGCAAGAAGTGCAGTAATGAATGGTTGATGTTTCATGTATCTGTTGTTAGCAGTTCTATTTGGCTGCAAATATACTTGTTTACTCTGATTCCGACGTATGTTCATCAACAAGATAGTTACGGATATTGTTAATCCCGTTCTTTGCGTAATGCAAAGCAATAGAAAAGCCCTTCCTCGTGCTAACTTCTGTCTTGTGGCATAATGTTTTTTAGTACATAAAAAGGTAAAATTATACATCTCGTATTTTAAATACCTTAAATATTATTGCAGATAATAGCCTTTATGGATGTTTTTTTATTACGGAAACGAAAAAATGCATTAACTTTGCCGACTGTAAAAGATTTATAGGCTCTACGTATTGTGAGAAGAAAACTTTTTGAAATAGAATATACGGCAAACCGCGGTACGGGATTCCTGTTCGGACTCATCGTTGCGCTGACGCTACTTTTCTGTGCGCTGGAATACAGAAGCGGTGGTGCGGCAGACGATGATATCGACGACGATACCGACGAGATGGTGAAGGACATGGAACTTCTGCCGCCACAGCAGCGTAAGGATATGATTGCCGTGATAAAGCCCGGGGCGGCAACTCATTCCATTACGAAGAAGATAAAGAAGGTGGACCAGACTCCTACCACCGAAGTGCCCACGCGTATGGATCAGACCGACGGCGATGCCGACCAAGGCAACGGTGAGGGACAGAATAATATTGAAGGTCCGGGCGACAACAACGAGACTACGGCTCAGGCTCCTGTGGCTACCGATATGAACGACAATCCGCTGAATTTCCGTGTTGTTGAGAAACTCCCCGAGTTTCCCGGCGGCATGGTGGAGTTCATGAAATGGATTACCCGCAATCTGCGTTACCCACAGGCTGCACAGAGACAGAAGATACAGGGACAGGTGAAGGTGGCGTTCATTATCGGCAAGGATGGTGCCGTGTCGGAACTGAAGGTTGTCAAGAGCGTGCATCCGCTGCTCGATGCCGAGGCACTGCGCGTGATGAGGATGATGCCTAAATGGAAGCCGGGCGAGGATAAGGGAAAACCCTGTCTGACGTATTTCTGTATCCCGGTGAACTTTGTGATATAGTTCTCCCGGAATATAGTTCTCCCGGAATAATTAGTTCTCCCAAAACCATTAGTTCTCCCTGTCCTCCCTGTTCTCCCAAAATAATAAAAACCAAAAAAACAAAACAATATGCGCAAACAATTAAGCAGATTACTGTTTACCTTCGCAGCACTAATGGCTTTCGCCGTAACTGCTGCTGCCGAGGGCAAAGATTCAACTTCGGCTGTAGCCGCTGCCGATACTGCCCAGGCTGCACAGGGCGTTGCTGCCGCCGACACGACAGACCTCTCTGCCGACCTCGTCGCTATGGACGAGGACGAGCCGGAGAGCTTCCATCAAGTGCTGAAAACAAAATTTATCGAAGGCTCCGCCGGCTTCATGTCGCTCGTCGCCTTGGCTCTCGTCTTGGGACTCGCCTTCTGTATAGAGCGAATTATCTATCTGGCACTGAGTGAGATAAATGCCAAGAAGATGATGGCAGATATCGACAAGCAGCTTAGTCAGGGCGATGTGGAAGGAGCAAAACAACTCTGTGCCGACGTGCGCGGACCTGTTGCAGCCATCTGTCGCCAGGGGCTCGACCGCATCGATGATTCTATCGATGATATAGAGCGTGGCATTTCAAGCTACGGTTCCGTGCAGGCGGCAAACCTCGAGAAAGGCTGCTCCTGGATTACGCTCTTCATTGCCATAGCCCCGTCGCTCGGATTCCTTGGCACGGTAATCGGTATGGTCATGGCATTTGAACAGATTCAGCAGGCAGGCGACATCAGTCCTACTATCGTTGCATCGGGAATGAAGGTGGCTCTTATAACTACAATCTTTGGTATCATTGCAGCCCTCATCCTTCAGGTGTTCTACAATTATATCCTCTCGAAGATAGAGCATATCACGAGCCAGATGGAGGAGTCGGCAATCTCGCTGCTCGATTCTATAATGAGGTATAAGAGTTGTAAGATTTAGGCTAATCAGCCTATTAGGCCTATTATGCCCATTATGCCCATTATGCCCATTATGCCTACTATGCCTACTATGCTCATTATGCCTAATAAAAAAATCCCCTCTCAAAAAAAAACTCCAATGAAAAAGCTTAATCAATTAAAAACCGACCAGATATCCTCCCGTGTGCTTTATGCCACGGTAGGGCTCACGGTAGTTGTCTTTGCTTTATTTTATCTCGTTGGCTACAACGCACCATATCTGTTCGACCCCACATACAATGCTCCGGTGCTTACAGACCTCGTCCTTGTGCTCATGTATCTCATGACGGCGATTGCCTTGGGCGTTGCCGTATATTCCGTGGTAAAGGGTGGACGCACACGGTCGTCAGAGAAGATTGTCAACGGGGTGCCTGTGGCAAAGATTGCGTGGGGCACGGTGGCGTTCGTAGCCGTATTGCTCGTCGTAACATTCATTGCCGGTTCTTCCGAGCCGCTGAAGGTAAACGGCACTCTGTTCTCCGATGCCTTCTGGCTGAGGCTAACCGATATGTTTATCTATACCTCGCTCTTGCTTATTGCCGCGGCGGTGGTTGCCGTGGGATACTCGATGTCGGGGATTAACAGAAAAAGAAAATAACACAGATGATGTTTACTCGTAGAAAACGAAGTGTACCACTGCTGAACACCACGTCGACTGCTGATATTTCGTTCATCCTGCTGGTGTTCTTCCTCGTCATTTCGTCGATGGATTCCAACAAGGGACTCTCGCGACAGCTCGCTCCGGCGGAGAAGAACAAGACGGAGGAGACGACGGAGATGGATCGCCGCAACGTGCTCGACATCACTATCGGCACCGGTGGACAGATTGCCGTTGACGGGAAGTCTGTTGCCGCCGACAAGCTCGCCGACAGAGTGGAGCGGTTTGTTGCCACTTGCCCCTCCAGGGCTACGCATGTGTTGAACGTCATGATGCTGCCGGATTCTAAGTATGATGACTATTTCCACGTTCAGGATGCTATTTCTAAGGCTTATGGAAATCTGAGAAACAGGCTCGCCGTGGCAAAATGGCACACGCCGTATTCGGCTCTCGACGACCAAAGGCGCCGACAGGTGGACAAGGCTATCCCGCAGCGCGTTATGGAGAGTATCGACAAGGGGAAAGGAGGTGAAAGATGATTCAGTTCAGACGGAAGAGGCGTGAGGTGCCGGCTTTGAATACGGCATCGCTGCCAGATTTGATATTCTCGGTGTTGTTCTTCTTTATCATCGTAACCCACATGCGCCAGGATGATGTTCGCGTAAGATACCGCGTGCCAGACGGTACGCAGCTGCAGAAACTTGCCGGTAAGCAGGGTGTTGTACATATTTATATCGGCAGAACGCAACAGGGGAAAGTTTGTATTCAGATTGCCGACAAGATGGTGGATACTAACGGACTTGTCGACTATGTGTCTCACATCCGTGAGTCTATGTCGCCGGAAACGGCAGAGCGACTTGTTGTGGCGATAAGTGCCGACCGCAATGTTGACATGCAGACGGTGATGGATGTAAAGCAGGCGCTTCGCCGTGCCAATGCCCTGAAGGTTACGTTTATCGGAACGGCAGTAGACAAGACGAAATTCAGGAATGGGGAAGGGAAGGGTAAAATACGTGATTAATCAATCCATCCCCCCAAAAAAATAACCAATAATGTCCGTTGAAGAATTCTGCCTTTTGTTATAAGATGCAAAGGCATTTCTTCAGCGGACATTATTTAAAATAAAGAATTTATAATTCTTAATCGGCATAGCCGAAATTTTTCATTTTCATTCTTCATTCTCCTCTTCCTCCTCGTCGTCGTCAACAGGAGCATCGACGATAGGCAGCTGGCGGTTGAAGGCAGAGTTGAACGAGATGATAGTCTCGCTTCTCGACAGTCCCAGCGGCTGGAGCTTATCGTGGATGATATTCAGAAGATTGTGGTTGTTGAGGGCATACATCTTAATGAACATGTCGTAGTCGCCCGTGGTGTAGTGGCATTCCACGACCTCAGGAATCTTACGGAGAGCTTCCACAGCCTCGTCGAAATTTTCAGGATGCTTCAGGTTCAGTCCTACATAGGCGCAAGTTTCGTATCCTATCTTTTCCGGATCGATAATAAACTTCGACCCCTTTATAACTCCGAGGTTCGTAAGTTTCTGTATGCGCTGGTGTATTGCGGCACCGCTAACGTTGCATGCTCGTGCCACCTCAAGAAATGGAATTCTTGCATCATCTGCAATCAGTCTGAGAATTTTTTTGTCTAAAGCGTCTAAACTATGATGTGCCATTCTTCTTTTTTGATTGTATATTTTTTTGTTTTTATTTTACTTTGCAAAGTTAATGCTTTTTGCTGAAACATGCAATAGTTTGAAAGTAAAAATCATGCTTTTGGTTATAATCTAAAAGAATGTTGCTTCTTGATTTACTTTAGTTTTCTATTCCTTATTCTTGTCTTTTCATCGTTTCGCCCAAACGCTTCCGGTGTTTCGCCTAAACGCTCCGGGTGTTTCGCCTAAACGCTCTGGGTGTTTCGCCTAAACGCTTCTGGTGTTTCGCCTAAACGCTGACATTACAGGATTTACTTGACAGTTTCTTGATTAATTACTATATAACTATACACTAATTTTTTTTCATGCTAAGAAACTTGTCACATCCAGTGAAAATAAAATTAAGTCTTGTCGCATAAATTGAAAATAAGAGAAACTATGGGTTCTGTTTCATGCGAAACAACATATTTTACCATGTTATGTTGCCAATTCTCGCATATAATTATTATTTTTGCAGAATAATTCAGAAATAAACGTATTTGTAATGATGAAAAATATAGATCCGAGAGAATTGACCGACAATTTCTTTGAAACCATCGGTAAAGAGTGGATGCTTGTTACGGCAGGCGGAAAAGACAACTTCAATATGATGACTGCTTCTTGGGGATGCGTGGGCTGGCTGTGGAACAAGCCCGTTGCCGTGGCATTCATCCGCCCGGAACGTTTCACCCACGGTATTATCGAGCGTGAAGACAGACTTACGCTGTCGTTTCTCGGCAACAGCGAGCAGATGAGAAAGGCATACGCCATCTGCGGATCGAAGTCGGGTAGAGACTGCGACAAGGTGAAGGAGACTGGTTTGCATCCGTTGGAGACCGAAAGCGGAGCCATGACCTTCGAGGAGGCTCGCTTGACGCTCGTTTGCCGCAAGCTCTACAAGGACACAATGAAGGAGAGCTCGTTTATCGACAAGAGTCTCGTGCAGTGGTATGGCGAGAAGGGCGGATACCATGATGTTTATGTGCTCGAGATAGAACAGTGTCTCGTAAAATAGTATTATAGGTGGTCTTATTGGTCTTATCACTCCTATAAGTCTTATCACTCCTATAAGTCTTATCAGTCTTATAACTCCCATAACTCCCATAACTCCCAGTTCTCCTACAAAAAAAGAAAAAACAAATGATAGTTTGCATCGCAGAGAAACCAAGCGTAGCCAAAGACATAGCCAAGATTATCGGCGCCAACAGTAGTCACGAAGGCTACATGGAAGGCAACGGATACCAAGTGACGTGGACCTTCGGACATCTTTGTACGCTGAAGGAACCAGAGGATTACACTCCGCTATGGAAGCGGTGGAGCCTCGGAGCACTGCCGATGATACCGCCGCGCTTCGGCATTAAACTCATTGAAGACCAGGGAATAAAGAAGCAATTCTCGATTATCGAAAAACTGATGCAGGCTGCCGACGGCATTATCAACTGTGGTGATGCCGGACAGGAGGGTGAACTCATTCAGCGATGGGTGATGCAGAAGGCTAAGGCCACGTGCCCCGTGAAGCGGCTCTGGATTTCGTCGATGACCGACGAGGCGATACGCGAGGGATTTGCCGACCTGAAGCCACAGGAGAACTATCAGCCGCTGTATCTTGCAGGACTCTCCAGGGCTATCGGCGACTGGATCCTCGGTATGAACGCCACGCGGCTGTATACGCTGAAATACGGGCAGAACCGACAGGTGCTCTCCATCGGAAGAGTGCAGACGCCTACGCTGGCGCTGATAGTAAACAGGCAGAAGGAGATTGACAATTTCGAACCGGAACCTTACTGGGTGCTCGCCACCGTATACCGCAATACTACGTTCACCGCCACAAAGGGAAAATTCACTACCAAGGAGGAGGGAGAAAAAGCGTTTGAAACGATTGCCGGAAAACCGTTCACGGTTACCGACGTTCAGAAGAAAAAAGGCACCGAGGCTCCGCCGCATCTATACGACCTCACGTCGCTGCAGGTGGACTGCAACAAGAAATATGCTATGAGTGCCGACATGACGCTGAAGATTATCCAGACGCTTTACGAGCGCAAGCTGACCACCTATCCGCGTGTCGACACTCAGTATCTGAGCGACGATATTTACCCCAAGTGTGCCGGAATCCTCAATGGCATAAAGGGATACGAAAACTTGACGCAAGCGCTGAGGGGAAAACCGCTGAAGAAGTCGAAAAAGGTGTTCGACACGTCGAAGGTAACCGACCACCATGCCATTATCCCAACAGGTGTGCCGGCGCAGAACCTGAGCGACATGGAGCGCCACGTATACGACCTCATAGCCAAGCGGTTCATCAGCGTGTTCTATCCCGACTGCAAGTTTGCCACGACAACTGTGCTCGGCGATGTTGACGGCATAGAATTCAAAGTTACCGGAAAACTTATCCTTGACCCGGGATGGCGCGCAGTATATGCCAAGGACAGCGAACAGCAGGCAGACAATGACGACGAGAAGAAACAACAGGACGAGGAGCGCACACTGCCGGATTTCCAGAAGGGCGAGAGCGGGGAGCATACGCCTACCCTGACAGAGAAATGGACTACTCCGCCGAAATTCTATACCGAGGCTACACTGCTCAGGGCTATGGAAACGGCAGGAAAATTCGTGGACAACGAGGAGCTGCGCGCTGCTCTCAAGGAGAACGGCATCGGGCGACCGTCGTCGCGTGCCGGCATCATCGAAACACTCTTCAAACGACACTATATCCGAAGGGAACGAAAGAATCTCGTGGCTACGGCAACAGGCATAGAACTTATCGACCTTATCAAGGAGGAACTGCTGAAAAGCTGTGAACTGACGGGTATATGGGAAAAAAAACTGCGCGACATTGAGCACAAGACTTACGATCCGGCACAGTTTATCAACGAACTGAAGGAACAGATTAACACCATCGTGCATGATGTGCTTGCCGACAACAGTAACCGACGGGTTACGATTCTTACGGAGGAAGATCTGAAGAAAAAGCGGAAAAAGGCTCCCGCTAAGAAACCAAAGACTGTAAGTACTCAGTCCTCCAAGAACTCCCAGCCCTCCAAAGTCTCCCAGTCCTCCCAGCCCTCTCATTCTATCATCCCCGGTGCCCCCTGTCCGCTCTGTGGCAAAGGCACGATAATAAAGGGCAAGACTGCCTACGGATGCAGTCGATGGCGCGAAGGATGCACATTTAGAATGCCGTTTGCACAATAAAAGAAAAAACTTTGAGTTCTCCTTATATATAATAAGGTATGAATTCAAAACAAGAATATATGAGCATGACGTTTAGAAACATAATATATAAAAACATCATTCGTCCGCTGAAAACGGGAGGAATAATATGGCTGGCAGTATTGGCAGTAATCATCACTTCGTGTGGCGCCGAGAGGAGCTTCAAGAAGGGAGAGAAATTCCTTGCCCTCGGCGAATACTATGATGCCGCTGCTCAATACAAAAAGGCGTATAGCGCCACGAAGCCTAAAGACAAGGCGCTGCGGGGAAAATATGCCGCAAAGATGGCTCTCTGCTACGACCGCATCAATTTCAACCAAAAGGCTATCGCTGCCTATCGCAATGCTATACGCTACAAGGCTGACAGCCTGGACACTCATCTCGCATTCGCACGTGCGCTGCTGAAAGACGGCAACTATAAGGAGGCTGAACAGCAGTTCCGACTCGTGCTCGACACTATGCCAGGAAATGAATTGGCTAAAGACGGACTGCAGTCGGCTCTCACGGCTAAGGACGTTAAGGCGCAAGGTTCGCAGTATATCGTAAAAAAAGCAGACATGTTTAATTCAAGGCGTGCCGACTATTCGCCGATGTTCTGCGGCGACCAGTTCGACCAGCTTTTCTTTACCTCCACGAGAAATGAGGCGGAAGGCGATGAGCTGAGTGGCATTACTGGCACGAAGAATGGAGATATCTTCTTTGCTCAGAAAGACGAAAAGGGTAAATGGGGAAAACCGCAGCAGATTACCTCCGGACTGAACACTGAGTATGACGAGGGCGCTTGCTGCTTCTCGCCAGACCAGCGCGTGATGTATCTCACGCAGTGCGTCAGCGACCCCTCTTATCCAAGATATGCCACTATCGTTACTTCCAACCGCTCGGATGCTGCATGGAGCAAGGCTACTAAACTTGAGCTTACGCGCGACACGCTCTCCAGCTTTGCCCATCCTGCCGTTTCGCCTGATGGGGAGTGGCTGTATTTCACATCCGACATGCCGGGAGGAAAGGGCGGCCTCGATATCTGGAGAGTTAGAATTACGGCTGCCGGACTCGGTGGGGTGGAGAATCTCGGCGAACCGATTAATACGCCGGGCGACGAGATGTTTCCTACGTTCCGGCCCAATGGCGACCTCTACTTTTCAAGCAACGGACATCCGGGACTCGGCGGTCTCGACATCTTTATCGCCAAATACGACAAAACAAAGAAAAAGGTTGTTCTTGAGCATCCGGGATATCCGCTAAATTCTCAGGCTGACGACTTCGGAATGACTTTCGAAGGCGCTCACAACCGGGGCTTCTTCTCGTCTAACCGCGGCGACGGAAGGGGATGGGATCATATCTACAGTTTTGAAAAACCGGAAATCGTACAGACAATAACGGGGTGGGTATACGAAATGGAGGGCTACGAACTGCCTGCCGCCCAGGTATATATCGTTGGAAACGACGGTACGAACAAAACCGTGAGCGTTAAGGGCGACGGCTCCTTTACAGAGGTCGTGCAGCCGGGCGTAGACTATCTGTTGCTCGCCACTTGCAAGGGATTCCTCAATCATAAGGAGGAAATAAGCATCAAACCGTCGAAGGAATCGGAAGACCACGTGTTGCAGTTCCCGCTCGCATCTATCCGCGTACCGGTGCTTATCGACAATATCTTCTATGACTTCGACAAATATTCGCTCCGCAAGGAGTCGGAAACGGCTCTCGACGAACTCGTGAAGTTGCTCAACGAGAATCCTAACGTAACAATCGAACTTAGTGCTCACACCGATTATAAGGGTAGTGAGGCTTACAACAAGACGCTTTCGCAGCGAAGGGCAGAGGCTGTGGTCCGTTATCTTATAGGAAAAGGAATTAAGGCAGACCGTCTTACTCCTGTAGGTTATGGCAAGCTCAAGCCGAAGACTATCAGAAAAAAACTCACGGAGAAATATACTTGGCTCAAAGAGGGTGATGTGTTGACAGAAGATTTCATAAAGAAACTTGACAAGGAGAAACAGGAAATTTGCAACCAGCTTAACCGCCGGACAGAGTTTATCGTGCTCCGTACGACATACGGCATGTTTGACGAGAAGGGTAATCTGAAGAATCCCCCAAGGCCTAAGCCCCAGGAGGACAGCAGCGCAGATAGCGACGATATCTTCATAGTAGAGTAGTGATAACGCCTATAAAGCCCACTATGCCTATTATGTCCATTATGCCTAATATGCCTATTATGCCTAATATGCCTAATATGCCTAATATGCCTAATATGCCTAATATGCCCATTATGCCTAATATGCCCACTATGCCAAATATTCCCAATAAGAAAAAAAAACAATGAACAATAAAGCAACATTAGAATTAGGAACAAAACCAATTGGCAAACTGCTCATGCAGTATTCTTTGCCGGCAATTATTGCCATGACTGCTTCATCATTATACAATATGGTGGACAGTATCTTCATCGGACAAGGAGTCGGTCCGATGGCTATCAGCGGTCTTGCCCTTACTTTCCCATTCATGAATCTCGCTGCCGCTTTCGGTGCAGGAGTTGGAGTTGGAGCATCTACATGTATCTCGGTAAAGTTGGGACAGAAGGATTATAAAACCGCTCAGAGGGTGCTCGGAAATACCGTTACGCTCAACCTTATTATCGGTATTGCATTCAGCATCATATCGCTCATCTTCCTTGATCCGATTCTCTTTTTCTTCGGTGCAAGCGAACAGACGATTCCTTATGCTCGCGACTATATGATTATCGTACTGCTCGGAAATGTTTTCTCTCACATGTATTTCGGAATGAATGCCGTGCTCCGCGCTGCCGGAAAACCGCGACAGGCGATGTATGCCACGATATTTACCGTCGTGCTCAACACCATACTCGACCCGATTTTCATCTACCCTTTGCATATGGGAATACAGGGTGCGGCTTACGCCACAATCCTCTCTCAGATACTTGCCCTCATCTGGCAGATGCGTATCTTTGCCAATAAGAACGAACTGTTGCATCTTGAGCGCGGCATTTACAGACCGAAGAGGGACATCGTGAAGAATATTCTCGCCATCGGCATGTCGCCGTTCTCAATGAACGTATGTGCATGTATCGTAGTTATCTTTATAAACAAGGGACTGCTGGAATATAGCGGCGACCTCGCCGTGGGTGCTTACGGCATCGCCAACAAGGTGTGCTTCATCTTCGTAATGGTGAATATGGGACTCAACCAGGGTATGCAGCCTATCGCCGGATACAACTACGGGGCTCAGAAGCTCGACCGACTTATGAGAGTGCTGAAACTTGCCGTCATTGCCGGTACGTGTATCACTTCCACAGGATTCCTCGTGGCTGAATTCTTGCCGGAACCTTGTGCAAGACTCTTTACTACCGATCAGCAGCTTATCGCTCTGTCGGTTAACGGACTGCGTATCATGATGGCTTCGTTCATCCTTGTCGGTTCGCAGATGGTTATTGCCAACTTCTTCCAAAGTATCGGAAAAGCTAAGGTCAGCATGTTCCTGTCTTTGTCGAGACAGATGATATTCTTGTTGCCGATGCTGATAATCCTGCCGCCGTTCCTCGGGGTAGACGGCATCTGGTGGTCAATGCCAATATCCGATCTTATTGCGGAAATCGTGGCTGTGGCGCTGATGGTAACTTATATGAGCAAATTCAAAAAACAACATAAAATAAATTTGGCAAATGGAGGGAAATAAGAAAATTATAATCAATGTAGGACGCCAAATCGGCAGTGGAGGCAGAATTATTGCCAAGATGCTTGCCGACGATTTTAAGTGCGGGTTCTACGACCGCGAGCTTCTCTCGCTCGCTGCCAAGGAAAGTGGATTCTGCGAGAAATTCTTCGAACAGAACGACGAACAGAAGGGCTTCTTCCATTCGCTCTTCCACATGCACACGCCTTTTGTTGGCGACGGCAGTTTCTACGACAATGACTTCTCGCAGGAGGGGCTTTTCAAAATCCAGAGCGATACTATTCGCAAGTTGGCTACTGAGGGTTCGTGTGTCTTTGTCGGGAGATGTGCCGACTATGTGTTGAGGGATTTCGACAATGTGGTTAATGTCTTCATTACTGCTGATATCGACGACCGCGTGTCTGAAATAAGGAAAAGAAAGGAATGTGACGAGAATACGGCACTGAAGGTTATCGAGAATGGTGAGAAGGAACGTTCCACCTATTATAATTATTATACAGGAAAGAAGTGGGGCGACAGTTCCTCTTACGACTTGTGTATTAATACTTCATTGCTCGGTCTTGAAGCTACTGAGGCTTATATAAAGGAGTTTATTCAGAAGGTGCTAAATATCGGCTGAAGGTGCTAAATATCGGCCGACAATAGTGGAGTTCTCTGAATTCTCTCAATAATATCAGTTCTCCCATAACTCTCAGTTCTCCCATAACTCCCATAACTCTCAGCTCTAAGATTACTCCGAGCCCTTTCAGAAAAAAAGAAAACAATGAAAAAGATAGGAATTATCAGCGACACCCACTCATACTGGGACGACAGATATCTGAAATATTTTGAACCGTGCGACGAGATTTGGCATGCCGGCGACATCGGCTCTACAGAAGTTGCCGAGCGTCTTGCCGACTTCCGTACCCTGCGTGCCGTTTGTGGCAACTGCGACGGTGGCGACTTACGCCTGATGTTTCCGGAGAAGCTTCGTTTCAAGTGTGAAGATGTGGATGTGTTGATAAAACACATTGGCGGTTACCCCGGCAACTATGATGCGAGCATACGTTCGCAGATTTATGCTATGCCGCCGCAGCTCTTTATCAGTGGGCACAGTCATATACTGAAGGTGAAATACGACAAGACCCTTAATCTCCTTCACATCAACCCCGGTGCTGCCGGTATTCAGGGATGGCACAAGGAACGCACTTTGGTTCGTCTCACAATAGACGGCAACAAGTTCACCGACTGCGAAGTTATAACTCTTGGAGAAAGCTGATTGTGAGTGAGAAGTCTGTAGTGTGGATTGCTTTATAAGTCTTATCGGTCTTATTTGTTCCATCTCTCCCGGTTATCCCAGTCCTCCCAGTTCTCCCCAAATAAAAAACAATAGAAATAACAAAACCCAATAACAATATGAAAACATATTTAGTAACAGGTGCTGCCGGATTTATCGGCGCTAATTTCATCAAGTATCTTCTCCACCGCAAGTATAAGGATGAGGATATAAAAGTTATAGTTCTTGATGCCCTCACATATGCGGGCAACCTTGGAACAATCAAGGATGACATTGACAATGAGCGTTGTTTCTTCATCCGTGGCGATATCCGCGACCGCAAGCTTGCCGATACGCTGTTTGCTGTAAACGACATCGACTATGTTGTTAACTTTGCAGCCGAGAGTCATGTCGACCGTTCTATAGAGAATCCGCAGCTGTTCCTCGAAACTAATATCCTTGGTACTCAGAACTTGCTCGACGCTGCACGCCGCGCGTGGGTTACCGGCAAGGACGAGAACGGTTATCCTACATGGAAACCGGGCAAGCGCTATCATCAGGTGAGCACCGACGAGGTGTATGGATCGCTTGGAGCCGAAGGCTTCTTCACAGAGAATACTCCGCTCTGTCCCCACAGTCCTTACAGTTCTTCTAAAACAAGTGCCGACATGATTGTAAAGGCTTATCATGACACTTACCACATGCCTGTTACTATCACACGTTGTTCAAACAACTATGGTCCATATCACTTCCCTGAGAAACTTATTCCATTAATTATAAACAATATCCTTGAGGGCAAGAAACTTCCTGTTTATGGAAAAGGCGAGAATGTGCGCGACTGGCTTTATGTTGAAGACCACTGCAAGGCTATCGACCTCGTAGTTCGTGAAGGACGCGATGGTGAGGTATATAATGTAGGCGGACATAATGAGATGACCAACATCAACATCGTGAAGCTGACAATCAAGACTATCCACGACATGATGGCTGAGAACAAAGAGCTGCGCCATGTGTTGAAAAAACAAGTTAAGGATGCCAATGGCGACATCGACATCAGTTGGATAAACGAAGACCTGATAACTTTCGTTACCGACCGTCTTGGCCATGACCAGCGCTATGCCATCGATCCTACAAAGATTAAGGAGGAGCTCGGATGGTATCCGGAGACGAAGTTTGCCGACGGTATCGTAAAGACCATCAAGTGGAACCTTGAGCATCAAGACTGGATTGCCGAGGTTACAAGCGGCGACTACCAGAAGTATTACGAGATGATGTACGGAAAGAGATAATGCAGGACTGAAGAAATAGGACAAATATGATTGATGTTATAAACAACGAATATCAGTCTTACAGCTCTTATTGGTATTATTAGTTTTATATGTCCTGTTAGTCTTATATGTCCTGTCAGTCCTAAAAAAACTACTAATTAATAAAATGAAAAAGATATTATTGTTAGGCTCAGGCGAACTTGGCAAGGAATTCGTCATTGCAGCCAAGCGTGCCGGTCAGTATGTTATAGCATGCGACCGTTATGCCAATGCTCCGGCAATGCAGGTTGCCGACGAGTGTGAAGTGTTTAATATGCTCGACGGTGATGCCCTCGACCGTGTCGTTGAGAAGCATTATCCAGATATCATCGTACCGGAGATTGAAGCCATACGCACAGAGAGGCTCTTTGACTACGAGAAAGAAGGAATACAGGTCGTGCCGAGCGCACGTGCCGTAAACTTCACGATGAACCGCAAAGCTATCCGCGACCTTGCTGCCAAGGATCTCGGATTGCGCACAGCGAAATATTTCTATGCCAAGACACTCGATGAACTGAAGGAACACTCTAAGGAGATAGGTTTCCCGTGTGTCATCAAACCGCTGATGTCTTCATCAGGCCATGGTCAGAGTGTGGTAAAGAGTGCCGACGAACTCGAAGCAGCCTTCAATGCTGCTATGGAAGGCAGTCGTGGCGATGTGAAAGAGATAATCATCGAGGAGTTCATACATTTCGACAGCGAGTTTACTCTCTTGACAGTAACGCAGAAAAACGGACCGACCCTGTTCTGTCCGCCAATCGGCCATGTGCAGAAGGGTGGCGACTACCGCGAGAGCTGGCAGCCGTTCTGTCTTCCTGCCGACGAGCTGAAGAAGGCAGAGGAGATGGCAGAGAAGGTTACTGGAGCATTGACTGGTGCAGGTATCTGGGGAGTAGAGTTCTTCCTTACAAAGGAAGGCGAGGTGATATTCTCCGAACTCTCTCCGCGTCCTCACGATACAGGTATGGTAACACTCGGACATACGTTGAATCTGAACGAGTTCGAACTTCATTTCCGTGCCGTTATGGGCTTGCCGATTCCGGCAATCCATCTTGAGCATGCCGGGGCAAGTGCTGTAGTCTTGGCAAAGGAAGAGGCAGAACACGATCCGGACTATAATATGATTGATGTGTTGAGCGAGGACTATACGCGTCTGCGTATCTTCGGCAAGCATGAGCAGCACGTAAACCGCCGCATGGGAGTTGTGCTGTGTTACGGCGAGAAGGATGCCGACACCACTCCGCTGCGCGACAAGGCAAAGCGTCTTGCTGCAACAGTTATAAAATAACTACAGTGAAATAGTTGCTCAATATATGATAAAGAATCTTCAGGCATTGCGCTTTGTGTTCTGTATGCTAATCTTCGTGTTTCATTTCACGGGAATGCTACATGCTTCTGTCTTATTTACTTATGGCGGAGATGCAGGCGTTGCCTTTTTCTTTATGTTGAGTGGCTTTGTGTTAAGCCTAAGCAGCGGTAGTAAGGTGGAAAACGGTACATTGCGTTGGCGGTCGTTCATCCTTTCCAGACTGTGCAAGCTTTACCCCTTACACCTTCTTTCGCTGATGGTTAGCATAGCATTCTCGCTTTATATCGGCGAATCGTTTCGTCCGCTAAGTTTCGTGGCGCAGCTACTTATGCTGCAGTCATGGAGCCTGTCGGAGAGCAGTATAGTATACGGCAATGCAGTTTCGTGGTTCCTCGGTCCGCTGTTTCTCTGTTATGCCTTGTTTCCATGGCTTTATTCCACGGTAATGGGTTGGGGAAGAAAGTGGCACAGAATACTTCTTGTCATGTATATTATTATGTATACAGGCATAAGATATTTCAGTGATGAGGAAATAGACAGTTACCTTTATGCTTTTCCGCCCCTCCGGCTTATGGATTTCGCACTTGGTATATTGGCATACCGTTTCTACCGAAATGGAATTGGCGGAGAGCCACAGAAGCGTGTCATGCGTCTATCCACATTCCAGGCAACCTTCGTTGAAGTACTTGTCGTGGCATTATGCTTTGCCACATATCTGCTCTATCCGGAGTTGCCGTCGTGGATTCGCTTTTCAGCATTGTTCTGGTTACCGTTTACAGTAGCCATCCGCTATTTCTCACGTGCCGACGGTAGTCGAGGTTTAATATCAAGACTCTTCCGTCAGCGTCTAATGCAATGGCTTGGAGGCATAAGCTTTGAGATTTACATGCTGCATCTGATAGCCATTAACATCAGTTGCTTCGTGTATGGCAGACTGCTGGGCTATGACGACATAAACCTTATCGTGCTATTCCTGCTTAGCTTCTTAGTCGTAGTGGCATTGTCTGTAGCAGCAAAGAGAGGCGAACGATTATTATACAAAAAGAAAATATGAAAGTATCTGAAACAGAAATAACAAAACTGTCAACGCATGGCGACCAGCGTGGCACACTCTGTGTTGCAGAGCAGCAGAAAGAAGTGCCGTTCGAGATAAAGCGCTGTTTCTGGATGTATGGAGTGCCAGAGGGCAAAGGGCGTGGCGGACATGCCCATAAAGCCCTCCAGCAGTTTGTTATCCCCATGAACGGCAGTTTTGAGATAACGCTCGATGATGGTAATGAGAAGAAAACATTCCTTCTCGACAGACCAGACCAAGGTTTGCTTATCGATACCGGTATTTGGGCAGATTTAAAGAATTTTTCCGCCAATGCCGTATGCCTTGTCTTGGCTTCTGATGTATTCAAGGAGGAAGATTATCTCGGCACGCGTGAAGAGTTTGCAGAATATTTGTCGCAAAAAGAAAAGGAAAAATAAGATGACAGTAACCGAGGTATCTGCAGAGGAATATGAGTCGCTCTTCCCACCGTTGCATGTCTATGGCGGTGTTCCCTTTACCCAGCTTAATGCTGCAAGGGCAGAAGAAGTGATCTACATGGTATTTTCCGACTCCAAACCGCGCTTTGGCATCATCCTTGGCAAGCGTGAAGGCATGTTGCGCTCTCCGTTTTCGGCACCCTTTGGTGGCTTCTTGCAGCGCGGTGTGCAGAATCTTCAGAATATGGAAGCTGCCGTGAAGCTGCTTCATAGTTATGCCGCAGAGCGTCAGTTGGGCATCATGATAACCCTGCCGCCATTGCTGTATGACGAGAGTCAACTGTCGAAATGGACAAGTGTGCTGATGCGCGCGGGGTTCAGTCAGACGGTAGATCTCAACTACTATTTCCCTCTATCCCGTTTCCCCGACTATCGTAAGATAATCGACCGCAGTGCCCGCAATCACCTTAACCGCTCGTTGAAGTCCGGCTTCCGGCTTCTGCAGCTCGAGAGCAGCAACCGTGATGATGTAGCGCGCGCTTATGATGTAATCCGTCGCAACCGCGAGGAGCGTGGCTATCCGTTGCGTATGACATTCGAACAGGTATGGCAGACGGTGAGCCGTGTGGTAAGAGCCGATTTCTTTGTTCTCGAGCATGAAGGCGATGATGTTGCTGCGGCACAGATATTCCATGTTGCTCCAGGTATCGCCCAGGTAATATATTGGGGCGATATCCGTCAGTATTCAGAGCTGCGCCCTATGAACTATCTCACTTATGCCGTGTTTGAGCATTACTATGAGCAGGGACTGAAAATTCTCGATATCGGTCCGTCTACAGAAGACGGCATCCCTAATTACGGACTTTGTGAGTTTAAGGAAGATACCGGCTGCGAGGTGGCATTGAAGTATAGATTTGTTCTGGATTAGGGATTATAGATTAGAGATTA
>DBKQ01000103.1:77186-81123 GCA_002298545.1 Prevotella sp. UBA746
GGCTTGTGTGATAAAGGGATTAGGGATTAGAGATTAGGTTTTTTGTGATACAGCAATACGGCTTAGTCTTGCAGAAACAAAGATGGTAGAAAATATAAAGACATTATAAAATAGAGGTATATATATGCTGAAATATTTAGAATTGAAAAAAATAACGTCACTGCATGCTGCCGAGATACAGCAGACTGTGGAGCGTGTCGTCAATAGCGGATGGTATCTGCAAGGCGAGGCAACCCATGGCTTTGAGCAGCACTATGCCCAATATATCGGTACTGCCCATTGCGTAGGCTGCGGTAACGGACTCGATGCCTTGACATTAATCCTCAGAGCCTATATCGAGATGGGGGTGATGCAACCGGGCGACGAAGTTATCGTGCCGGCAAATACTTATATAGCCTCGATACTTGCCATAACGGAAAACAGATTGAAGGCGGTACTCGTTGAACCTCGCCTCGACACTCTGCAGATAGACGACTCTCTGATAGAACAGGCAATAACGCCTCGCACCAGAGCGATAATGATAGTACATCTCTACGGTCGCTGTGCCTATACCGAAAGGATAGGGGAGATATGCCGCCGCCACAGTCTGAAGCTGATAGAAGACAATGCCCAGGCGCATGGATGCGTATATAACGGAACCGGAGAAAAGAACGGCAAGCATACAGGTAGTCTTGGTGATGCCACCGGCCATAGCTTCTATCCGGGCAAGAACCTCGGTGCCTTGGGTGATGCCGGAGCCGTAACGACCGATGATGAAGAACTCGCACTTACGGTGCGTTCGCTCGGCAACTACGGATCGTCGAAGAAATACGTGTTCGACTATATCGGCAGAAACTCTCGCATCGACGAGCTGCAGGCTGCCGTGCTCGACGTGAAACTGAAATACCTCGACGAGGAAAACGAAAAGAGGCGCGAGCTTGCTGCATTATATATAAATAAGGTGAGCAATCCGCTTTTGCAGCTTCCATCGCCAGAATTCCATGAGAACAGTGTTTTCCACATCTTTCCCGTTTTGTGCCGCCGCAGAGACGATTTGCAGCAGTATCTCCTTGAAAAGGGAATCCACACGATGATACATTATCCCATTCCGCCCCACAAGCAACATTGTTACAGCGGCAACGACAACTTGCTGCTGCCCGACGGCGGACTGCCTGTTACGGAGCGGATACATAATGAAGAATTGAGCTTGCCATGCAATCAGACGATGACAGCGGCAGAGACACAATCCGTGATAGAAGCTCTTAACGATTTCAAGTGAACCTAATTACTTCTTCGAGAACTCTCAGTTCTCCCATAACTCCCAGTTCTCCCAATAAAAACAAAACCACCATGACACCAAAAGAACAACGAAACATGCTGCTTGCCGAGCATCTCGTGAAGCAGTTGAAGCAGCGCCACTACGAGGCACTGTATTGCCCGACGGCAGCAGAAGCCGTAAAGACCATTGTCGGGATGATTCCCGACGGCAGCAGCGTAACATGGGGCGGCTCGATGACCATACGCGATATGGGACTGACCAGGGCACTGCACGAAAAGAACACTCTCGAACTCTGGGACCGCGACCTTGCCCCCGACCGCGCTGCGGCACAGGAGATTTACCACCGGGCATTCTCTGCCGACTACTATCTGTCGAGCGTAAATGCCATAAGCGAAGACGGACTGATAGTGAACATCGACGGCAACGGCAACCGCGTGGCAGCGATAACCTTCGGACCGAAACACGTGATACTTGTCGTAGGACTTAACAAAGTAGCCCAGAACCTCGATGCCGCCGTGGCAAGAGCGCGCAGCGTGGCCGCTCCGATAAATGCTGCCCGCTTCAGCGACCTGAATTCTCCGTGTAAGACGGATGGCGTGTGCCACAACTGCAAGTCCGTCGACTGCCTTTGCAACTACATACAGATAATGCGAAACTCCCGTCCAGCCGGCAGACATACCGTTGTTTTGGTGGGAGAAGACTTGGGGTATTAGAAGCCCCACCCCCAGCCCCTCCCCAGGGGGAGGGGAGTGATTGCTCTTTTTTGATAGCGAGGGGAATAGAATTAAATAATAGAGATAGTAAAACATATATATAAACAATAAAAAATACTCTTTAGCATCCCGCCTATATCCAGGAATGACATAACAAGTCATATCACTCCCCTCTCCTTATGGGGAGGGGAAAGCAGCCAAAGGCTGCGCGGGGGTGGGGCTGTAGGGAAAAGTTTCTTATGAAAACATCAAAAGAAATACTCGGCATAGTAAGCCGATATATCGACACTCTGCCTTACGACCGCCATCCGCAGTCGCTCTATGAACCGATAAAATATGTACTCTCGGCAGGCGGCAAACGCATTCGCCCCTCGTTCGTACTCATGGCATACAACCTCTTCAAGGACGATGTGGAGACAGCACTGCCAGCCGCTGCCGCCCTGGAAACGTACCATAACTACACCCTTCTCCACGACGACCTGATGGACAATGCCGACATGCGTCGCGGCAGAGCCACCGTACACAAGAAATGGGATGCCAACACGGCAATCCTCTCCGGCGACACGATGCTCTCGCTTGCCTATCTGCATCTTGCCAAGGTAGAGCCCGAGTATCTGAAGCCAGCCCTCGACCTCTTCACCGAGACGGCACTCGAAGTGAGCGAGGGGCAGCAACTCGACATGGAGTTTGAGTCGCGCCAGGATGTAACGGAGGCAGAATATATCGAGATGATACGTCTGAAGACGAGCGTTCTTCTCGCCTGTGCCCTCAAGATGGGAGCCCTGATAGCCGGAGCTTCGGCAGAGGATGCCGACCTTATATATAAATTCGGCGAGAGGGTAGGACTTGCCTTCCAGCTTCAAGACGACCTGCTCGATGTCTACGGCGACCCTGCCGTCTTCGGCAAGGCAATCGGCGGCGACATCACTTCCAACAAGAAAACCTATATGCTCATCAATGCATGGCTGCGTGCCGACGAAGAGACTCGCAGCGAACTGCAACACTGGATAGACATTCGCGACTTCAACCGCGATGAAAAGGTGAGAGCCGTAACTGCCATATATGATAAACTTGGTATCCGTGAGCTTGCCGAGGAGAAGATAAAGGAGTATTTCGACGAAAGCCGTCAGTATCTCGACCGCATCAGCGTCGGCAACGACAGCAAGCAAGTGCTCCGCGAATACACCGAGCGGATGATGAACAGAAAGAAATAAGACAATGCCCTACAGAAGATTACCCAAAACCGACAAGTCGCGCCTCTTGGCGCTAAAGACCTTGCTCGACAACAACGAGATATATACGGCGCGCGACCGCTTCATCGACTGGAAAGACATCAACGATGCGCGCACCTACTACGACCGTCTGCTCACGCTCGTAAAACAGTATGAGGCAGACCGCCGGGCACAGACGCGCGGCCGTTCCCGCGTAAAACCCCTTCAACACAAGGCGATGCTCTATCTGAGCCATTTCATGCAAGTGCTGAAGATGAGCATCGAGCGCGGCGAGATAAAACGTTCCGCCCTGAAGCTCTATTCCCTGCCCGATGACATCAGCACACTGCCACAGGTGCAGCTCGTAAGTCAGATACTCGACTGGGAACCGAAAATCGTAGCTGGCGAGAAGGAGCGCATAAAGCAAGGCGGCAGACCCATCTATAACCCCACGGCGGGCATGGTGGCTACGCATGCCGACATACTCCGCGAGGCATACGACCGCCACTGTCAGCTGCAGCAGCGCACGCGCGACATGGAAGCCCAGCTGCGCGAGGCGCGTCCAGACATCGACGACCTTATAGAGAGAGTGTGGAATCAGGTGGAACAGCATTTTATGGGCGACAAGGTAATCGACCGCGTAGAAGAATGCGAGCGGTTTGGAGTGAAATATTATTATAGGAGAAAAGAAAAGCCCCACCCCCAACCCCTCCCCGAGGGGGAGGGGAGTGATTAGCTTTGTTGTATAAAATAAA
>DBKQ01000103.1:81215-98366 GCA_002298545.1 Prevotella sp. UBA746
ATTAATAACAAGAAAGAATCTAACTTTGTTGTATAAAATAAATTAACTGAATTAATAACAAGAAAGAATCCCCTTACGTAAGTAATCCTTGAGTCCTGCAAGTCATATTACGCCCCTCCCCTTGGGGAGGGGGAAGCCGCTCTTACGAGCGGCGCGGGGGAGAGGCTGTATAATATTATGATAGATACCCATTCGCATATCGACGGCGAGGAATTCAACGACGACCGCGACCTCGCCATACAGCGTGCCAAGGATGCCGGAGTGGAGAAGATACTCATTCCGGCAATCGACGTGAAATCCGTAGACACCGTTCTTGCCGCCTGTCGCCGCTATCCCGGCTATGCCTATCCGATGATTGGTCTTCATCCCGAAGAGGTGAATGCCGGATGGCAGACGGAACTCGACAAACTGAAACCTATGCTCGATGCCCCCGGCAATCCGTTCATTGCCATCGGCGAGATAGGGCTCGACTATTATTGGAGCCGCGACTTCGAGAAGGAGCAGCTCGAGGCATTCGAGGAGCAGGTGAAGTGGGCTGT
The DNA here is from genome assembly GCA_002298545.1 of Prevotella sp. UBA746. Taxonomy (GTDB): domain Bacteria; phylum Bacteroidota; class Bacteroidia; order Bacteroidales; family Bacteroidaceae; genus Prevotella. Next base: position 81,755 of record DBKQ01000103.1, read on the forward strand.
CGACTACGACCTGCCGCTGATGATCCACTGCCGCAAGGCACAAAACGAGATGGTTCATATCCTGAAACGTTATGCCGGACAGCTGCGCCGTGGCGGAGTGTTCCATTGCTTCACGGGCAATGAGAAAGAGGCGGCACAGCTGTTGGAGTTCGACAATTTCGTGCTCGGCATCGGTGGCGTACTTACTTTCAAGAAATCCCATCTGCCCGACGTCTTGCCCCATATCCCGCTCGAAAGGATAGTGCTCGAAACCGATTCGCCGTATATGGCGCCAGTGCCGATGCGCGGCAAGCGTAACGAGAGTGCCTTTGTGGCTTACGTGCTCGACAAGATGGCAGACGTATATGGCATCTCGCGCGACGAAGTGGACGCGATAACCACTAAAACGGCAAAGCGCTTGTTCCGCTTAGACTAAAGGCGCCATCTTTGTTCAATCAAAGGAGCAGCCCTTCCTTGGGCCTATAAAAAAACTCTATGAATAAAGCAGACTAAAAGTTTTGTATATTGAAAAAAATATTTAACTTTGCATCATCATATTATTTGAGGCGAGTCGCAGACAGGGGCTACTTGTTCCTCAAGTATTAAGGAAAGGTGCTCGAGTGGTTGAAGAGGCACGCCTGGAAAGCGTGTAAACGTCTAAAGCGTTTCGCAGGTTCGAATCCTGTTCTTTCCGCTTTAAGGTTAATACATTTTTTTATAATTTATTCATGTTGTAAAGGACTGTCTGCAGTGATGCATGCAGTCCTTTTTTTCAATATTTCCATATTTCCATTTTTCCATATTTCCATATTTCCATATTTCCATATTTCCATTTTTCCATTTTTCAATATTTCAATTTTTCCATTTTCAAATCGCCCCATACTCCCTTGTAGCGTTAAAGCACGGGCATAGTTTTCGCCAAGCCTTGGGGTTGTACGCCCCCCAGATGTCGCGGTGTCCCATGATGCGCGCTTTAGGGAAGAGCTCCCTCAGCTGCAGTAGCAGATGAACGATGGCAGCCTTCTGTTCGATGGTTCTGTTGTCAACAGGTTTCCCCTCGGCAGAGAGTCCCCCGATATAAGCAATGTTTATGGAGTGGGCGTTGTGTCCGGCCACTCCGTTGCTCGGCTTTCGGATGTCGAGAAGCGAGTCCACCTTGCCGTCGGGGCTCACGAGATAGTGGTAGCCGGGCGATTTCCAGCCCTTTTGGCGGAATTCATTCAGGATGTCGCTTGTAGTTGCCGACTGTCGGCTCGCCGTACAGTGGATAAAAATAGTGTTGATCGTTCTCATGGTCTTAAAAAAAATTAGTTAAACATATATTTCGTTTTCTGGCTGCAAAGGTGGGAAAAATCCTCAACCCGATGAGTTGTTATCAGTGATTATTAGTGATTAATGCTGATTAAAGTCAGAAAAAAATCCATTTTCGCATCGTTTTCCGCCCCTTATTCCTCAGAAAGCCATTTGAATTTCTCCTGAAGAATCCTTTTGATGATACGTTTCATGTCGACAGGTTTGCCGGCTCCGTTCATGCAGCATATCTTGTTCACGATGCTCTCAATCTCCCAGATGCATCCCAAGGCGAGTCCGGCGGCAGCCGTAGCCGTATGGTCGGCAATAGAAAGCGGTTCGAAAATGGCGAGACCGAGTATCGCTCCTGAGATGAGATAAGCGATATAGTCGGTCATCCGGTTGCATGCCCGCTTAAATTCCCGCCAGAAAGCTACGGGCTGCTTGTTGCGGCGCAGACACGACACCGACATCCAGAAGTCCATGACTACCAGCCATGCGATGAAAGCCATCATCCACCTCAGATCGTAGAGTGCCTGCATCGTTTCGGCGCCCATCGTGGAAACGAGGATAATGTAAAGAAACTTGTTCATGATAAAATTGATTTTAGTTGTTAAGAAATTTATTTCGCTGCATAATATAATATGCAGTTTCGGGCGATGAGTGATTATTAGTTGTTGTTAGTGATTAATAATGAAATTTTTATTCCGCCTAAACGCTCCTGGTGTTTCGCCTAAACGCTCCTGGTGTTTCGCCTAAACGCTCCTGGTGTTTCGCCTAAACGCTTCGAGTGAAGAGAAAATTTAGGCATTAATCACTAATAATCACTAATAATCAGCTGTCGTGTAGAAAGTTTCTTTTATTTTTGCATCCCGAAAAAATAATTTAATATTTAAATAATTTATAGCCATGACAAACAACAAGAATACAGATAATGCCATTATGGGACGAAATGCCGACGGAGTGTTGCGACTGAGAATGGTTTGCGGACTGGCAGGATATGCCGTCTACGTGATGCTCGAGGAAAAACTGAATGAAGAGGGAGGTACTATCGCTGCCGACTATTTCTCACTGGGCTTCGACTTCCATGCCGATGCCGCTCTGGTGAAGCAGGTGGCAGAGGATTTCGCCCTCTTCACCGTGTCCAACGACGGCAAGACGCTCAAAAGAAAAGAAGAAACAAAAGAAACAGAAAAAGTCCCCCTCCACCCCCTTAAAGAAAAAGAAAATAAAAAAGAAACAGAAAGAGGCAGAGAAGAGGAGAAGAATAAGGCGGATGAAAAAAACAAACGCAAGAATGACGATTCTGATGCTTCCGTGGAAGGAAAAAAATATTCAGATGCTCAGATAGACAAGTTCTGCTCAAACTTCCAGAAATTCTGGAACGAAACACTGACGAAGACAAACTCCAGATTGCGTCCTATTTCGATAATCGACAAGACGCGACGCTCAAGACTCTCATATTTGCGACGGCGGTTCAACGACCAGCAGATTTACTATTTCGCATACAGGGCTGCCATGTCGCCATTCCTCAATGCACGCAACGGACGACTTAACCAGCCTGCCGACATCAACTGGATGCTCGCATCCGAGGAGAGAATAGTGAAGATTATAGAGGGAAATTTGTAGATTTTTTCCTGTAAAGTGTTGGTCGTTAGAGTGAAAAAACTTATCTTTGCAAAAGTCTTTTATGACAGCAAGAGACGATAAAGACAGAGAAAAAACTGGCAGGGAGAACCTCGGAAAGTTCTTCTATGACTTGGCAAAAACAACATTCGCTGTAATGGTGTTAGGTAACACCATGTCTATATTTGGCATGACTGAGTTCAGCATAAAGTCAATATATATGGCATTATTGGGAGTTATAATAACATCATTGTTTGCAAGTATCGGAAATAGAATATTAACAAGAAAATAATATTATGGATGGATTGATATTTACTTTTTCGCTGCTGATAGTAGTAGCTGGAGGATTCCTCGCCTGGACATATACCAAGCGCGGAAAGAAATGGCTCGAGAACCTATAGAAAAGCAAATTGTTGCCTGTAAATTTTGTGTTCTCACGGGAATAGCGTAACTTTGCACCCGGTTGGCAAACTGCCAGCTAAGGGGTGCTGCCGCAATTGCGGATGCTGAGATTAAACCCAACACTGCCTGATCCGGGTAATGCCGGCGTAGGTAAATAACAGAAATTCCCCTTTATTCAGTAAAAAGTTTTCTGCCTCGACCTGACGAGAGACAGGGTGGGGCGGAGTGTAAACAGGTAACAACCAAAATGAAACAAATCAATGGCGTGGCAATGGCTGCCGTATGCGTATTGTGTGCACAGCAGGCCCTTGCCGAGCAGAAAGTTGACACCGTTAGCGTGCATCAGCTCAACGAGGTGGTTGTAAAGGCTGTACGTGCACAGAAAAATGCACCGTATGCCGTGGCAAACATCCAGAAATCAGATCTTCAGAACTTTGCAACAACGGGTAAGGAACTCCCGTTCCTGTTCTCACGCACACCGGGCATCCTGGCTTGGAGCGAGACGGGAACAGGTACCGGAACCACTTATATGCGCATGCGTGGAGTGGGCGACAGCCGTATCAACGTTACTGTTGACGGGGTGCCTCTCAATTCGCCGGAAGACCAGTGCGTGTTCTGGGCAAACATGAACAGCTACGCCGCTCTCATGGGCAGCGTGCAGATACAGCGCGGTGTTGGTGCGTCGACAAACGGCGACGGAGCTTTCGGAGGTTCCGTGTCTCTGCAGACTGCAGCTCCTTCTACCAAGCCGTTCGGAGAAATCACAGGCTCTTTCGGCTCTTATAATACTTATAACGTTGGAGCAAGCTTCTCTACTGGTCTGCTCTTCAATCATCTCATCTTCGACGGAGCTTACCACGAGACTTCTACCGACGGATTCGTCGACGGTACTCGCGGACGCTCAGGCTCTTACTACGGCGGACTGACCTGGCTGGGCAACAACTTCCAGATTCGCTACAAGAATATCGGAAACTTCGAGAAAACGGGACAGGCGTGGAACTATATCGCAGGACCTAACGGAACGGAGTCGTATAAGGAAATATGGGATATGGGACTCGGACGCATGAACGACCTCAACGGTAAATACAAAGAGGTGAACGGAAAATACGTGTTCACTCCTTATACCTATCGCAACGGCAACAAGTGGGACCGCACAACGGATAATTTCTATCAGAACCACAATATCCTCTCTGCTACATGGCAGCCTTCTGACCACTGGAGCCACAACTTCGCCCTCCACTACACCTACGGACAGGGATACTACAAGGACTTCCGTGCAAACAAGGCTCTCTCTAAATTCGGTATCTACGAGACTAACGAGAAGGGTAAGGAAATAAAAACCGATGCCGTAAGACGCAAGGGACTCACGCAGAATGCCTACGGACTGGTTTACAACGTGAACTTCAAGACTGACTCTTGGGATGTTATCGCAGGAACAAGTCTTCAGCAGTTCCGCGGCAGCCACTGGGGATATGTTACTTATATCAAAGACGAGGCACTGGAGAAGAAATACTTCGACCAGAACGGACGATATAAATATTATGATTCTGATGCCAAGAAGGATGACTACAGCGCATTCCTGAAGGCTACTTACACCTTCTGCCAGAACTGGAACGTGTTTGCCGACCTGCAGTATCGCCACGTGCGCTACACTACCGACGGACAGAACGATAAGTTCTACTGGAAAGAAAACGGCGGATACACAGCTCAGCTGCTCAATGTTGACGACAACTTCAACTTCTTCAACCCTAAGGCAGGTATCTCTTATACCAACGGCGGACATAAGGCTTATGCTTCTGTTGCTATGGCAAACCGTGAGCCGGAGCGCAACAACTACACCGACAACGGTAACTATCCTTATCCGAAGGCTGAAAAGGTAATCGATGTGGAGGCTGGATATCAGTTCAACGGCTCCAACTGGCATGCCGGAGCTAACTTCTACTATATGAACTACAACAATCAGCTCGTGCAGACTGGCGAAATGAGTGACATCGGCGAGAACCTCACCACTAACGTGAAGAAGTCTTACCGCATGGGTGTGGAGCTTTCTGCAGGATGGGCACCGCTCTCTTGGTTGAGCGTTGAGGGTAACGCTGCCCTCAGCAAGAACAAGATTAAGGACTTCGACGAGTATGTCTCTGCCGTTGATGCCGACTGGAACGACGTAGACCCTGTACACAACCACTACAGCAACTCTACACTTGCCTACTCACCAAGTGCTATACTCAACGGATTCGTTGATTTCCATCACAAAGGATTCAGTGCAACATGGCACACGAACTTCGTCAGCAAGCAGTATCTCAACAACTCTGAGTTCAGTTCGCTGCCTTGCTTCTCTCAGTCTGACCTCAGTTTGGCTTATCAGAGCAAGGTTACAAAATGCGGATTCAAGAGTGTGAAGATTGGTCTTGACTTCAACAACATCTTTGCTCGTCACTATGCAATCATGGGTTACGATTATGGAACTTACGTAGACGGAAAGCGTGGCACATGGCTCTCTTACGTTCCTGCTGCCGGCTTCAACGTGATGGGTCATCTCACTCTGAGATTCTAATTGACTTGATATAATATGTGATAAAATGTCGAAGCCCTCTCAAGGGCTTCGGCATTTTCTGCCTATTAAGCCTATTAAGCCTATTATGCCTACTAAGCCTATTAAGCCTACTAAGCCTACTAAGCCTATTATGCCTATTAAGCCTATAATCCCTCTTCCCCCAATCTAAAAAAATCCCTCATGCAACAATATCTCCTCGCCCACTGGCTCGACATCTTCACAACCCTCTTAGGTCTCCTTTACATCTGGCTCGAATACCGTGCCCACATTGCCCTATGGCTCGTAAGCATCATCATGCCCGCCATGGACATCTGGCTCTACTGGACCCACGGACTCTACGGCGATGCCGGAATGGCGGCATACTATACCATTGCAGGAGTCTACGGCTACGTGATGTGGCGCTACGGAGCACTCATAAAAAAACTCGTGGGTAGAAACGACGGCAAGAAAATCGTTTCTGAAATTCCCATCACCCACATGCCGTTAAAGAAATACCTGCCCGTCTCCATTGCCTTCCTTGCCGCATGGGCTGCCACATACTGGGTACTCACGACATGGACCAACAGTACCGTGCCGCTCCTCGATGCCTTCACCAATGCCTTGAGCTTCGTCGGCTTGTGGGCTCTCGCCAAGAAATACATCGAGCAGTGGGTATTCTGGATTATCGTGGATGCCGTATGTTTCTATCTTTATATCGGCAAGGGAATTCCGTTTAAGGCTGGTCTCTACGGACTATACACCATTATCGCCGTTGCCGGATACTTTAAATGGGAGAGAATGTCAACTGAAACCCACCCTGGAACCCGCACTGGAACCCAACCCTGAAACCCACCCTGACCCTCCCGAAGGGAGGGAATGAAAGATATGGATTAATAGAAAAAGTTATAAAAAAACGATAATGTTGAAAAATAATGGAATAAACAAAGACCAACTTCCGAACGACATGAAGCATACTTCATTCCCTCCCTTCGGGAGGGGTAGTGCGGGTTCCAGTATGGGTTCCAATATGCACTCTACCATCCTCGCCGGTGGCGATTTCCCCACTCACAGCATACCCCTCGACGTTCTCCGCAATCCCGGTTTCCTCTGTTGCTGCGATGGAGCCGCCCAGTCGGCTATTGCCAACGCCCTTCATCCCGATGCCATTATTGGCGACGGCGATTCCTTGCCGCCTGAATTGAAAGAGAAATACAAGGACATCTTCCACCAGGTTTCAGAGCAGGACGACAACGACTTAACCAAGGCCACACGCTTCTGCATCTCGCGCGGTTTCACCGATATAACATACATCGCTGCCACGGGCAAGCGCGAAGACCACACAATCGGAAACATCTTCCTGCTGCCACGCTATCTTTGCGATTTCGGTATCCGTCCACTCATGCTCACCGACTATGGGGCCTTCTGTCCAGCAAGCGGCACACATACTTTCATTTCCTTTCCCCGTCAGCAGGTAAGCATCTTCAATATCTCATGCTCCGAAATCAGGAGCGAAGGCTTGCGCTGGGATTCCTATGCCTATCGTCAATTATGGCAGGGCACACTAAACGAAGCCACAGGCAATGAGTTTACCCTCCATGCCGACGGCACATACATCGTCTTCCAGACCTACGATGCAAAGTAATGCCTTTGCATCGTAATTATTTTTTTCTTATCTGTCTTATCAGTCCTATTAGTCCTATTATCCTTATCAGCCCTATTACCCTTATCGGTCCTATTAGTCCTATCAGTCCTCTCCTTCTTATTCTCTATAAAAATATTTCTCCCAAAAAATATCCGGCAAAGAAAATATTTTGTATCTTTGTAACCGTAATTCTGATAACAACAAAAATATGTCATACGAACAAATGGCACGCTTGGAAGTGCTTAATGCCGTATCAGGCATAAATTCCAAGGAAGAACTCGATGAGTTCAAAAACATGCTTGCGCATTATTTTGCAGAAAAGGCTCAAAAGGCCATCGATGCTTTATGGGATGACGGAAGCATTGACGAGAAAACAATTGAAGCTTGGGGTAATGAACACATGAGGACGCCTTATGCAGCTAATCGTTCTTGATACAAATTGTCTGTTGCAGATGTTGCCTTCAAGAAGCAAGTATCACATTTTATGGGAGAAAATTCTTAAAGGTGATATTTCACTATGTGTCAATACGGAGATTCTTGAGGAGTATGAAGAGATTATTGCAAATAAGACAACACCTTTGCACGCAATGTCGTTGAGGCTATAGCAAGATTGGCTTCAACATGTTTTCAAACCTCATATGTGCATTTCCGACTTATAGAGAAGGATGCGGATGACAACAAGTTCGTAGATTGTGCCATTGCTGCAGGTGCAGAATTTATTGTGTCCAATGATTCGCATTTTTCGGTTTTGAAGAAAATAAAATGGCCGAAGGTTTCAGTCGTAAAAATTGACGATTTTTATTCTATCCAAAAGGATTAGTTTAGTCTAATCTGTGCTTAGATAAGTTATATGCGGTTTTGTAACCGTAATTTTGAAAACAGTAATAACAATATTATAATAACACAAAGCATTATGGCAACAACACCAGAATTCAAGTATGCTCCTATGTTCCAGCTCGGAAAGGACACTACTGAATACTATCTGCTTACCAAAGACGGTGTATCGGTAAGCGAGTTTGAGGGAAAGAAGATCCTCAAGGTTTCTAAACAGGCGCTCACACAGATGGCGCAGCAGGCTTTCCACGACGTGGAGTTCATGCTCCGTCGCGAGCACAACCTGCAGGTGGCTAAGATTCTCTCCGATCCGGAGGCTTCTGAGAACGACAAGTATGTGGCTCTGCAGTTCTTGCGCAATGCCGAGACTGCTGCAAAAGGTATCTTGCCTTTCTGTCAGGACACCGGTACCGCTATTATCCACGGAGAGAAGGGACAGCGCGTCTGGACTGATTTCGAGGACGAGGAAGCTCTGTCGCTCGGTGTTTATAATACTTACACTCAGGATAATCTGCGCTATTCGCAGAATGCTCCTCTGAATATGTACGACGAGGTGAACACCCGTTGCAACCTGCCGGCTCAGATTGACATCGAGGCTACTGAGGGCGACGAGTATCGCTTTGTTTGTGTTGCCAAGGGTGGAGGTTCGGCAAACAAGACTTACTTCTATCCGATGACAAAGGCCACTATCCAGAACGAGGGCACTCTGCTGCCGTTCCTCGTGGAAAAGATGAAGTCTCTGGGTACTGCTGCTTGTCCTCCTTATCATATCGCTTTCGTTATCGGAGGTACTTCGGCTGAGAAGAACCTGCTCACAGTGAAGCTCGCTTCTATCAAATATTACGACTCGCTGCCTACTACTGGCGACGAGACTGGTCGTGCGTTCCGCGACATCGACTTGGAGAACAAACTCCTTGACGAGGCTCACAAGATTGGACTCGGAGCACAGTTTGGCGGTAAGTATCTGGCTCACGACATACGTGTGGTTCGTCTGCCACGCCATGGCGCAAGCTGTCCTATCGGTATGGGCGTTAGCTGTTCTGCCGACCGCAATATCAAGTGTAAGATTAATGCCGACGGCGTTTGGATTGAGAAGATGGATTCTAATCCTTCTGAACTTATCCCGGAGGAACTGCGCAAGCCGGGCGAGGGAACAAAGGGTATCGAGATTGACCTCGACAAGGGTATTGATGCTGTGCGCAAGGAACTCACCAAATATCCTGTAAGTACCCGCGTTAATCTGAAAGGTACTATCATCGTGGCCCGCGACATCGCTCATGCCAAGCTGAAGGCTCGTCTGGATGCCGGCGAGGAAATGCCGCAGTATTTCAAGGATCATCCTATCCTCTATGCCGGACCGGCAAAGACTCCGGAGGGTTATCCTTGCGGTTCTATGGGACCGACCACGGCTAACCGTATGGACCCGTATGTTGATGAGTTCCAGGACCACGGTGCTTCGCTCGTTATGATTGCCAAGGGCAACCGCGGACAGGTGGTTACCGATGCCTGCAAGAAGCACGGCGGTTTCTATCTCGGCACTATCGGTGGAGTGGCTGCCGTTCTCTCGCAGAGCTGCATCAAGAGCATCGAATGCGTAGAGTATCCGGAACTGGGCATGGAGGCTATCTGGAAGATTACTGTTGAGGACTTCCCTGCTTTCATCCTCGTAGACGACAAGGGCAACGACTTCTTCAAGCAGTTGAAGCCATGGTGTCCTAACTGTAAGTAATATCCTTTACGTTACCCTCACACCCCTCACCACCCCTCACACTATCCCTCACACCTCAGAGTGCCGATAAACAGGGCGTTTGCGTGTGATTGGTGAGGGCGTGAGGGTAAAATGACTGAAAAAAATTTTCTCTATTAAAGTAAAAAGTAAAGCGGCAAGCAGAAATCTTATGAATGTTGATTCTGCTTGCCGCTTAACCTTTTATATATGTGTTATATTAATATCCGAATATCTCCTCAGTAGACAGCTTCCTAACCGGAGCAATCTTCTCCAAGCCCTTCATGTCAATCTCGTTCTCGTCGCCGAGGATGAGATAGCGGAATGGCTTGTGGGCGATGTTCTCGTTGGTGAACTTAACCAAATCCTGGAGAGTGATTGAAGGCAATGCCTCGTAAACCACCTTGTTGATGTCGTAGTCGATGCCGAGCTTCTTGTTGGCGAAGTAGGTCTGCAGAATGGCAAGCTTAGTGGTGCGTTCTGCCTCAATGCGCTTTGTTATTGCCTGTTTTGCAATCTCGAATGCCTTCTCAGACTGCGGTATGGTGTCCATGATGTTGTTGAACGTGCGGATGCAGTCCATCATCTTGTCGTTCTGCGAGATGATGTTGGTGCAGAAGTATTCCGGTCTTCCTTTCTTCGAAGGAGTATAGTAGCCAGCCCATGCGCTGTAGGCAAGACCGCGAGCCTCGCGAAGCTCCTGGAACACTACGGTGTTCATGCCGCCGCCAAAGTATTCGTCGAACATCGAGATTATCGGTTCGTTCTTCGGGTCATACTGTTTGCCCTCGTTGTGATACTGCATCATGTAGATGTTCTTTGCCTTATATGGCGCAACCCAAATCTCGTTCTTTGGAGTGAGCTGTGTGGTGTAAGGCTTGCCGGCAGGAGCGTCCATTAGCTTCTTAGCCGGTTTGTGGCATTTGTCGATTGCTGCCACGGCAGCTTTCAGAGAAAGCGGACCGTAGTAGAGCACTTCGTGCTTGTAGCCATTCAGACTCTTTGCGAGGTCTACAATCTTCTGTGGGGCAGTTGTAGCAAGCTCTGTGCTGTCAGGAATGTTGCGGAAAGAATTGTATTCACCATATTCTCCATAGCGTACCAATGCACCGAAGTTGCTGTTCTGGTTCATCTTTGCATCGCGACGTCCCTTCATCTCGGTCTCTACCCAGCGTTTGTAGGCATCATTGTCTGCCTTTGCATTCTGAATGAAATTCTCAGTCAGCTCAACAGCCTTCTGCATATTGTCGGCAAGACCGTAGATGTTGATGCCGATATTATCGTTGGTAACTGTGATGTTGTAGTCGCAAGCCAGCTTGTAATACTCCTGCTTAATCTGCTCGGCACTCATCTTGTCGGTTCCGAGATAGTCGATGTATCTTATGGCGTAAGGCAACCATTTGTTTGCCTCTTCGCCGAAGTCATAGTGAAGGTTCAAAAAGAAAGTGTTGTTTGTCTTGTTCTGCACGTAGTAAACCGGCAGTCCTTTTTTTGTCTTGCTTATCGACATGTCCTTCTTGAAGTCGAGGAAGCGAGGCTGTATAGGGTCAACCTTAGAATTGATAATGTCCGTAACGAACTGGCTCTGGAGGTCGCGGTTTGAAGGAATGGCAGTAATCTGTGGCTTGTCAATCTTCTTCTGTGTAGAGTCAACGCCCTCCTCTTTATATACAATGGCGTAGTTGTTGTTCAGATACTTCTGTGCAAACGCCATGATATCCTGTTTGGTGATTTTGGAGATACGGTTGATGTAGTTCACCTTATCCTGCCAAGTCTCGTGATTGATGAAGGCATCAACGAACTCGTTGGCGCGCCACTCGTTGCTCTCGAGAGAATTGTTGTAGTCGAGTTTGATGTTGTTGATAACCGACGGCAGCAGGTCGTCGCTGAACTCACCCTTCTTCAGTTTCTCTATTTCGGCAAGCATAATGTCGCGCACGTCCTTCAATGATTGTCCTGGCATTGGCATACCGTAGAGGATAAACTGAGAGTACTCGTTCATACCGTCGAGCATGGATGCTGCATACTGGCACTTCATCTTCTGGTTGATGTCAAGGTCGAAGAGGCCAGCCTTGCCGTTGGCAAGAATTTGGTCGATAACCTGTAGCGTGTCCATCTCGGCAGATGCTGATCCAGGGAAGTTCCATCCCATCATCATGAAGGCAGCCTCCTGCCCAACGACGGTAGTGTCGCGTGGTGCCGTCAGCTCTTTCACTGGAGCATACTGCGGATACGACAGGTTGTCGTTCTTCTTCCAAGTGCCGAAGTATTTGTCGATAGAGGCGATAACCTTGTCCGGGTCGAAGTCGCCTGCCATACAGATAGCCACGTTGTTTGGCACGTAGTAGCGATGGAAATAGTTCTTGATGTTTGTAATAGACGGGTTCTTCAGGTGTTCCTGAGTACCGATAGTACTCTGTGTGCCATAAGGGTGAGTAGGGTAGAGCAGACGGTAGAGTGATTCCCACACCTTGCGGTTGTCCTTGGCAAGACCGATATTGAACTCCTCGTAGACAGCTTCCAACTCTGTGTGGAAACCGCGGATAACCATGTTTTGGAAGCGGTCGCCCTCAACTTTCAGCCAGTTGTCCACCTCGTTCGACGGGATATCCTCCGTGTAGCAAGTAACGTCGTTGCTCGTGTAGGCATTTGTTCCCGTTGCACCGATAGACGACATGAGCTTGTCGTATTCGTTAGGGATAAAATACTTTGCTGCAAGCTGCGACACACTGTCAATTTCATGGTATGCCTGTTTCCTTTGAGCTGGGTCTGTGAGTTTGCGGTAAGCCTCGTAGCGGCGCTCGATGTCGTCGAGATAAGGCTTCTCTTTCTGCATGTCGGTGGTACCGAACTTAGCCGTTCCCTTAAACATCAGGTGCTCCAGGTAGTGGGCAAGACCTGTTGTTTCGGCAGGGTCATTGCGTGAACCGGTGCGCACGGCGATGTAAGTCTGGATGCGCGGCTTCTCGTTGTTCACCGATAGGTAAACCTTTAGACCGTTGTCGAGAGTGTAGATGCGGGCGTGCATAGGGTCGCCGGGCACCGTCTCATACTTGTAGTCTTTTGCCTGAGCGCCCAAAGCGGAGAGGGCACAGCAGGCAATGATAAACATTGATTTTAGTTTCATATCGTTTTGATTTTGAAATGATTCCTTTTTTGAAGTTGTTCTGGGAGGACTGGGAGAACTGAGAGAACTGGGAGATCTGAGAGGACTGAGAGGACTGGGAGGACTGGGAGGACTGAGAGTTCTCGGAGAAATCTTACAACTTAGTATGTCGAATTTAGAAATTTGTCTACAGTTTCCCTATCAACATCGCCAAGCTCATATTCTTTTTCTGCATCTTCGGCAATCATGGCAAGCCATTCTCCACGAGCCTTCCGGCATCTTGCTATAAGACTTTGCCGGTCTTCATGGTCGAGACTGAGCCATCCGTATGTGTCGTTAGCCACTTTCAGGGCGAGTCTTTTCTCCGTATCTTCTTTCTTAAGAATTGTTCTGTTTATAGTTTCAGACAGGGTTGCCGTATTGTCTATATCGCCATTGAGAATCCCTTCAACGATATTAAGTACTGCCGGCTGGCTAATGAACAGACCGGAGAGGTCGGAGAGTGCGATGTCTTCTTCTGGAATATGTGTATCGTCAGAGCAGTCGGCTTCTGTAAGATGTTCTGCCAGATACATCTTGAGTGACAGACTGTATAGCGTTATTCCTTTATGCAGAGATGATTTTCTGATAAGAGAGCCGTCGGCAAGCTGGTAAATGTCTTTATTTCCCTGTTTGTCGAGTATATTCTCCAGTATTCTTTTAGCTTCAACAATTTTTGTTACCGTATATGCGTTGAGCCATGATGTTTCAACCATACTGTAGCGGCAGCCGTCGGGACGGGCGTCGCGCTTAGGCCATTTGTTCACATCGCGGTATGTTCCAACGGTTGCAAGGTTACGTCCCGGTACGATATAAGTGTCTTTTCCGTTGCCGATGACGTATGAGAACGGTAGGGAAGAAGTGTCGGGATGTGTGGCAATCTTTCCCATGCACATCGAGAAAGCTCCGATATGTGCAGGCCATAGGATGTGTGCTCCGCTTGCAGTCTTTGAGCCGTGTTCAAGAATGCCGTAGTGTATAGGTCCCATCTTATAGGCGTGGTTGCTGAAGTTGGTGTTCGACCCTGCATTATAAAATGAGTACATTCCTCCGATGAGCAGTGTAGACTTGTGGTGGCTAACCGAGAAAGGTCCGCAGAATGCAGCACAAGCCTCGCCGTTTGCCATATAAGAGTTGGCGAAGAAGAGGCTGTTTGTAGCCGAGAATCCGTCGGTCAGTGTAGAACATTCGCCGATGAAGCAGTTTTTTGCCATGGCATTGTTGTTTATTGTGGAACCGCTTGTCACCACGCATCCGTCGCAAATCACGCCAGCACCGATATATACGCCATTGTCGTTTTCTCCGGTAATAGTACATTCGCTGATGCGCTGTGCTCCACGTATTTCCGTGCCGGCTCCAATCCACGAGTTCGTTATTTCGAGAGTATTCTGTATGCGGCAGTTCTTCTCGATACAGGTGCGTTCAGGTATTGTGCGCTTCACTTCCTCCATAACCATGCGCCTTACTGCCTCCTTTGCCTGTTTGCGTTTGGCGATAGTAGTGTCGGAGTCGTCATATTGTTCACCCAGGCACGGCGGTAGCACTGTAAGGGCGGCAATCTGGCTTGTCAGTCCGCAAAATAGAGCTACGTTTCCGTCGCCAGCCTCGTTCATTACGCTAATCACGTTCCCCTGTCCGAATGTTGTTCCCTCCGTAGTTTGTATAGTAGCAACGTTGCTGATAATGCAATTGTCGCCGATGTCGCTGTTGTATATAAAGCCGCTGACATTTTCAACCATACAGTTGTTGCCGATATTAGAGTTTACGACTCGTGCGTTACGAATGCCAGAAGGCAGTTCGATACCTACATCAGTAGTTACAGTATCGCTTGTTGAACCGATACTGCATTTGCCAATAAATTGCACGTTATACAGATTGCTGGTCGAGAAGTTTTCGTCGACGGTAATCTTTTGCCAGTCTTGGGCATGACAGTTGTTCTGCTCAAGGGCTTTGATTTCTTGTTGTGATAGTTGGCGCATAGTTGCTTTATTTTTTTTCTGGGAGTTCTGGGAGTTCTGGGAGAACTGGGAGAACTGTGAGAACTGGGAGTTCTGTGAGAACTGAGAGTACATGGTAACTTCATTCCCTCCCTTTGGGAGGGTCAGGGTGGGTGTTTTATTTTGTTTTTTTACTCCTCCTCCTCGTACTCCTGATACAAGAAGTCGTTGTACGGATATTTCTGTACGTGGAGTTCCCTTACCCTTTTGTAAATGACATCACGCATTTCCTGAATGTTCAGCTTTTCCTTAGCCGATATAAACAGACAGTCGTCGCCCATTTTTGCCATCCATGTCTTCTTCAGTTCGTCGAGAGTGATGTTCTCCTTCGTTTTAGGTGTTAGATCGTCGGCATCCTTTTCCACCCACGAATAGGCATCAATCTTGTTGAAGATAATCATCGACGGCTTGTCGGCGCAACCAAGGTCGGCGAGTGTTTTGTCAACAACCTTAATCTGCTCCTCAAAGTCAGGGTGACTGATATCCACGACATGCAGCAAGAGGTCGGCTTCGCGAACCTCGTCGAGAGTGCTCTTGAAAGAGTCCACCAGGTCGGTAGGCAACTTCCTGATAAATCCTACGGTGTCGGCAAGCAAGAACGGCAGGTTCTCTACCACCACTTTTCTTACCGTAGTGTCGAGCGTTGCGAAGAGTTTGTTTTCAGCAAACACCTCACTCTTCGACATGAGATTCATCAGTGTAGACTTTCCCACGTTAGTGTATCCCACGAGAGCCACGCGGATGAGTCTGCCGCGATTCTTTCGCTGTGTAGTCTTCTGCTTGTCTATTTCGGCGAGTCTCTGTTTTAGGAGCGACATGCGCTGGAGGATGATACGACGGTCCATTTCGAGCTGAGTCTCACCCGGACCGCGCAGTCCCACGCTACCTTTTCCACCGCCCGAACCGGAGCCGCCACCCTGTCGTTCAAGGTGAGTCCACAGCCTCTGCAGTCTTGGCAGCATATAGCGGTATTGTGCCAGTTCCACTTGCGTCTTTGCATTAGCCGTTTGAGCGCGCATGGCAAAGATGTCGAGGATAAGCGACGTTCGGTCGAGAATTTTCACTTTCAGTTCATTCTCGATATTGCGAATCTGCTTAGCAGACAACTCATCATCGAAAATCACCATACCTATTTCGCGTTCAGCATCCTCCTCGTCGAGGATATACTGTTTGATTTCTTCGAGTTTACCCTTTCCTACATAAGTAGTCTGGTTCGGTCCGTTCACTTTCTGCGTAAACCGTTTCACGGTCACGGCACCCGCCGTATCGGCAAGGAATTCAAGTTCGTCGAGATATTCCTTAGTCTTTGCTTCGTCCTGTTCCTTTGTTATGAGTCCCACGAGGATAGCAGTTTCCGCCTTGACCTCTGATATTACAAATTCTTTCATTAATATTGTACTGTATATTATAATATGTGTGCAAAGATAATGCAAATCGA
>DBKQ01000105.1:0-18961 GCA_002298545.1 Prevotella sp. UBA746
GGGAGGCGGGGGAGGGGAAGATTATAAATCCGAAATTTAAATTAATATTCTATAGTTTCAATCGCCTTAGGATTTGCACCATACTGGTTTTCGCCCGGAGTGCTGTCCATAACCATAAACACAAGCACGACGATACCACCAACAAACGGCAACAGACACCATAGTAGGTTCCATCCAGAACGATTTGTGTCATGAAGACGTCGCACGGCAACTGCCAAGCTTGGAATGAAAGCTGCCAGGCCATACAAAATGTAGAGCACGTAGCCAACAGCAAGTCCGCCGGCAGCCCCTTTACCTCCTCCGAAGATAGCTCCGATGATAGAGGCTACTATCATAAACACGAACACGGCGATAAGGTTAAACAGGTAGAAAAACCAATACTCCGAACGTCTTGCACGTCCGCTAAAGGTGGCATAATTGCCAAACACGCTTTTTACAGCTTCTACTAATCCCATAATTTCTTTTTTTAGTAATTAATTATTTAAGGTAAATTCTCTTCTTGAATAAAAATATGTATTGTTTTTGACTTCTTTAAGCATTTTATTGTTGCTTATTGTTGCAAATGTAATACAATATGTTGAAATTTGCAAACTTTCTGCAAAAAAATCATCAGTAGATTTGTTATATCAAACTTTGCTGTCCGGTGTTTTGCCCAAACGCTTCTGGTGTTTCGCCCAAACGCTTCGGGTGTTTCGCCCAAACGCTTCGGGTGACTGTGCGGTGAGACACCGCACCTACTTCGAATTCCGGCCGTACAGATCGAAAAAAAGGTATCTGTCGTCGCGACAGATACCGTCATCTACTAACTAACAATAAAAATAATTCAAATTAAAAACATGTGTTTTTACCTATGATTCAATTATGCTATGTCTTTATCCGCCTTATCGAGCGAAAGTCTCCGTCGACAGATACATAAAAGTTCTACAGGTTCTTGCCGAGAAACTCCAAAATCCTTTTCTGAACCTCCGGACCGCAATAGTGGGGCATATCCCATATTTCAGTCTCCAGTTTCTCGTCAGCCCCCTGACTCCGCCATACGTCGTGCATCTCCTCAAAAGCCTTTTTCACGGAAACAGGAGGAAAAAGTTTGTCCTTAGCCCCATTGATAAAGAGCATCGGCTTTGGACAGGCGATGGAGGCGATATGCGGATAGTCCATATAGCGGCGGATGCCGGGGATAAGATTTGCCCATTCCTCGTGGCGCTTCAGTCCGTACTGGCGGTTAATCTGATACTCCGTGGTATGCATCCAGCAGATGGCAACACCGAGCTTCACCTTATCAGTAAGAGCCGAGAGCATCCAAGAGCGGTAAGCCCCCATGGAGAACCCCATACACGAGAGTCTGTTGGCATCCACTTCGGGCAGCGAAGCAAAGAAGTCGGCAGAGTATACATCGTCGAAATTCATCCATGCGCTAATGTTTCGTCCCATCATCATGAAGTTTCCGGCAATATATTTATACCAGTCCCATGTCGTTCCACCCTTCACTCCGCGGTCTCCCCAGAACGGAGCATCGACGGCGAGCACCACATATCCCTTAGAGGCGAGGAAGTCTCCGACATACTGTTTGCCGTAACACCTCTCACACCATTCGTCGGCATCCCTCACTACAGAGTCTGCCACGGCAAACGGACGGATCATCTTTTCTTTTCCGATAGAGAAATGCCCGCCGTGGTCGTGGAGCAGCAGTACAGCCGGAAACGGTCCCTTGCCGTCGGGCACGAGCTCATACGCCTCCACCCTCGAATAGGCATCAAGATTGAAAAGAATCTTTCTTGCCTTGTATCCTTTTCGCTTTTCCTCGGCAATAACCTTCATGTCGTAAGCTGTAGCCGGTTTAGGCGGCAAGAGCATCTCGCGCCGGAGAATATCACGTGCGCTGCTTCGCCAAAGGTCAAACTGGCGAATGTCGCTGTTTCCCCATGCCATAGGGTAGGAGAGTTCCTGTTGCATCTCCTCAAGACACACCGGAAGTTCGCCGTCGAACATGTATTTCTGTCCCTCTTTCTGTGCACTTAAATTAAGCGTAGCAAGTGCGAAAACAAATATAAACAGCTTTTTCATATATTATTCGCTTATTTTATAATACTCAAACTTCCAGTTTTGCTTACACTTTGTACGGTATACAGGCTTGGCTTCCCGTCAACGGCGTATTTCGTATCCGTAGTAATCTCCACTACTTTATCCCCTTTGCATACCACATATCCGCGTGCTCCCTGTATTGGCTTCCATGAAATAAAGCCTTGTTCGCATTTAACTACAGGGGATTTTGGTGTCATACATAAAATCAGAGGGTTCCAGTTGTCGTCGCCACTCAAAACATTGTCCACGGTATAAAGTTTAGCCTCTTTATCCGTAAGCATATTCTTAGCCTTTCCCCAAATAGTATCCTTCTCAGCCGTAAGCTTATAATAGCGGTCAATCCTCTTGCTCAGGTCAAGCTTTCTGCCGCTTGCATCCGTAGTGTTGTAGTCGGCAAAAACCGCAGGCAGCGTGCCCATGTGGTCATACCATCCCTCATCGGGAATAGTAACCTCCGCTTTAGTGTCGATAAAGACCGCCTTCGGACTGTGCAGCCATGGTCTGCCGAGCCAGATTTCTGTATCTTTCGGATTTCCGGGAGCCGTAATAGTAGTATTCTTCAATACATAACCCCATGTTGTCCCCTCGTCATGCTTCGGTGCTACAATCCATCCGCCCTGTTTGCGGGTGATGTTCAGAGTGCAGTGGTCAAAGAAAACGTTTCCCTGACCGTAGAGAAAGTCAATGGCACCCTCAATAAAACAATCCTTCACGTAGTTGCGCCAGTTCAGGGCGTTTGCCGTGCGGTAAGTGTCCTGATATGATAGCATGGCGCAGCGGTTAACCACATTGCGGTCCATTTTCGTATAAAGGGCGAGAGCCTGTGGTCCGTCCTTCTTGCGTGTTCCCCATGAATTCTCGAAAGTAATCTCCTCAAGGTATGTATCCGTGGCATGAACCACCATCGTTGCCGCCACGTCAACGGGCGAAGCGTTCGGTCCGCCGCTCACGCGGTCGTCGCTCACCCTTACCAGTTGTCGAGACTGTCCCACGAGGTGAAGATTTGGTTTCGAGGCCGGTATGTACAGGTGTTCATGATAGTGTCCGGCCTTTATAAATATAATATAAGGTATAGCCGAAGAGTCTGGAGCGGCATCTATGGCATCCTGAATAGTGGCGAAAGAGCCGGTTCCGTCTTGTGCAACGATGCAGTTGAATACATTGTTGTCGGCATATAGCTGCATCGAGATGAAGGTTGTTCCCGCAAGCAGAAGATTTTTTATATAGAGATGTTTCATGTTTGATAGTTTTTTGTTTTGCGATACAAATTTATGTAAAGTATCTTTCGCCTGGGTGTGAAATCCGGTTAATTTGTGGTTAAAATCGGTTTTTGTGCTATAAAAAGCCGTGTTGACATGCAGTTTGACCGTTTTTTCGACTTCAAAAACCTTTTTTTGCCCTTTCCTTAACACTTCATAAGGTATCTTTGCATAAGATAAGCTGCGCCTCGGGATAAGAATTGAATAAATTCAATTCGTTCTCCTCTCGGCTTGCGTTATCTTTGCAATTGTAAAGTGGAGGACTTTCGCGGCAACATAATCTTAATCCGATGACACTTGAAAAAGAACATGCATATCCGCTATATATAAATATGTAAAGAATATAATACGATCATACAAACGACTAATAACAACAAAACCTAAAATCAAAGCTTATGGACAACAAGCTAAAACAAAATCTGAGAATGTTGTGCCTGCTTATGATGACCCTGATAGTTCAGGGCGTTTGGGCACAGGTTAGAACCGTCACCGGTACGGTGAGTGATGGCAGAGACCCTCTTATCGGAGTTACCGTACAGGTAAAGGGCAACGCCAAGGTGGGAACAATCACCGATGTGGATGGTAAGTATTCCATCGAAGTAACATCGCCGGGCACAATCCTCGTCTATTCCTATGTAGGCTATCAAACTACAGAAAAGATGGTGGGACAGAACTCCCGACTCGACGTCGTGATGAAAGCCGACGACAAGAGTCTCGACGAAGTAGTGGTTGTAGGCTACGGCACGATGAAAAAAAGCGACCTCACGGGAAGCGTGTCGCAGTTGAAGGCTGAAGACTTCAAGAGCGGCAGCAACCTCTCGGCACAGCAGCTCATGCAGGGAGCCTTTGCCGGAGTGAACATCGCCCAGAACTCAGGAAAGCCAGGCGGTTCTACAACAATCCGTGTGCGCGGCGGTACCTCGGTAAACGCCAGCAACGACCCTCTGTATGTAATCGACGGAGTGCCAATCGACGCAAATGCCGGTTCGGGACAGAGCAACATCAGTACTTACAACAATGACTTCTTCGACCAGGAGTCTGCCAATCCCCTTTCAATGCTCAATCCTAACGATATCGAGAGTATCGACGTGTTGAAGGATGCTTCGGCTACGGCAATATACGGTAGCCGCGGAGCAAACGGCGTAATCATGATTACCACAAAAAAAGGTAAGGCAGGAGTGCAGCAGCTCAACTATGGCTACAGCATCGGATTCAGTAATGCTGCCAAGAAGCTCGACATGCTCTCGGGCGATGAATACCGAAAGGTGTGCAAAGACCTGAACCTGCCGCTCAACGACGGAGGCGAGAACCACAACTGGCAAGACGAGATAATGCACACCGGCTTGCAGCAGAGCCACTACCTCTCGTTTATGAGCGGTGGCGAATATACCAACTACCGTGCGTCGCTGAGCTACAACAACAATGGTGGCATAATGCGCGGAGCACGCAACGAAAGCTATAGCGGACGTGTGAACATCAACCATTCGGCACTCGACGGCAAACTGAAGTTCGTGCTCAACATGAACTACGGCGAGACACACTCCAACCAGGCTCCAACGTCGAGTACCGTAGGCAGCGAGATGGGTTCAAGCATGCTCTATGAAGCTTATGTCTTCAATCCTACTCTGCCGGTATATACAAGCGACGGCGACTACAACGACGTGCGTCCTTACCGTGTGCAGCCGCTTTCGTATATCCACGAACTGCTCGACAAACGCAACAACAAGCGCTTTATCGGTAATCTGAAGGCAGACTGGAATTTCTATAAACCTTTCACCTTCGAGGTTAATATCGGCTACACAAACAACAGCCAAGACAGAAACTCTTATATATCAAAGAGCAACCTTCTGGGCGACGGCACTGGCGGTCGTGTAACAGTGCAGCGACTGAAGGATTACTCGAAACTCATGGAACTGATACTGAAATACAACCAGCAGTTTGGGGAGCACCGCATCGATGCAATGGCTGGTTACTCTTATCAGTATTTCTGGAACGAAGGTCTTAACACCGCAGCCTACGGCTTCCAGTCTGACGAATTCAAATGGTATAACCTCGCTGCCGCAAAGACCATCGAGAGCATAACGAGCTATGCCGAGAGCAACAAGCTGATTTCATTCTACGGCAGGGCAAACTACAGCTATGCCAACCGCTATCTCTTCACAGCTACAGTTCGCCGCGACGGTTCAAGCCGCTTCGGCAAAGACAACAAGTGGGGTACCTTCCCGTCGTTTGCCGCTTCATGGCGTATCACGGAAGAACCGTTCTTCAAGGCTGAAGCCATTTCTAACCTCAAACTGCGTGCAAGCTGGGGTATGACGGGTAATCAGGAGATTGGTAACTATAACGCAATATCAACACTCGGCGCACAGTCGTGGGGATATATCTTCGGTGGCGACAAGACTACGGTGGTTCTGCCACAGCAGTATGCTAATCCGGATTTGAAGTGGGAGTCTACATCCCAGACTGACATCGGTCTTGACTTCGGATTCCTCGACAACCGCATCCGCGGTAGTATCGACTGGTATTACAAGAAGACAAAAGACTTGTTGCTCACTGTTGCCGTGCCTTCGCCTTCGCTCATTACAACACAGTTGGCAAACGTAGGAGCTGTAAGGAATACGGGTATCGAACTTGAACTCGGATTCGACATCATGCGCACGAAGGATTTCTCATGGGATGCTACGCTGAACTTCGCATCTAACAAGAATAAACTGACAAGTCTGTCGAACAGCAAATGGTCGGGCGACGAAGTGCTGTGGGCTCCTTGCAACGGACAGGGACTCTCCGGTCAGTACTCGCAGCTCATCATGGTGGGCGAACCGCTCGGCACTTTCTACGGAAAGAAGTTTATCGGACTCGACGAGAACGGAATGGAGATGTATGCCAACGACGGAAAGTCGCAGATTATCGGTTGTGCACAGCCTGATTTCACTTACGGCATCACGACAAATCTGCGCTACAAGAACTGGAGTCTCTCGCTTAACTTCCGTGGAAGTCAGGGCAACGACGTTTACAACAACACGGCAAACAACTTCATGTATCTCAACAGTCTGCCGGGACGCAACGTGCTCGCTGCTGCCGTGAACAGCGGAATCTCCGTGAACCAGGCAAAGACATATTCATCGCAGTTTATCGAAGACGGTTCGTTCTTCCGTCTCGACAACCTCACTTTGGGATATGACTTCAAACTGCCTTGTCTGAAGATTACAAACGCAAGGGCTTACTTCACCGCTCAGAACCTCTTCTGCATAACGGGATACGACGGACTCGACCCGGAGGTAAATACCGACACGCAGGGTAAGGGCGGCTCAATCCTCGGCGTTGACTATCTGAGTTATCCGCGTTCACGCACGTTCATCTTCGGTGTGAATGTAACATTCTAAGATATGTGTAACTACATTCCAATTATGTATAACAACAAAACTGAATTTCTATGAAAGCAACAAAGATAATGACTAAGGCGGCTGTCTTGCTGCTTGGCGGCATGATGGCTGTAGGATGTACCGACCTCGATGAGGAACTCTACGGCAGACTGACTCCCGACAATTACTATCAGACGGAGGATCAGGCGCTGTCTTCGCTCGCCGGGTGTTATGAATATATGGCTTATATGAGCCGTGCCGGCGGCGACAGCTGGCGTATCGGAGAGTATGGCACCGATGAACTCTTCTGTCCGGGACGTGCCAACGGCGGATGGTATGACGAATATGTCAATCAGATTATGGAACATAAGTGCACTCCAGACAACGACCGCTTGAATGTATGTTGGAACACTTATATCTTCCCGGGTATCGGTGCCGACAATGCCGTGCTCGCAGCTATGGAGGGGTCTGCAGTGAAAGACAAACTCACCGGTCCTATTGCCGAGGTGAGGGCACTGCGCGCATACGAATATTTCTATGCCATGGACTATTTCGGAAATGTACCGCTCTTTACTGACCCGCGTCCGGATGCCAACAACATGCCAAAGACAACTCCGAGGGCTGAAGTCTTCAAGTTTATCGAGACGGAACTTCTTGCTGCTGCCCAGGACTTGCCATCGGCAAAGGATGTTGATGCCAGCTACTATCCGCGACTCACCAAAGAGGCTGCCTATACTCTCCTCGCATCACTTTATCTCAACGCCGAAGTCTATACAGGAACGGCTCGCTGGGCTGACTGCGAGGCGATGTGTAACAATGTTATCAATAGTGGTGCCTTTGATTTGGAGAAGAAAGTTGGCGACTGCTTCCGCTCATCCAACGAGGGCAAGACGAAGGAAGTTATTATAGCCTTCTCCGTAGACCCGTCGAAGAATGTTGATGCTAACCAGTTTATCCTCTATGCCCAGCATGCCGTAGACCAGCAGAAATACGGATTGCCGTTTGCTCCGGCATGTGGATATTGCTTCTCCGACGAGGCTCTGTCGTGGTATGACGATGCCAACGACGAGCGGTTGAACTATCTGGAATACGGTCCGCAATACATGCTCGACGGTACTCCGATAGAGAATCCCGACAAGAAAGGCGAACAGCTTGTGCTCACGGCTCTCAAGTCGAAGACCGCTGCCGAGAACTGGGAGGGCTACCGCGTGTTGAAATACCGTCCGGAGGATGCCAACTTCTCTGGCTCTAATGCCGACAACGACTATATTGCTGAACGTTACTCCAATATCTTGCTTATGAAGGCTGAGGCCCTCTTCCGTCAGAACAAGAGTCTGGCTGAGGCTAAGGAACTTATGAACCGCGTGCGCCAGCGTAGCAACTGTGCTCCTATCGAACTGAATTTGAAGAATCTCGAACTGGAGCGTGCCCGCGAGTTTATCTGGGAGAACCAGCGCCGCAAGGACATGATACGCTTTGGCTCATTCTTCAACGAAAAGACGTTTTATGCCGACGGCAATACGGAGCAATGGCGTGCCATCTACCCTATTCCGCAGAAACAGCGCAACGCTAACCCGAATTTGGAACAGAACCCGGGGTATTGATAATCCTGTGATTCTAAAAAGGCAATAAAAAATCCGGTTGCCAAGCAAGAAACGCTTGATGACCGGATTTATTCTGTTTAAATCCCAGACTGACAACCTTATCTGATTATCTTCTTGCCGTTCTTTATAAACACTCCATGACTGCTTTCGTCCGTAACCTTACACCCCATGATGTTGTAAACTTCATTCTTGTTTCCGATATTCTTTGGCATATCTACATTCTTTATGCCGGAAACGACGAAGTCCGGCAGGTTCTCGTTCTTGAAGATACATTTTCCGTTCTCGTAGCACGACTCCATATATTGCGAAACTCCGTTAGTTGGCATAGGGACAAGAGTTGCCCAGACTTCAGAGGTAGCTCCTATGCCTTCAATCCAGCAGTTGCAGCCGCTTTCGTCAAGTAATATTCTTTTCCGTTTGATGCCGTCTATTTCAACCGAATCATCGTCGAACACGCTTGCAGACTCATACAACACATCGCCCTTTTTCATATTGAAATCCATTAGCAATGTTTCTGAGTCATCAGAATATTTGAAAGCATACACTTTATGGTTCTCCTCATAGGCAGCAGTGGTATACGATTGATACATCATATATTCCGATGTTTTCGGATATTCTACTCTTATCCTCTTGCATGTTCTGTTGCCTACGATAGTATCGCCGTCTACCTTGATTTGGAAACCATAAGCCTTCTGCTCGTTGAATCCGCAGAAGAAGATGCAGTTCCATACTTTCCCTTCGGTCAATACCGGGAGATAATCTCTTGCTCCAACACTCAGTGAGGCGAGCATCAACAATGTGGTAAAAAAGTACTTCATAAGAATAATTTTTTATGGTTTATAATAGGATTTATTTTATACAGTTCTTCGTATCAACTAATGAATCATCAACATAAAGAGCTACTGTATGTATTCCCTTACATATATCTGATACATTTTCAGTAATTGTAGACACATTCGGATTCACAGGAATAATTTTTTCTTTATAACCTGTTATTGATGAGATTACAAGATTTACATTTGAGACATCATTATCCAAAGCTATATCAACCTTAAGATTTTCATTATTTTCCACATTACATGATAATATCTTATACTTTTTTTTGTTGTCAAATTCTGGATTATACATTAAAATTTTTGGAATATAGTTTTGTTTTGTCAGACATATAGTTGCTGCTGTAGGGATATTATATAACACCAAATCTCTGCAATTTCTTTTTACTTTATAATATGGGACAGACTTATCCTTGTCGCCCCAGACACATATTGTTGCGCTATCAACTCCTGCATCTATATACATCGATTTATCATCAAGAACTCTAAATGTTACATTTGAGAAAATTGCTGGTTCTTCTGTATAAATAGGCATTTCAGGATCACCTACTGCGTTTATTCCCTGTTGAAGCCATCTATACTGATTATCACGCCAACAACTATTAATCAAGTGACTCTTAGCAATTGCAGAAATTACTCCATAATTCTTATCTTTTATATCTTTTGAAAATAAGCATTTATAAAATTCGCACGCATATTGCTTAGATGGTCCATATGCCCAACCTTCTCGAGAACATCCCCAATAAGAAACCACTCCGCTATGTGGGTTTCTAATTAGGTTTTCACTTAAACAAGGATCATAATTAAATGAGCCTTCATCACTATCAAAGGCATTTGTAGAACAAGCATCAGTTGTTATTATTGAAAAGCCAGAACTATTTAAATTGCTAGCATCAGCACATGTGTAACTATTTTCTGTCCCTGTACCCCATGCAAATGGAGAACCATGAGCAATTACGTTTACAAAAGAATACCCCTTATTTAATTGTTCGTGAATATTTGCTTCAGTAAAGTCATATCCAGCTAAATCACTTAAATTGTTTCCTGTATCAAACAATTTATAAAAACTTCCACTCCAATTATCTTTGATATATTGATTGTATATATAGTCTGCT
This sequence comes from Prevotella sp. UBA746, assembly GCA_002298545.1. Taxonomy (GTDB): domain Bacteria; phylum Bacteroidota; class Bacteroidia; order Bacteroidales; family Bacteroidaceae; genus Prevotella. The sequence continues at coordinate 10,256 of DBKQ01000105.1, forward strand.
TCTATTTCCGAATCGCTATGTCCTTCACTATTATAATATAACTTACAACCCATTGACAACATTGTATTTTTTAGACCTTTTTCTAACGGTGATTTTTCATATGAAATTAATTTTCCAATATAAGATTCTACATCTTCGGATGTTCTAACAGGCAACCTTGTCAGGAAAACAGACGGAGTAAAGTCAACATTATCATTTACCTCACCAATTTTATTGTCATCGTCAGCATTCCACAAGAAATCACCATTTAAACAAGAATAAAATGCATCAGAAGGAATGAAATGTGAAGACACAGAAGAGCCACAACTATTATAACAATACTGCACTGGTATAATAGTGTCATCCCCACCAAGCAAGACATAACGAAGACCTTTTTTGTATTCATCTAAAATATATCTTTTTATTTTTTCTTGAATTGAATTCCCTAATAAATTTCTACTTATCATTTCTATCGTAACTATTTTGGATTTAAGTCCTTTTGTTGTTTTCCATTCTACCAAAGGCTTAAAACTATTAGCTAATCGAGAATTTGTTATAATCAAATAATCAATACCTGAAGAATCTTTAGTTACGCTTTCCAAACTACTAATAGCCTCTTTTATTACATTTTTATTAGAAACTTGATTTTTTATTACATCAAGCATATTAATGTTCGAAGTAGATAAACTGTAACTTTGGAGTTCATCCTTTACTGTACTTATTACGAAATCAACTTTCTCTATAAAATACAGTTCTTTAGTTCTTGAATCATATATAAAAGGACAAACTAAAAAACGTGCTACATTTATATCAGAAACTGTACTGCTGCCAACATAAAAACAATTAGTATCAGGAAAGACCTTATTCTCATAAATTACCTCATCGGTTGACTGGGACAAATTTGGCATGTTTGTTGGTATAACCTTGGGATTTGAAGCAATATTAACAGACTTAAACAAAAGTTTTTTTGAAAATATAGTTTTTACTCCTACATACTTATCACCCTTAGGTAAAACTACATTTAAAGAAAACAAAGGTAATGCAGGTTCTTTTTCATTTAAGCTATATGTTGCAGAAAGTCCTGGACACAAAATTTCTGTCGTACCAAAAGGTTTTTTTTTAAATTCAAACATTTTGCTTGAAAAAGACATGGATGCATACTCATCACTAAATGTTAAGCATACAATTTTTGTGCTAAACAAAAAAACCAATAAAACAAAAATAAATTTTTTCATATTACATAAAATTTAGTTAATAATAAAAAAATCTATTGCAAATATACATACATTTTAGTTTTCCGTCAAGTCAAAAATACAGATTTAAGATGTTTTTTTATATATGTAACAGATTTTAAACAAACATTATATATTAAGCGACATAATGGTAAGAATAATACAATGTCAATATCATTTTGCTTGTTCTGTAAAAGTCTGTATGATGATAAAATATAATGTTCATCCGAAATTTGGAGTGATAGAATAATTTTATCACTCCAAATTTCGAATAAGCCTAAAATATGAGGCGCATGAATTTGTCTATTACAACAATCCGAGTGCCTTCAGCTTATTCTCTATCACTTCCACACCTCCATCCACATTGCTCTCGATGTTGAGCGGCATAACGGGGTCGTGGAGCGACATGCGCAGAAGCAGCCACCCCTCTTCATCGGCATTGCGACAGCTCACGCGGATACCTTCGTAGTTAGGTTCAACGAGTGTCCAGCCCGGAACGGCAGCAAATTTCTCCTTCATATCCTCAAGAACCTTTGCACCATATGCCTTGAAATCCGGTTGGGTGAGCTTAATTCTTATCTCCTTGCTTTCCTTAGGCTGCTTGAGAGTAGCGATAAGGTCTTGCAACTGCTTCCCTTCTTTGTTCAGTTTGGCGGCATCGATGATGAGCTTGGCGGCGAGATAAGCACCGTCGTCGAGGAAATAGTTCTCGCGGAGTGCGGCATGTCCGGATGTTTCGATGGCAAGCCAGCACTCCTCGCCGGCATTGTTCAGGCGGATGCCCTCGTTTATTACGTTCTTGTAGCCACGGCGGAAGCGATGGTGTTTGCCTCCATGCTCACTGATGAAGTCAGCCAGTCCGTCGGAAGTAACAGAGTCGGTAACCACGGTGCTTCCGGGATGCTCCTTCAGTATAACGGCAGCGATAAGCGCAATCAGAGAGTTGCGGTTTATCGGTTCACTCTTGTGGTCTACTATAGCCGAGCGGTCTACGTCGGTATCGAAGATAATGCCTAGGTCGGCATGACTCTTCTTCACGGCATTGCAAACCGAAGCCATTGCCTCGGCGTTCTCCGGATTCGGAATGTGGTTCGGAAAACTGCCGTCGGGGTCAAGAAATTGGCTGCCAGTAGTATCAGCGCCGAGCTGACAGAGAATCTTCTCGAAGAATCCGCCGTTTCCATTGCCGGCATCAACGATGATATGCATACCCTTTAGAGGATGAGTATAGTCTTCGGCATTCACGCCTTTGCGGATATAATCGGCAAGATGACGGGAATAGACCGCCATAAAGTCGAGCACAGAGCTGCTACCTTTTGGCCCGTTATATTTATAGTCGCCCTTTGCTGCAATATCAAGAATTGCAGTGATGTCCTTCTTGTCGAGTCCGCCATTAGGAGTAAAGAACTTCAGTCCGTTGCGGTTGAATGGCAGATGACTTGCCGTTACCATCACCGAGGCAGAAGCCTTTATAGGTTCGCTGACTGTTGTCATAAACATGGCTGGAGTAGAAGCCAACCCACAGTCTACTACATTAGCGCCAGCTTCAATTGCACCCTTTACGAATGCCGCTTTCAGACTCTCGCCGGAGAGGCGGCAGTCAGTGCCGATGGCAATCTTTATTTCGTTGTCGCCAGTAGTGTTCCTTATCCATTTCACGAACGACAGTGCTATAATCTCAGTCGCTTCCGGTGTAAGATTAACATGTTCGCCCTCGATACCTTCGAGAGCCACGCCCCTGATGTCGGAGCCATTTTGTAGTTTTTCCCAATTCATGGTTTATATGATTAATTTTATTAATGTCAGCAAACTTACATATTTTTTTTCAATTATCAACGATGAGAAATAAAAAAAGCAAGTCTTTTACAACGAATTGTCGTTTTTAAAAGACTTGCCTTTATATATTTGAGCATCAGAACTGCTCCAGTATCTCAATCCTCTTCCTTGTATCGGGATGGGTGGAGAAGAGCGAGGATAGGAAGCTCAAGGCTCCGCCTGCCGTAAGATGTTGCGGATGGATGATGAAGAGCTGAGCCACGTCGTCGCGCTTCACGCCCTGCAGTCCCGGGTCTCCGCTAATCTTTCTGAGTGCCGAGGCAAGGGCAAGAGGGTTTCCGCAAAGTTCTGCACCGCCGGCATCCGCCATATATTCACGCTTGCGACTGATGGCGAAACGCGTGAGGGCAGTGAATAGATAAGCCACGGCACAGAGCACGTAGCCGATAATCAGTACCACTATCATCGACACACCGCTACTGCGGTTGTCATCGTCATCGCTACCGCCGATTCTTCGGCTACCGCCTCCGAACCACATCATGTTGTACATCATCTGAACTATTACGCTCATCACCGTAGATATGATACCCACGAAGATTATACTCGTGATGAGCAACCTGGTGTCATGATTGCGGATATGAGTCAGCTCATGACCGATAACTCCTGCGAGTTCATCATCGTCGAGAAGATTCATAAGTCCGGTAGTGACGGTAACGGTATAGCTGTTTTTGTCTATACCGCTGGCAAAGGCGTTGAGCTGCGGGTCGTCCACCATGTTAATCTTCGGCATATCCATACCAGCTGTCATACAGAGATTTTCCACGATATTATACAGACGTGGGTTCTCCTTGCGGCTCACGGAGTGTGCTCCTGTTGCAGCGCGCACCATGGAGGTATTGAAGAGAAAGGCGATGGCAAACCATATCGCCACGCCGCCCACGACCCATGGCAGGGCATTGAGGAAATAATACTTCACTACCTCTGGATCCATCTGGTGTACCACGTTACCGTATTGGTCGTAATATCCGTTGCCGAAATAGTTAAGCAGGGCGATAAACGCCCACACCACCCCGAGAATTATCAGGGGAAACATCAGCAGCAACAATAGTGTCATTCTGTTGTTGCGGCTGATTTGAGTATGCATTCCTACGTATTTCATAATGCCTTAGGGCTTTTAGAATTTAATCTCCGGTGCCTTGTCCATAGCAGCGCGACTCTCCTGTGGAACCTCGAACATCGGTTGGCGTGAGAATCCGAACATCTTGGCAAACAGGTTGCTCGGGAAGGTCTCAACGGCATTGTTGAGTTCGCGGGTAGCAGAGTTGAAGAAGCGGCGCACGGCAGCGAGTTTGTTCTCGATGTCGGCAATTTCGCTCTGTAGTTGCATGAAGTTCTGGTTAGCCTTCAGGTCTGGATAAGCCTCGAGCGAAACCTTCAGTCCGGCAAGAGCCGATGTTAGCTGGTTGTCCGCCTGAATCTTGTCGTTAATTGTCGTGGCACCCATTGCTGCTGTGCGTGCATCGGTAACGCGCTGCAGTGTTTCCTTCTCGTGAGTAGCATAACCCTTTACTGTTGCCACGAGCTGCGGTATGAGGTCGTAGCGCTGTTTCAGTTGAACGTCGATGTTGGCAAAGGCATTCTCGCGATTGTTGCGCAACTTCACTAAGTTGTTGTAGATACTTACAAGCCATATCGCCAAGATGACGATGACTACCAGAATAATGATTGTTGTTGTTGACATAGTTTTTCTTGTTTTAATTCCGGTTCCTTATTATATATCAGGTATCGGAGGTTGTTAATAATATTGTCTTATCTTCGCTTTATATACGATAGCTTTATCAGCATAACTACAAAAGTAATGCCTTTTATTTACAAAATGCCATAATTTTAAGTTTTGTTTTAGTTTGTATATACATTTTCCAAGAAATATCGACTTCAGTAATCAATTTTTCATATAAAATAAAAATCATATCCAGTATTTTTATTATTTTTGTGGCTGTATACAGTATGGCTTTCCGTGCTCAAGACATGCAGACACAGACAGTCAGCTTCAAATTTTTATAATTTAACCCTATCACGTTTATGAGAGTAAAATTTTCTATATCGATATTGGCAGCATTGCTCCTTATGACAGCGACGAGTTGTAGTGACAACGATGATAATCCTTCTGTGCCTGAGGGATACATTTCTGACAAGCTACCAACAAATGACGTAATAAAGAAAATCGTTTCGGGGGCATATCTCGAATACGGCAGTCCGGAGAACGACGACTTTGCCGAGGCAGTGATGATAAGACACACCTCAGGAAAGGCAATCGCCAATAGCGATAAGGTAAAAAGCGTATTTATCGACAAAGCGGTGTTGGGGACAATGGCAAACGACGACTACGAGAATATCGTGGCGTATATCATGACCGGCAAGACCTTGCTCGTGGTTAATCCTACTGTTGAAGCTTGGAACAAGTTTGCATACAATATCGCCGTGGCTTATACGAACATGACGAGAGACGACAAACTGCCAGACAACTATGCTGAAGAGGGGAAGAACTTCCTGAATATGCTGGTTCGCGACGTGAGACTTGCCCGCACTGGCGACATCTATGGACTTCCTATAGTGAAGACCGACAAAATGGGCATGGGGGATGTGTTCTCGAGTATTCTGACAATTCGTGGAAATGTTATACGCAGTTACGACAACGACATTCTGCAGAAAGCCGACTCGCTGACTACTGCAGAATATAAATACGACAAAAACGGTAATCTTGTTTCTTCATCCGTTGACGACAAGGCGCAGGCGGTAATGCCGGAATGTGAGGCAAATGACTACTCCGTTGGACTTATGGCCGACGACATTGCGGAGCGTATAGAGAAGGGCGACAACAGTAATGGTGCTGACAAGGTTCCGGCAACAAGAGCAGAAACAGGTGATTTGAAGAGTTTGATGGAAGCCCAGGAATTCTCACGCGTGTTCCGTGCCGACAACTTTGCATCACCAACAAGCTTGTACGACCGTCGCTCGTGTATTGTAGAGACTAATTATTACATCTGGGCAGTTTACGACTTCAATAAGGACACAGACTACTACATCGTTCATCAGGTGATAACCTCGCACAATGGTGACCTTGAATGTACTGAGGGCACTCAGGGCTGGGACCGCGTGATTGGGGACAATATGTATCTCGGCTCATGGGCTGGCGACATGGCAAACAATATCAACCTGCTTGACGAAAAGGGAAATCCCGTAGACAACGTTAGCATTATCGACCCTCAGCCAACAACGCATCTCGGCACGGCAAGCCATACCACAGGCATAAACTATTCGTTCAGCGGAAATCTGGGACTTAACGTGCTCGGTCTTAACGGTGGTGTTGCTGGTTCGTTCGGCTTCACCGACTCTTATACCACTTCCACTCCAGACTATGCCACAGAGCTGAAAACATCCGGTTCGAATATAAAATGGAAGTTCAATGCCGCGAATGCCTACATCAAGGGACATTTTGCATGGGAAAGTAAGAATGCGACACATGAAGTGATACCATATTGCTACCGCAATGACTGTACCTTCAACCAGTCGTTCATCTACACCGTGAAGAATCCCAAATCTGAAAGGTACATGCTTGATGCATACACATCTCTCGACCTCGTGAACTATGAGGGAGTAAATACATGGTTCTACATGACCGACAAATACAGCAACTACCGGAGCGACATAAAATACAGTTTTCTGCTCAACCCGCCAACCCGCCACAAGTCAGACTGGTACATGTCTATAGATGTGCCGCAGGGCATCTCGCAGGAGAGCGTACGCAGGTTTCTGGAGTCGCACTATGGCAAATACTGGAAGGAATCATTCACCTGCTATACATTCTCCGAGGGTGACGTCTTGCCGGTATATGGCGTGATGAATTCGCTGAAACACGATATCCTGAACGACAAGGCTTCATGGAAGTCTGCCGGCTTCGTGGGCAAGTTCAAAATCTACGTGCATCCAAGTACTTCGTCAGAAGTGGTGAAACAGTTTGACTTTACCGTGGAGTAACGACGGTATTTAAAACAAATAATCTATACCTTTATACTATGCTAAGACAACGATATATCTATATTTTTTTATTCCTTGTTTTCTCTGTATCCATTAGTGCGGCAGATTTGCCGCACTATTCCTTTACGTCATACAACAGTGATTTTGGCTTTGTGCAAAAAGAGGTGATGAAGATAATGCAAGACCGCAACGGACAGATGTGGTTTGCCACCTGGGATGGACTTTACCGCTTCGATGGCTATAGCTTTTCCAATTATAAGGCTCGTCCAGGCGACGGTATACGTTTGGAGAGCAACCGCCTGGAGAGTATCTCTGAAGATGGCGACAATATATGGATGCGGGGTTACAACGGAAGTATCTCCCGCTTCAACAAGCGTACGATGCACATTGACAATTTACCGATGAGCAACTACGTGGCACAGGAAGAGCAAGCCTTGCCCGGTGGCGGAGTGATGGTTAGAATGGCAGATGGAAGAGTTGTAGTGGCTAAGGTAGACCGTTCTGATGATAAGATAATGGAAAGTGTGGTGTTCAGACAGAAGGGTGTTAGCGTAAGGAATGTTGTTGTGGGGAAAGATGGAACGCTGTGGATTCTTACCACTCATGGAACTTGGCTATATAATCCGTCGAAACGTAAAGTAGAAAAGATTTTCAGTGGGATTGAATGCAGCAGTATGTCTTTTGGAAAATGTAAAAGTATCTTTTGTTGTTCAAGAGGACATTATGTCGTCTTGGAAGGCGGAAAAACGGTTAGAAGAAAACTTCCTACACCATTTCCCGTCAGTTCGGCGGTATTTCTCCGCAACGGCAAGTTATTGCTCTCGACACTTGGCGACGGACTGTTCCTTGTCGGTAGAGATAATACCGTGGAGCGGCATTTTACGACAGCCAACAGTAATCTTGCCTCAAACCACATATCTCGATTGCAGTGCGACCGTTTTAGTGATGTATGGTTCTGTACCAACAAACCAGGCGTAATGCGCTATTGTCATACCACTGGAGAACTTCAGAGTCTTCATCTTCAGGGAGAGTTTAGCGGTGATCCTTCAATGTGGCGCAACGACATAAAGATTATGGAAGATTCAAGAGGAAATCTCTGGCTCACACCTTCCGGAAACGGCATGGCAATGTATGACAGAAGGAACAACCGGCTTGTACCGTTCCTTGACCAAAACCGTCATTATGCCTGGACTGCCGAGAATACAGTAATCGACATGTTTGTGGATAGGCAAGACAACGTATGGTTCTGTGGAAAATATACGGGACTGCAAAAGGCTACATACAATGCACCGCAATTTAATACCCTAAACCATGTGGTGCCAACAGAGAGCGGACGTGATGTAAGAGGCGTGTTCCAGGATTCCAAAGGACGGATATGGCTCGGTGCAAAGAGTGGAGTGGTCAGTGTGTACGACAGTCAGCTGCGTTTTATCGGCAATCTTACGGCAGACGGCAAACTGTCGGCATCCTTCGCTTCACAGGTAGGTCATGCCTATGCCTTTGCTGAACAGAAAAACGGAGTGATATGGATAGCAACAAAGTTCAGTGGACTTCTTCGTCTGCAACCTTCGGGGGTAAATACCTTCCGCCTCAAGCGGTTTACAGCCGACGGCAGTCGCTATAGTCTGCCTCACAACGATGTCTTCTCTCTTTGTATCGACCGTCATAACCGACTTTGGGG
>DBKQ01000105.1:19112-22137 GCA_002298545.1 Prevotella sp. UBA746
GGGAATATCTGGGTGTGTGCCACATCAGGACTGCTCCGCTTTAGCGACAACTTCCGCCGTCCGGAAAAGATACACTACATTTCATATACACGACAGCCAGACAATGCCTCGTCGCTAAGTTACAACGATGTGCTTGAGGCATACTTCACGAGCAGCGACTCCATGTATGTGTGTACTTACGGAGGAGGATTCTGCCGAGTGGAGCGCAGTTCGGGCGACAGTCTTCGCTTTACGCCATTTACCACAGCCAATGGATTGCGCAGCGATGTTGTCTTTTCCGTACAGGAAGACCGTAGCGGTAACCTCTGGTTCGCCTCAGAAAACGGATTCGTAAAGTATTCGCCTCAGAAAAACAGTGTGGAGAATTTCTCCTCGCGCTTCTTCGGCAAACAGATAGACATCAACGAAGGTATGGCGTTGAGGCTTCGCGACGGCAGATTGCTTTACCCGTCGCGTAACTGCACCGCCGTTTATTTCAATCCGGAGAAGATAAAGGTAAGTCGGTTTGTGCCAAAGATAATCCTTACAAAACTGTTTGTTGACCAAACGGAGCAGTTGCCTTCGGCAGACGACAATGCGATACTTGAAGAAGACATAAACAGCGTGCAATGCATAACGCTGCCATCAGGCAAGAACAGTTTCAATCTTGAATTTGCAGCCCTTGATTTTCGTGATCCCTCAAATATTAGTTATGCCTACATGATAGATGGAATAGATGCCGGCTGGAACATGATAGGCAATCGCCACAGTGCCATCTACAACAATCTGCCGCCAGGAAAATATATGCTTAAAATACGCTCAACAAACAGCGACGGCTTATGGGTGAACAATATGCGAAGGATAGAAATAGAGGTATTGCCCTCGTTCTGGCAGACGGGATGGGCTTGGCTGTTGTATGGCTTGATAGCCGTTCTCGCTGTATGTATCACGGCATACGTCTTTGCCACTATCCTTCAGCTGAAGCAGAAAGTGGCTGTAGAACAGGAGATTTCCGACCTCAAGATGAAGTTCTTTACCAATATCTCTCATGAGATACGCACTCCGCTCACACTAATCTCAGGTAGTGTGAAAGAGATGTTGCGCCGCGGCGTAAAAGAGAAGAATCTTGCAGATGCTCTGCATGTTGTAGACAGCAATTCCGACAGACTGTTGAGACTTGTCTGTCAGATTCTCGACATAAGGAAAATTGAGAGCGGAAACATGAAACTCTCGTTACAACGCATAGACATCGGCGTGTTTATAAGTTCGCTGATTGGCAATTTCCGTAATCTCGCCAGTGAGCGAGGCATAAGCCTCAGTCTTGTAAAGCCAGAAGAAAAGGTCTTTGTATGGGCGGACTGCGAGAAGCTCGACAAGGTGATATTTAATCTCCTCTCGAATGCCTTCCGCTTTACACAACGAGGAAAAAGTATTCTTGTCAGTGTGGAGCCGTCGGGCAGTGGTGTCGTTGTAAGAGTAAAAGATGAAGGGAGCGGTATTGCCTCCGACCGTATCAGCTCCATCTTCCGCCTGTTCAGTTCCGATAACGAGGGCAGTGCCGTTAGTCAGCCGCACACTGGAATAGGGCTTGCCCTTACCAAAGACCTCGTTGAGCTGCACCATGGCACGATACATGTAGAAAGTCAACTCGGCAAGGGCAGCACCTTTATCATCGAACTGCCGTCAAACGCTCCAGGGACATGTCCTGAAGCTAACTATATCATGGAGGACACTACTCCGTATACGGCAGAAGAGGGTAGGGTGGAGACTGAAAGTGAAGCCTTCGACGAGGATTCAGACAGTAATGACATGGAGATGAAAGACAGGCTGACGATACTTGTCGTTGAGGATAATGCCGATATGCGCAACTTCATTTCCCTAATACTTCGCGAAGAATACAATATTGTAACTTCTGCCAACGGCAAGATTGGAATGGAGAAGGCTGCCGGGCTGCTCCCCGACCTGATAATTTCTGATTATATGATGCCGGTGATGGATGGAGTGGATATGGCAGGACATCTGCGCAAAGACATTTCAACGAGTCATATTCCTATTATCATGCTGTCGGCTCGTACTGATGAGGCTTCGGTGATACTTGGACTTCGCACTGGCGTTGATGCATATATAGAGAAGCCCTTTAGTGCTGATGTTCTGAGGGCGAGAATCAGAAATCTCATAGAGATGCGCAGCAGTCTGCAACGGGTGTATTTCGAACGCTTTGTGAATAAGAGCAGTGTTTCTTTAAATCCTTCACTTTCGTCAGACTGCACGGCAAATACTTCGTCTGTTGCTGCCGGCAGTAGTGTCTCGATGGATGCCGACCAGCGTTTTCTTGTTCGGCTAACGTCCTTGCTTGAAGAGAATATCAGCAACGGCGATCTTTCTGTCGATGATGTGGCAAGGATGATGGGAATGAGCCGTTCTGTGTATTTCAAGAAGCTGAAGGCTCTGACAGGAGTAGGACCTAACGATTTCTTTAAGTCTTTGCGCCTGCAGCGTGCTGTAGAATTGCTTGGTGCCGGCGAGATGAGTGTTACTGAAATTTCTTATGCCGTAGGTATTGCCGATGCCCACTATTTCAGCAAATGCTTCAAACAGAAGTTCGGTGTTACACCTACGGAGTGGCGACGGAACAAGGAGTCGTTGAATAAAGGCAACTGACGTAAGGCGACAAGTTCATTAGTCGGAAAAATAGTGTAAAGTAGTATTTAAGTTTCAGATTTAGTTCTTCCCCTCCCCCGCCTCCCCCTCCGGGGGCGGAGCGGTTACCTTTGGCTGCTAAAAACTTGCATTTTTTCATTATTTTTCGACAAACAAATTGTTAATAATAATCTTGCGAATTTTGTCAATAACAAATGCATTTTTTCATTATTTTTCGACAAACAAATCGTTAATAATAATCTTGTGAATGTTGTCAATAACAAATGCATTTGTCTTCAGATAGAAAGGGTAACTGCTCCGCCCCCGGAGGGGGAGGCGGGGGAGGGGAAGATCTTGATAGAAACGCTTCGAGTGTTCCGTCGGAACGCTTCGAGTGTTTAGGCGA
>DBKQ01000105.1:22213-23344 GCA_002298545.1 Prevotella sp. UBA746
GAGTGTTTAGGCGAAACGCTCCTGCTGTTTGGTAGGAACGTTTCTGCAGAAGGATGAATTTGCTTATATAGTATAGTGTTTTTATCAGAAAGGATACCCTACGGCGAGGTGGATGCTCTGTCCGTCCTTAAACTTCGGGATGTTGTAGTATCCGCTGCGTGTCGTGTCGTAAGGCAGGTGGATGCCAACGCCCCAGTCGAGACGCAACACGAGAAACTCCAGGTCGTAGCGCACACCGATACCTGTGCCGACAGCCATTTCGTCAAGAATGTTCTTAAACTTGAACTTTGCTCCTGCGCGGTAGCCGTCGTTGCGCACTCCCCATACGTTTCCGGCATCAAGGAAGGTCGCTCCATATAGATTGCCGAAGATATTAAAGCGGTATTCCAGATTTGCCTGAATCTTCATGTCGCCCGTCTGATCGAGATACGAGAGACGTGCCACGTCGGTATAATAATGTCCCGGACCGATACTTCTCGCTGCGAAAGCCCTCACGCTGTTTGCACCGCCAACGTAAAACTGCTCGCTGTATGGTGTCTGCTTCGTATTGCCGAAGGCATATATCAGTCCGGCATTTACATGTCCCACGAGTTGCGACTTCAGTCCGACGCTCCATGTCTTGGTAAAGTCGGTCTCCAGCTTTACAAACTGTGCGTATGAGTTCTTGAAAAGCGTTTTCCCCTCATCGCCCCATTTCTTTCCTGCCGCCAGATATCCGAGCGACAGGATATTACCGGCTTCAGATGCCGTAATGCTCCAGAATATCGGGTTGCGGTATTGCTTCGGACTGGTATACGTGTAGGTATAGCTCATCTTTGGTATCAGCATGTCTTGCATTGTGGCAAGAAGATACGGGTTAGCCTGCATTATGGAGTCAAAGGAGTGGGTGGTATAGGTAAGATGCTGGTATTTCAGCGTCAGCGGACTGAATTCGTGTTTTGTCCTCTCCGTAAGCTGCCATTTGTAAGTCCATTCACCTGTTGCCGTATGCATCTTGAAGTAGCCAGGACGGTTGAGCACGTTTACCGACATCTTTGCCATTGTGCTCGGCGTGGTGTAGTATCTGCGTCGTTTGAGGAAAGGTACAAGGAGCCGCGGAAACGACACAGATAGGTCGGCACCGTATTCATA
>DBKQ01000067.1 GCA_002298545.1 Prevotella sp. UBA746
AGAAAAACAATGCCACAAAAAATGACCCTCTACGTTAGCGACATGGACGGCACTCTGCTAAACCAAGCCTCCGTCCTGTCTGAAACAACTATAAAGAAACTGAATTCTCTGATAGAACGCGGCGCAATGTTTACCGTAGCCACAGCACGCACACCAGCCACCGTGGTTGGCTTGATGAGACGAGTAAATGCCAACCTGCCGTTTATCGTAATGGCGGGTTGCGCCATGTGGGACAACAAAAAACAGGAATATGCCTCGGCAAGAACAATCTGCCGAAACGACATCCAGAAATTTATCAATATCTTTGAGCACCACGGCAATAACCCGTTCTTATATTATAAACACGGCAACCAAATTATCGTTCGCCACAGCAATCATCTGTCGGAAGAGGAGCATGAATTCATAGATCCTAGAGTTACAGGACCGCTAAAGAAGCTCGTGACCGTAGACAAGCTGTCGGCAGATGATTCTTCCGACGAATTGATGCTCATCTTCAGTATGGGCAAGTTCCGCGACCTTAGGGCAATCGCCGACGATATTGACAGAGAAGGACTAAGTTGCACATACAACTGCTATCACGATATCTTTAACGATGAGCTGGGATTTATCGACCTCTACACCAAGGGCACGACAAAGGCTGAAGCCATCAAAGAACTTGCCGCAAAGGTGGGAGCAGAACGGATTGTAGTGTTCGGCGACAACCTCAACGATATCCCTATGATGCGTATTGCCGACCACAGCGTTGCCGTGGAGAATGCCTACGACGAGGTGAAGGCGGCAAGTGATGAGGTCATCGGCACGAACGAAGACGACAGTGTTGTGAAATGGATTGAGACAGACTTCAACAATCAATCCAATTCGAAATAATTTGCTTACCAACGGGTGTCAAGACACTCTCCGGATGAAACTGCACGCCACGCACGTCGTATTCTCTATGGCGAAGCGACATTATCTCCCCATCATGACTCTCCGACGTTACTTCAAGACATGATGGAAGAGTGGCTCTGTCTACCACCCAACTATGGTAACGCCCTACTTCAAACTCCTTTGGCAATTCCTTGAACAATATATCATCTGCCACCACTCTACACGGAGTGGCAACGCCATGATATACATTCTGCAAATTGCGCAACGTGCCGCCAAAGACTTCGGCTATCGCCTGATGGCCAAGGCACACACCAAGCAGCGGCTTCTTCCCTGCATACGCCTTTATAACATCAAGCAAGAGTCCAGCCTCGCTCGGTATTCCCGGACCGGGACTGAGCAATATCTTGTCGTAACAGGATAAATCTTCTATTTTAAACTTGTCGTTGCGAACAACATCAACTTCTACATTCAAACTGCGCACGAGGTGTACGAGATTATAAGTAAAGCTGTCGTAATTGTCTATGATGATGATTTTCATGATTGTTATTTTTTTATGGGAGAACTGGGAGTTATGGGAGTAATAAGACTTATAAGACTTATAAGACTAATAGTCATTCCTAATTCCTATTTCCTATTTACTAATTCCTATTTCCTATTTACTAATTCCTAATTTCTCTTTCCTAATTCCTAATTCTATTAATCGCTTCCCTCAAAGCCCCGAGTTTGTTATTCACTTCCTGCAATTCATATTCCACATCACTCTTAGCCACGATGCCGCCACCAGCCTGAAACCACAGTTCGCCGTTACGACTTACGAAGGTGCGGATAGTAATTGCCTGATTAAGATTGCCGTTGAAACCGATATAGCCAACACAACCGCCATACGCTCCACGACTATGCGGTTCATACTCGCTGATAAGTTGCATAGCCCTCACCTTAGGTGCACCGCTAAGTGTACCGGCAGGAAAAGTATCGATAAAAGCCTTAATAGAATTGGCACCTTTGTTTAGCTTACCGCTCACCCTACTAACGAGATGCACCACATGACTGTAATACTGAAGATCTTTATAGAAATCCACCTTTACATCATGACAATTGCGCGAAAGGTCGTTGCGGGCAAGGTCTACAAGCATCACGTGCTCTGCATTCTCCTTAGGGTCATTGCGCAGATACTCTGCAGCACGGCGGTCAGACTCTGCATCCCCCGTGCGCTTTGTCGTTCCGGCAATAGGGTCGATATAAGCCTTGCCACCGTCGATACGACAATGCGTCTCCGGACTGCTTCCTATCAGACGGAAACCTCCGAAATCGAAATAGAAGAGATATGGCGAGGGATTGATACTACGAAGCGAACGGTAGAGTTGGAAATCATCGCCCTCATAACGCTGTACGAAACGACGCGACAATACAATCTGGAACACGTCGCCCCGCTGACAATGACGAATGCCGCGACGAATATTCTCGCGATGCTCGTCGTCGGTAAGAGTGGATGTCGTTTCACCAACACTATGGAACGGAAACACCAGTGCCACACCGTGTTCTATCCTCTCCAGAATATCATTGATTCTCTTTTTTGTAGCATCATGATTACCGTCTAAGTCAATTGACACAAGAGTGAGCTTGTTGTTATAGTGGTCGAAGACAAGAACATCGCGGAACAAGGTGTAAAGGATATCCGGAGCATCGTTCTTCTCCATTCTCTCATCTTTCACCTTTATATTTTCGAAATACTTCACGGCATTAAACGAGGTGAAGCCGAAGAGACCGCAGAACTCACTCCCTTCGCCAGTAATTTCAATCTGAGACAAAAAACGTCCGAAGGCATCTTCGCATCGGAATGAATCATCGATATTCTTTCTTTCCACCTCACCACTCGGCAACAGGAGTTCGGCAACGTCATGCGCTACCGACACATGTCCGATAGGATTAAAGGCAATAAACGAACGGCTGTTTGCCGCATCGTGATAATCGGAACATTCCATCAGAACACTTTGTGGTGAAAGGTCGCGCAATTTAAGATACACCTCTACAGGAGTATGCATATCGGCAAGAATTGTATTTGAAAAAGAGTTGTATTTTATCATTGATTTTTATTTTTATTGGGAGTAATGGGAGAACTGAGAGGAATGGGAGAACTGAGAGGAACAAGACAAATAAGAGTAATATTCATTCTTCATTTCGCTGAGCGTCAGCGAATCAATTCTTCACTCTTCATTCTAAGATACGTTTCAATATCCTTGTCGCCCCTGCCGCTGACGGTAAGCACTACGACTTCATCTTTCTTAAAATCAATTTTCTGTAGGGCGGCGATGGCATGTGCACTCTCGATTGCCGGGATGATACCCTCCATACGTGTCAGTTCGAATCCGGCGCGGATAGCCTCATCATCGTTGATGGCAAGGACACGGGTTCTGCCTTTTACAGCCATATTGCAATGCATCGGTCCGACACCTGGATAATCCAGTCCGGCAGAAACGGTAAATGCCTCCTCAATCTGTCCGTCGTCGTCTTGCATCACGAGCATCTTGCTGCCGTGAAGAATTCCCGTAGTGCCACAATGGATAGTGGCAGCAGTATGACCTGAATGGATACCCTCGCCACCAGCCTCGGCAAGAACGATTCTCACTCGCTCGTCGTTAGCATAATGATAAATCGTGCCGGCAGCATTCGACCCACCGCCGATACATGCCACGAGAGTGTCGGGATAGTCCCTACCCTCCTTCTCCTGCAACTGCCATTTTATCTCCTCCGAGATAACGCTCTGCATCCTTGCCACGATGTCGGGATACGGATGAGGTCCCATGGTGGAGCCCACGATATAAAAGGTATCAGCAGGATGACAACACCAGTCGCGTATTGCCGCCGAACAAGCATCGCTGAGCGTCATATTTCCCGTAGTAACAGGATGAACTGTAGCTCCGAGCATCTTCATGCGCTCCACGTTAACATGCTGCCTCTCCACATCCGTCTTGCCCATAAACACCTCACACTGCATTCCCATCAGGGCACAAACCGTGGCTGTGGCAACACCATGTTGTCCGGCACCGGTTTCGGCAATAATCCTTGTCTTGCCCATTTTCTTTGCCATAAGGATTTGTCCGATGGTATTGTTTATCTTATGTGCCCCGGTATGGTTCAGGTCTTCGCGCTTTAGATATAGTCGGCAACCGTATTTCTCGCTCAACCGACGGGCGAAATAAAGAGGCGACGGTCTGCCAACGTAGTCGCGAAGCAAGGCATGGTATTCTTTCTTGAACTCCTCGCTCTCGATAATCGGTAAGTACGCCTGCTGTAGTTCGTCCACGCAGCGGTGGAGTATTTCCGGTATATATGCTCCGCCGAAATCACCATAATATCCTTTTTCTGAAGGAACTACGAAGTCGGCTGTTGTATTCTTATTGTTTGATTTTGTCATAGACGTAAGTTTTTATTTATATTTTTTATCTTCCCCTCCCCCGCC
>DBKQ01000038.1 GCA_002298545.1 Prevotella sp. UBA746
GTTAGTTCAGCTGGTTAGAATGCCTGCCTGTCACGCAGGAGGTCACGGGTTCGAGTCCCGTACACACCGCAGAAAAGACTTATTTTCATAGTTTAGGTGCGTTAGTTCAGCTGGTTAGAATGCCTGCCTGTCACGCAGGAGGTCACGGGTTCGAGTCCCGTACGCACCGCAAAGGAGACAATTCGCGAGAATAGTCTCCTTTGTTTTTTTATTGTTCCCCTACCCCTAAGCTGCATAGAAGAAACTCTTATGATATTTTAATGATACTTCTATGATACTTTATGTAATTTTTTCAGAAAAGTATCATTCCTGCATATACTTTATTTTCAATGAATTACACTATATACAGCACCCCAAAATGATACAATGATACTTTTTCCCCGAGAAAAAAATATTTCACGTATAGGAGGTAAATAACCAGCTTAACTCATAGGAAAATGTATATTATCAAAAAAAAATAGAATAAACATTATATCATCCTATACATTATAATAATCAAAAGGACTGTTTCTCCCAAATGGAAGAAACGGTCCTTTTGATAAAATTGATTTTTTGTTCTTGCCTTTAATGCCCAAGAAAATATTTATTTCAACGTATCCGAAATAAAGAAATCTTCTGGAACGAACTCATCGCTTTTCTGTCCCTGATGGTTAGGAGTCCAGGTCCTTACATGTATCTTAGGGTTTCCCTCATCACGAAAGTCCCACAAAAGGAATACATAACCGTCGTCGGCATACTGGTTGCCGTTATACCGCTGGCTTGCCCATTTCTGGCGCAGTCTTACACCATAGTATTTCGGATTCGAACCATGACGCATCACTTCTATGTCGGAGAAATCAACATTTATATATTTGTTGTTGCTAAACAAGGTCTTGAGATTATTGATATACTGCTGCTTGTTCTGCTTGCTGTATACCACCCTATCCCTTACCTGCTGCGTTACACCATCCGCCTGCGTCTTTCCTATAATCTTGATTACACGACCTGTTATGATAAGTGCATCATCACTGAATATCTCCTCCAAAGCATTTATGTTCTTCTCTACATAATAACTTCTGAAATCCTCCACGAACTTCAGTATTTCCCTGCGCATCCTAATGTCTATATTGGAGTTGCCTCCTTGCAATATTGCCAGATACGAATTATTGTCAATGGCTGTCCTCACACCGGTTATTATTCCCTGTTTGTCGAAACTTATTGTCAGTTCCTTATGTATTTCTCCGCGATAGGTATTGTCACGTGGTCTCATCTCTACAGGAATCTGTCTTATCTCATATCCGGTAAAGTCCTTGATACACGATTGCTTATTATCGTTCTGCTCACAGCGGAAAGGAATTGTATTCCACAGACTGTTCAGTCCCATAGCCGCAGTTGATTCAATTCTAACTCCGTTTAGATTTAATGCCGTTCCTGCTCTCTCCGCCCTGTTTATCTCCGTCAGCAAAGACGAGACGTTTCGTTCCACCTGCGCTTTCAAGGTTTCATTATATATGCCGTCGCTGAACTGAAATTTCACCTGCGACCGCAACATGGCAGGAAACGACAAAGCCCAGCAAAGCAAAATTATTATCTTTCTCATATTATATATATTATTTTACGAGCACACAAATAGGCACACATTTATTGTTAAACGATTTCATCTTCTCTGAATCCATAAGGACGCCGGTGTTCACCTCGGTACGGCAACCGTCATGAACGGGCGACAGTACACTTACTATCTGTCTGTTGGCATTGACCATCACAAGATAGCAGGCTTCCCGATTATTCATCATACGCCACTTACCCCATATCTTTATCATTCCGTTGCTTTCCGCCATATCAAGCCAATACTGCAACTGTGCATAGGTACCCAGCTCACAAACACGCTTTATAATGTCTGGAATATTATTCGTTGAGGAGTGGGAGACAGATGGACATGTTGCCGGAGTACTTATTGTCCCCTCCTGTTGTGTTATCTTGGCAGCGATACTTCTTGGAACGTAGACAAACGCCATAATAGCTTCATCACCTCGCTTCAAGCTCTTTGTCTGCACGACCTCCTCTACCTGATTCTCGGCAATCCTGTCTATTTCCATATCTTCACAATAGCTGTCGATTTTCATCATCAAATTAACGAGAGCCATTTTCTTGGCATCTTCGAAGTTTTTTGCTGTAGCCTCTGCCGTGAAATATGTTTTCGACATTTTTATTTCGTTTATCTCCGCTATCGTATTCTGCGCCATACACACACCGAAAACGACAATGCCAACAAGAAGATTCAAAAATCTTTTCATTTCCCTTGCCTCCCCGATTTCATGTCGCTATACAGGTTCTTCACATTTGTAGTTGGCGTATAAAGATAGGCACAGGAATCCAAACTGAATCCGCTTGATGCAACATTCTTTATGTCGCACGTCAGACTGAATACATGGTCATAACCGAGTTCTTTGTTGTAGAGGAACAGTGCACCGTTTAGCTTTCCGTCTTTAATCTGCTCAAAACTGAAATACGGCACACAGCCTTGACTCTTCACAAAAGCCATAAACTGCCGCACCGGAACATCCACATGTTCATTTCGCTTGTCATTACCAATTACCGTTATCGACAAATTTGTTTCCGGTATACTCTCGTCGTCAACCAACATTCTGTTTGCCACTGTCTGCACTGGATATTTCACGTCTACAACAGGTTTATAAGAAACGCTGTCTTTCTGTTGCCAATAGGTCGCATTGGTTATCGTCTCCAAAAGATAATGCTTGCCCGGCAACATATAGAGTGTGTCAGCCAAATCCTTTACTACACGAAGGTCTGCCACATCCAAATCCATTTCGCTATTCCTTTTGTCATATTTAAAAGCCTTAAGGTCGCGAACGAAGTTATGCTCCAGTTCCTTTCTTGAAGTATTCGTCAGGAAGTCGTATTTTACGGGGACAAGGATTTCTATTTCTTCTTTTCCCTTACCTTTCATCGTAACTTGGTAGACACGGTTATTTATCATCGACACTTGCCAACTTACCATCGGAGCCGTTACCAGCATCTGACTCCAACTGCCTTTTACGAATTTTACATCCATATACTTCAGTTTGTTGTCGGTCAACTTATAGGTATTGCATAACAGACCTCTCTCCAGAAAGTCGAGCACAGCATTGTTAGCCTCTGTCCTTGCCTCTTTGGAGAACAAGAACAGTCCGATATGTTCCACCATACCGCCTTCCGCTTTTCTAACAACCAGCTGTCGGTTGTCTTTCTTCACATCCGAATATCCGGTCTTCAGCGTGTCAAGACTATCGAGCCTCAACACCGAAGCATATTTTTTTAGCTCTTCAGTCTTGAAAGCCAAGCTGCCATGTGCAAGGAGCGGAGCCGACATCAAGACTGAAAGAGTCAAAAGCATAAGATATCTCTTCATAAGAATCTTTTTATGTTGATTTACTATTCAAAAGAAACACTCTGTAAGAGTTTTGTCCACGGCATTTCCGTGCGTCCTTTCTTTGTTATATCCCGGGCTGCATCTGCATTTTTTTTCACTCCGCCAAGTCCCTGCTGATAGCAAGATGCCAAATTGTCGGCTGCTTCTTTTGACAGATATCCTCCGAGTAATGCCTCATGATAATACTTGATAGCCTCTGAAATGTTCTTATTCACAAGTTTACCGGTGAAAAATAAGTTTCCGAGTTCACACTTTGCCGGAGCATACCCTGCCTCTGAAGCCTTTTGATAATAAAAAACCACCTTACTCTTATCTGTCTTCACTGTCTTGTCGCCAGTCATATACAACTGTGCCAAGAGCCAGCAGGCATACGGTTCGCCGGCATTTGCTGCCTTTTCATAATAAGAAAGCATCTTCTTGGTATTTGCCTTGTTCCATGATTTGTCGGCATAGCAACGCCCGAGCAAAGTGGAAGCTACAGTTATGCCTTTCTTCTCCAAGACTGTCAGCTCCTTTACAGCAGTTGAATAGTCGGGATTTGCAGCTTCCATCAGCGACACGACATGCAAGAAGGTATAGAAGTCGGTATTCTTCCACCCATTGTTGATCTCAACGTTTGTCTCCAACAGTTGTTTTTGGAAATTTGTCTTCATTCCTTTTTCTGCAGCTGTGGCGAGCCATTGCAGTGCTATCAGATAATTTTCCTTAACGCCGAGTCCTTTTTTATACATGATACCAATATTCCAGAATGCAGCTGGATTACCTTTTACTGCCGCCTGCTGATAAAGTGACATAGCCTTGGGGTAGTTCTGCTCTACACCATCGCCCTTATAAAGGAGATCGCCCAGCATCATCATGGCATTCGGGATATGGTGTTTCACGGCTTTGTCGAAATATACTACTGCCTTTGCCTTGTCTACCTTCAAGCCCTTACCATTACAAAGATAATCGCCATATTTATATTCTGAATAGCCATCACCCTTGTCGGCGGCTTTCTGGAAATAAGGCAAAGCCTCTGCATACATTTTTTTACTGTCGTAAGCCCTTGCCACTTTTACGATAGCCTCCAAATATCCGTTGGCTGCTGCCATCTTATAGTATTTCATGGCTGTCTCAGAATCCTTCTTTACAGTGGTTCCACAACCGTGCTCATAGAGGTCGGCAAGGAGATTGATGTCGAAAGTCGACTTGCTTTTGGCAAGGTTTTCTTCGCGTTGTTTTACGAGTTCGGCATTTCCACTCTTAATCGACTCTTTATAAAGCTTTACCGCCATCAGCGAGTCTTTCTTTATGCCGTTGCCTAATTGATAGCAAAGTCCCATATTGGCTATCGCCTTCACATGCCGCTGCTTTGCTGCCATACTATACCACTTTAGAGCTACTTCATAGTTTCGTTTCACTTTCTTACCGGTATAATAATATGTGCCGAGTGTATTTTGCGATTCCGCATCGCCTTTCTTGGCAGCATCTGTCAGTTTTCTCACTTCTAAGGAGTCTGCATTTACTGTTGTCTGTGCTTTTTTTGGTTTTGCCACTTTCTTTTGCGCCATTGCATCAATTCCCGAACCTAACGCTATCAGCGCTATCATTATCAGATGTTTGCTGTTCATAGTTACTATTTTTGGTGGTGTTTATATTCTATACTTTCTTTTACCCGAGTTCTACAACATCGTCCATCGGGTTGTCAAATGTATCATCTGCCGTATTGTCTGTATCGCTGTGGGCGAGGTAGCCTGTGTCGCCGTGATTCACACTTGCTATATTTTCCGAATCGCTTACTGTCAATGTTGTCGGAACTCCTGCCAAGACGTTTCCGGAATCATCTGTTACAATGTCATAGGTATTGTCGCCATCTACATCCACGGCATACAACGATTCTCCGTTGTCTCCTGTAAACTGGGCTGCCGTGAGTACCTGACCGTCTACGGTTTCTATCTTACCCACCGCTGCAATATCTAAATTTGCCATATCGTTGTCGGTAGGGTCTACCATGATGACATCGTCTGTTATATCCTGTGCCACGAGGTCTGGGTCTACATCCGGTATGTCGTTTGTATTAATCTCTCCACTCACTGCCATGCCTGGTATTACATCTGTATGTTGTGCCGTAGTAGCATTGGCGCTCTGTGTATGTTGCCCCTCTATTGTATTTGACGTTTGAGGTTGTGGCTCTGACGGATGGCTTACGGTTGGTGAGTCAGTAGCAGCGGTATTTGTTGCATGCTCTGCATCAGTTGTTGGCGTACCGTTTTCTTCTGTCTGAGCATTGTCTGCTATAGTCTGTGAGTCCACTTCTGGTGTCATTGCTTCTGCAAGTTCCAGTTCTTCGTCGCCTCTTACGATATCTGCCGATACTACCGCTCCTGCTCCTATAGCTGCCGAGCCTGCAAGAGCTGCACCTTTTTTCAATGTCTCCTTTGAATTACCATTTGCTGCATTTTGGTTGATTACCTGTGTATCCATAACTTTTACTCTTTAATGGGTTATTTTTATTGTTTTCTACGGCAAAGGTATGGATTTTCACAGACGCTTCAAAGTTATCTTGAGCATGTTATTTCAAGGATTTGGTTTCTTTGACGAAACCAAATGTTTCTCGGATGAAGTCTAAAAAACGGCTACACATATTTTTTTTATACTCTGCTATTGTATATGTTATATTGTCATCCTGCATTTCCCCTTGCCGGTCTACGTCTGTCACTTCTACGAGCCAGGCTGTATTATTGTCACTACTGTTCTTGCAGACTGCTGCAAGTGCATCTGCCTTGTCTGCCAGAGGTTTGTCTGCCGTGAGGATCTCTACAATTACGCTTTCGGTCGCCATTTCATACACGCCGTCGGTACACATCAGGAAGATGTCATGGGGCAGTATGTCGCGTATCAAGGTTATGGTCGGTGTTTGGTATTGCCTACTGTCTTTAGCAACGAATATACATTTTGTGATGATATTGCGCTTGGGGTGGTGCACAGCCTCCTCTGCGGTTATCTTTCCTTCC
The DNA here is from genome assembly GCA_002298545.1 of Prevotella sp. UBA746. GTDB lineage: Bacteria > Bacteroidota > Bacteroidia > Bacteroidales > Bacteroidaceae > Prevotella. Next base: position 6,403 of record DBKQ01000038.1, read on the forward strand.
TCAACCCATTCGTTAACAAGACTATGATCTTTTGTCTGGAATATCACTCCACGGTCTTTCCGTATCTGGTATATACGACTGTCGCCAAGATGCGCCAAGAGCATTCCGCTGGATGTGCGTGCCATAAAAGTTAGGGTCGTTGCCATGGACGGACTTAAAGCGCGGTTCTTATACAGGCTCTTGTATGCCTCTTCCACAAGCGTCAGCACGTCTTTCGCCCCTATTTTTTTGCAGTTGCATGAGGATAGGCTTTCCTCAAATGTCTGGCATACCAAACGACTTGCCACTTCTCCCTTGTCTCTGCCTCCTACTCCGTCGCAAACTACGAAATAGGCTGTCTGCTCATTTGCCTCAACAGGACAAAAACTGTCTTCTTGACCTTCTCGTCTGCCTTGTTGCGAGAAAGAATATGGTTGTGAGATCTGTATTTTCATTATCCATATTTTTATCCGGCTTCGCCGG
>DBKQ01000086.1:0-4691 GCA_002298545.1 Prevotella sp. UBA746
AGGCTGCTTTCGACAAGAACTATGCAAAGCGCCTGGACGGAGACAACGTAAAAGACTGCAAGACACGTTGGGATATGGTTGAGGCTTTGCGCGAAGATATCAGAAACTTCAAGGCTGAGCACGGATGTTCCAGGATTGTTGTTATTTGGGCTGCGTCGACGGAGATTTACGTACCGGTAAATGAAAGTGTGCACTACAGACTGGAAGACTTGGAAAAAGCAATGAAGGCAGACGACCGCGAGCATATCGCCCCGTCAATGTGTTATGCCTATGCAGCCCTTAAAGAGGGAGCACCGTTCATTATGGGAGCACCGAACACTACGGTAGATATCCCGGCTATGTGGGAGCTTGCTGAAAAAACGAAAATGCCAATTGCCGGCAAGGATTTTAAGACAGGACAGACTCTTGTGAAGAGTGGTTTCGCACCAATCATCGGTACACGTTGTCTCGGACTAAGCGGATGGTTCTCTACCAACATCCTTGGCAACCGCGATGGACTGGTATTGGATGAACCTGCCAATTTCCATACAAAAGAGGTAAGTAAGTTGTCAACGCTTGAAACAATATTGAAGCCGGACGTTCAGCCGGATCTTTACGGACATGGCAATGACGAGGATACCCAATACTATCACAAAGTGCGCATAAACTATTATCCGCCACGCAACGACAATAAGGAAGGCTGGGATAATATCGACATCTTCGGTTGGATGGGATACCCGATGCAAATAAAGATAAACTTCCTGTGTCGTGATTCGATACTTGCTGCTCCTTTGTTGCTCGACCTGTGTCTGTTGAGCGATCTTGCTGCAAGAGCCGGAAGATACGGAACACAGCGCTTCTTGAGCTTCTTCCTGAAGAGTCCGATGCACGACTATACAAAGGGAGAGGAAGCAGTCAACAATCTGTACCAGCAGTATACAATGCTCAAAAACGCCATTCGTGAGATGGGCGGATATGAGGCAGACGAGGAGATTGACTAATAGTTGTTCTCCATCGGCATAATATAAATATCATACATATTATATATATAAATTATATATGCCGATACACCTTATTATATATAAGCTTGTGTCAGATGTGAAGCAGACAATGGTTTCAAGTCTGGTTTGCATCTGGCGCAACTTAGTTAATTAGCATGTTTTTAATTCATTAAAGAGTCTGCCGACAAAAATGGAACAGAGGAAAGGCAGATACATTATATCAATAAATATTAAAGTAAATTGAGAGTTTTCAGAATAACATTATTATTTTTGCTTCTTACCATAATGCCCCATGCGTCGGAGGCTCAGATAAGAGGATATATTATAGATGCCGAAACAGGCGACAGTATTCCTTATGCAAGTGCTATATATAAAGGACACGGAGTAGCAGTAGCGTCTGGAATTGACGGCAAGTATCAAATCAGTAGGCATGACGGCTGGCAGCTGACATTCAGTGCTGTGGGATACGTTTCCCAAACAGTGCTCGTAAATTCAAAAATCAGGAATACATACAATGTACGTCTTAAACAGGACAGCAAGTTGCTCGGAAATGTAGTTGTAAAGTCTCGCAAGCACAAGTATTCGAGAAAAAACAATCCTGCTGTAGAACTGATGCGTAAGGTAATAGAAAATAAGAAACTTACAGACCTCAGCAACCGTGATTTCTACCAGTATTGCAAATACCAGAAGCTTACGTTGGCTCTGAACGATATAACGCAAGAAAAGCTGGAATCGCCGAAACTGAAAAAGAAACCGTGGCTCAAAGACCAGGTTGAGAAGTGCGAGTATAACGGAAAGCTCATTCTTCCTATTTCCGTTGACGAGACCGTTACTCAAAGTATTTACCGGAAGCACCCAAAGGCAGAGAAGAATATTATAAAGGGACAAAATTCGTCTGGAGTGAACGACCTGTTTCAAACCGGTGATATCCTGACTACGGCAATGAAGGATGTATTTACCGATGTGAATATCTATGACGACCAGATACGTCTCCTACAATATCCCTTCACCTCTCCCATAGGCAAGGATGCCATAGGTTTCTACCGTTATTATATTACAGACACGCTTGACATCGACAAGGACAAGTGTATCCATCTGCGTTTCATGCCAAACAATCAGCAGGATTTCGGTTTCCAGGGCGACTTGTATGTCTTGGCAGATTCGTCGTATCAGGTAAAGCGCTGCGATTTGTCAATACCGAAGCGTAGCGACGTGAATTTTGTGGAAGACCTGAAAGTAATACAGGAGTTTTCGCGTTTGCAAGACAATACATGGGTATTGACTCGCGATGATATGATAGCAGAGATGAAAGTGGCAAGCTTTCTGAGTAAAGCCGTGGTGATTAGAAACACCCGTTTGTCAGACTATGCTTTCGATGAACTGCCACGCCAACTTTTCAAGGGAAAGGCAAAGGAAGTGAAAGAAGCTGACGCCATGATGCGCGACGAAGCCTTTTGGGATAAGTATCGTCAGGTAAAGCTTACTAAGGGCGAAAGTGATATGAGTGCTTTTGTTCATAACCTTGAACAGATAAAGGGCTTCAAATATGTGATTTTCGGTTTGAAGGCATTTATAGAGAACTTTGTAGAGACTGGTAATCCGAGCAAATTCGATTTAGGTCCTATCAACACCATGTTCACAAGTAACAGCATTGACGGTTTCCGTACACGAATCTCTGGACAGACAACAGCAAAGCTTAATCCTCATTGGTTCTTTAGTGGATATTACGCTCATGGATGGGGTAGCCATAAGAATTATTATAAGGGGGAGGTTACATACTCATTTAACAAGAAGGAATATTTGCCGAGAGAATTCCCGAAGCGCACACTTACTTTCAGTTCTACATATGATGTATGCTCACCATCAGACAAGTTTATGCATACAGACAAGGACAATGTGTTTACCGCTCTGAAATGGACAAAAGTAGAGAAAATGATGTTCTATAACCGTCAGGAACTCTCGTTTGAACGAGAGGAAGATTGGGGTTTTAAAACTACAATAGCGGCGAAACTGGAAGAAAACCGGGCTTGTGGCGAATTGTATTTCCTGCCGATGCGCGACTATACCAATTTATATTCCTCATCGACAAATGTTGATAACGCCTCTTTACGAGCTTTGTCACGCACATTCCGTACTACGGAATTGCGTGCCGAACTGCGTTTTGCTCCGGGCGAGACCTTTATCAATACCAAGCAGCGTCGTTTGAAGATGAACTTCGATGCTCCAGTCTATACGCTGAGTCATACGATGGGGTTCAAAGGTATATTGGGTGGCGACTATAGCTATAACTATACCGAGGCAAGTATATATAAAAGGTTTTGGCTTAACAGCTGGGGAAAAGTCGACGGTTATCTGCGTGGCGGTATACAGTGGAACAAGGTACCGTTCCCGTTGCTCTGTTTCCCTGCCACAAACCTTTCATACATAATACAGGACCAGACCTTCCAGCTCATCGACAATATGGAATTTCTTAACGACCGTTTTGCGAGTCTTGACGTATCTTGGGACTTGAACGGAAAAATCTTCAACCGCATTCCATTGCTGAAAAAGCTGAAGTGGCGCGAGTATATAGCCTTCAAGTGTCTTTGGGGAACGTTGACCGACAAGAACAATCCTACGCTTGCCGAAAATGCCAGCGACAATGTGTTGATGAATTTCCCCGATGGCTGTCATGTGATGGACAAGAACCGTCCGTATATGGAAATAGCGGCGGGCATACATAATATCTTTAAGATTGTTCATGTAGAGTACGTCCGCCGTCTGAATTATCTATATCCTGGAGTTCATAAGAATGGAGTCAGGTTTATGATAAGAATGACATTCTAAATAGACTCTCTGATAAATATTGCATTTAGATTTTTTTTAGTACAGTCTGTCGCTTATTCCCCTTCGTCGAGCCAAGCATCGATAAGCTTGCGTGCGATGCTCAGTTTCTCGGGAATTTGCGGCAGATTGTCTTTTCTGAACCATGCTCCGCGTGCCAGTTCTTCCTTTTGCAGCTTAATCTCTCCGCTAACATAGTCGGCGTTGAACCCCACCATCAGTCCACAAGGATACGGCCACGGCTGACTTCCGAAGTATATGAGATTTGTTATCTTCAGATGTGTCTCTTCCATAACCTCGCGGTGAACAGCCTCTTCAAGCGTTTCGCCCGTCTCTACAAATCCGGCAACCAGTCCCATGAAATTACTCTTGAAATTGCGGGCATGAACGAGCAGCACCTCATCGCCTCGATGGATAAGAACGATGATTGCCGTAGCGAGTTGCGGCCATACCTCCTTTCCGCATTCCGTGCAACGCTTGCTTATATCGGTGTGCATTTTCATCGGTGCTCCGCATACGCCGCAGAACTTGGTGTTTTGGTCCCAGTAGAGGAGTTCCTCGCATTTCCCTGCTTTAAGATAAAGTTCCCTCGACAGCTTATAGTAGCTCGGTCGCAGACTGCACATTTCAAATCTCTCGTTTTCTGTTACCGGACTGTCTATCCTGTATGTCTTTACTTCCTTGTCTCCAAGAGGACTGACGTTCATGATGTTTGTCCAAGGCTTTACTTCTGTTGGCGGTTCCTCTTCAAAAGGTATGGTGTATGTTCCGTCAGGCAGCTTCTCAAGCATGATGTCTCCTTTGCAGAAGACGAAATATAGTTTTTTCATTGTTTTTTTTGTTTTGTTATGGGTATTTAGGCATATTAGGCATAATGGGCATATTAGG
>DBKQ01000086.1:4793-8912 GCA_002298545.1 Prevotella sp. UBA746
TATTAGGCATGATAGGCATAATAGGCAATATTAGGCATGATAGGCATATTAGGCATAATAATCATTCTCCGAAAAGTAGCTTGCGGTCGTTGCCAATAGCTCCTTTTGTCCATTTCTCCGGAATGAAACGCCAGTTGTTGTTAGCCTTAGGCATAATCTTGCCGCGTTTCTTAATCTCTTCAGCCAAATAATGACGCAAGTCAAGGTCGCTCTCGAAAACCTTTCTCTTCGTTAGCTCATTTGCAGGAATGCCGGCGCCTTTAGTAAGCAACTCTCCACCGCCGTTGGCACGATAGCTGTTCATTGCCACCCGATACCATTTCTTCGGATCGAATTTCTCACCGTTCGCCATGCGCAGAATCTTCACTTTCTCCCCATCCGGCTTCGTAACATCAACAACATAGTCAATGCCAGCAGCAGAGTCGAAGTTGAACGTCATGTTCTTGAAACCGAACTTCTGCATATCCGTAGAGTTTCTCTGGTCGAGCAGCATGATATGGTCATCTTTCGTCTTCATAGTGTTGACCCACAGGTCGTAGCTCATCTCCAGATGCCGACGAATCTCTTCGCCCGTCATCCGCAATACGCAAAGCTTGTTCTCGTATTTATACAGTTTAAACATGTCGCTCATCAAGATAGGACCCTCCTTGATAACGGCATTAAACTGTAGCGGAGCGTTAAATGAAACGTCCGCTTTTGTTATGTCGAGCTGTAGGTTATGGATAAGGTCGATAAAAGGCGAACTGCCGAAGAAACTGTCTTTTGTGTACATCGTTTCTCCGATATCTCCAATCTTTTGGTCAACATATTGCTTGACCTCATTTATATCGTCGGAAAAGTGGCTAACGAAAGCCTCGTCAATAGGTTCAGCAGTAATGTCCTTTACTTCCCCCGACACCGCCTTTCCTGTAATCTTTCCGTCCTTTATCGTAACCGTAATTTCGGCATCGGCAACATTCACTGCATTGCATGAAGGGTCAAGACACAACACTGTATTTCCGTTAGGGGCTTTCACTTCAGCCTTGCGGGCCCTGTGGTCGTGTCCGAAGAATATAATGTCGAATCCGTCAACGCCAGTAGCTGTGGAGCGCGCTGCATCCTCGTGATATTCAGGTGTTACGATACCGCCGTCCCATCCACTGTGGAATAATCCTATGATAACGTCCGGCTTTTCATTTTCCCTGATATACTCCACCCATTTCTTTGCCGACAGGTTAATGTCTTCAAAATGCATACCGCTCCATAGCTTCTCTTCCAGCCAATTAGGGATAGCCGGAGTGAGCATGCCGAGGACTGCAACCTTAACTCCGTCTCTTTCGAACACGGTATACGGTTTAGTGTATGGCTTTCCCGTGGCATTGCTGACAACGTTGGCCCCCAGTACCGGACAGTTCATTTCCTTCACCCATTTGTCGTAAACGGCGTGCCCCGGTTCAATGTCATGGTTACCGAAAGTTGCAGCATCGTATTTCATATAGTTAAGAATCTTAGATACGATATTCTGCTTGTCAGTGGCCACATAATTATAATAGTAGCACGTAGGCTGTCCCTGAAGGATGTCGCCATTGTCAAGCAGTATAAGATTCTTGCCGTATTCCTTGCGCAGACTGTTGACATAAGAGCTAACTCTCGCCATAGACCCTTTAGCCTCCTTCCTTTCAATAAAATTATATGGAAAGAAGCTGCCGTGAACATCACTCGTTTCAATAATTCTGATTTTTACAGTTTTGCTTTCCTGTGCCATAGCCTCGCTAAATGTAGTAAATCCGAGTATAGCAGAGAAAATGTATTTAAGATTTAGCATAGTATAAAATTCTTATTATGTTGAAGATAAATATGTTTACAATTAGAATTGTCTAACTCTTATTATATGCTTTCTTCTGTGTCTTCTCGACATCATGCGGTGCTTCCGGCGAGTGTATTTGCGGTATCCCACGAATGCCGTTACAGCAATAAAGACGCAAAGCAGCAGAAGTACGATACCCCCGTTAAGGTTGTCGCCTTTCACCTTCGACCACATGTCGAGCACTTCCGGCGTATGCTCCCCTGCATCATGAATCATTGCGCATCTTGCAACGATACAGCTGTCTGGATACATGATAGGGTTAAGATGAGCATTCTTGCCTTTCTTTCCGAAGAAATATCCCAAGTCTGATTTTTCCGGATATTTCGTGGAGTCGTTCATAGCGTTGAAGATTTCGTCAGAAGCCACAGCACTAACATACCCTGTCGTTTCCATATTGGCGAGTGCCACGTCGCCGCGGCACATATAGTCAATGAAGTATGCGGCAGCCTTAGGGTTTCCGGCATATTTCGGTATTACCCATCCGTCAAACCATACGTTGCTACCTTCGAGTGGCACCTCGTATCCCAGTTTCACTCCAACCTTTTCCGCCTCTTCTATAGCCCATACGGCATCTCCGCTCCATGTCATGTTGAGCCAAGCCTTACCCTTCGTCATCGTCTCCTTTCCGAAGTCAGCCTCCCATCCTTCGATGTTGGGTTTCAGAGCCTTCAGGTAATTCTCTACGGTATGGATATTTTCGGGCGAATAGTCGTTCATCAGTTCCTTTACCGAAGTCTTCCCCTGCTTGATTTCATTCCTTTTGGCATAGATAAGAGCCGTTCCATAGCTGTCGCGATAAGAGTCTTTCATCAGCAGTTTCTTGCGGAATTTTTTGTTCCATAGCGAGCCCCACGTTTTGGCTTCATCCTGTGTGAGTTTCTCCTTATTATATAATATGCCAGCCGTACCCCACATATAAGCCACGGCATAGTCGTGTGCCGTTCGTCCGTTGCAGCTCGTTGCGTCAATCTGTTTCGTTATATATGGAGAAACGTTGCAGATATAATTAGGAGTCTTTCCGAAACACGTGTCGATAGGCAAGAGTATATCTTTGCGCAACATTCGTTCGATAATATACTCCGACGGACAAACCACATCAAAGTCCTCGTGTCCCCGTTCAATTTTGGTGAGCATAATCTCGTTGATGTCAAACGTCTGGTATATAATTCTGATGTTTCTGCCTGTTTGTTGTTTATACCATGCAGGGAACTTTGCGAGCATGTCCTCGTCGATATAGTCTCCCCAGTTGTAAACTTTCAGCACGTCCTTTCTGTCCTCCTTCTTCTGACAGGCTGAGAAAGAAAAAATTACAGCCATGAAGGCAACGAGGAGTATTGCCGTGTTCAAACATTTATTTCTTTTCATTACCCTTGCCTCCTTTCTTGTTTATGAGTATCAGCAACAGCAATACGAGAACGAAAATGATAGTCGACAGCGGTCTAAGTTCCGGAGTCAGTCCACCCTTCCTCGCGTCGGCATATATAAACGTAGACAGTGTCTCCAGTCCTTCGTTTCCGATAGTGAATATAGTGATGGCGAAATCGTCGATAGACAGCGTTATGGAGAGCATGAAGCCCGCAATCATTCCCGGCAGAATCTCCGGCATGATAACCTTGCGGAGCGCCTGCATCGGTGTAGCTCCGAGGTCGAGCGCCGCTTCGTAAAGGTTAGGATTCATCTGTTTCAGTCTTGGCAATACGCTCAGTACCACGTATGGCGTACAGAAGGTGATATGAGCCACGACCACAGTGAGATACCCCTGTTTAATGCCCATCGACACGAAGAGCAGAAACAGAGAAATACCGATAATGATGTCGCCGTTAAGAATCGGAATATTGTTCATGAAAAGCACCGCCTTCTTCGTGCGATTCTTCAGATTATAAATACCTATAGCCGCCAGCGAACCGAGCAGAGTAGCTACCGTAGCCGTGATGAGAGCAATGGAAACAGTATTAATCAGGGCATCCGTCAGCGAGTGGTGGGTACCGGCAGTAAATAGATTCTTGTATAGTTTAAGCGAGAACCCCGTCCAGTTGCCCATCACCTTAGCCTCAGTAAACGAGAAAATCATGATAATGATAATAGGCGAATAGAGCAGCAGCAACAGCAGCCACAGATATCCCTGGCAAAGAGTCTTCTTCAGTAAGCGCATCACAGTATACCTCCTTTCTCGTTATTGTTGTCGTCTCCCGATGCAAACATTGTAGATGCTCCGATGAGCAGCAGCATAATTAGCGAGAGCGCAGCTCCGTAGTTCCACATCGAGTTGTTGA
>DBKQ01000086.1:9000-9343 GCA_002298545.1 Prevotella sp. UBA746
ACTCCGCTTGCCACTCCCGGCATGCTCAGTGGCAGGATAGTCTTTATGAACACCTGCCATGGCGATGCCCCCAGGTCTTCAGCCGCCTCGATATAGCTGCGGTCCATTTTCTGCAATGTGTTGTAGATAGGGTAGACCATAAACGGCAGGAAGTTGTATATCATGCCAAACAGCAGAGCCCCCTCGCCGAGCTGTAAGTCGGCAAAGTCGAATAATGCCACCGTGGCGAGTGTTCTCACGAGGATGTTCACCCACATAGGCAGAATGAAGAGCATGATAACGGTATTGGCGTATCTCGCCTTACTCTTAGCCAGGATATAAGCCGCCGGGTATCCTAACAGAA
>DBKQ01000099.1 GCA_002298545.1 Prevotella sp. UBA746
GTTAGGGTGTGAGGGTAAAAAACTTTTTTGTTTATTTCATGCCTTTTTCGTAAATTCTTTATTCTTCGTTCTTAATTCTTCATTTATTTACTTACCTTTGTCCTTAAATAAGAAAACCATCTAATATCATGTTTATATGAATAGATTTTATGTTTCTTTACTTTTATTGTTGAATGTTTTCAATGCTTTTGCTCAGCAAAAGCTTAACAATTATAACGATACGGTATTGTCTATTTCCAATGTTGTTTGTGTTGGAGAGCGTCCTCGTTATCTTACTCCGAGTCAGACAATATCCGGCGAGACTCTCCATAATCTTTCTACATCTTCGGTTGCTGATGCCTTGAAGTATTTTTCTGGTGTTCAGATTAAGGATTATGGTGGCTTGGGTGGACTGAAGACTGTAAATGTACGCTCTCTTGGTTCGCAGCATGTCGGTGTTTATCTTGATGGTATTCGTATTACGAATGCTCAGAATGGACAAGTGGATTTAGGCAAGTATTCTTTGTCTAACATGGAATCCGTTTCTCTATATAATGCCAATAAAAATGAACGATTACAGTCGGCATCCGAGTATGCTTCTGCTGCCACGGTGTATATGCAGACGAAGAAACCGGACCGTACTACGTTTAATATAGAATATGGTAACGGTTCGTTTGGCTTGAATAAGTTGAAAGGATATTTCTCATTAAAGGATTTATTTTTTGTTGATGCCGAGTATCAGCATACGGATGGAGATTACAAGTTTAAGTTTAAGTCGACTTCTGAAGATACCATTGGTAGGCGTTCTAATTCTGATATTTCTTTTTATCGACTGGAGGCTGCAGGTTTTTACAAAGGTTTTACTGCTCATGTTTACTATTACAATTCAGAAAGAGGATTGCCGGGACCTGTCATTCGTCGTCTGTCAGACCAATGGAGCTCCAAGGACAGACAATGGGATCAGAATTTCTTCTTGCAGACTTCTTATAAAAAGCTTTGGAGTGATTTCGGCTTGCGTGCCAATTTAAAGTATTCGTATGATTATCTTCATTATTTGCAGGATCCGGAGAAAAATGCATCTGCAATGTATTGTAATAATCATTATGCACAGCAAGATATGTATGGCTCAGTTGCTGGATCGTATAATAAAAGATGGTTTTCTGTTACGGCAAGTACTGATTTAAGATGGACGGATTTGAATTGCGATGTATACAGGTTTAATTATGTATATCGTATAGATTCAAAAAGTCTGCTGTCGTTTATTGCTTCCTATAAGGGACTTGAGGCAAATATTGCCTTACTTTATACCAATATAAAAGACAATACGAAGAGTGGCGGTGCATCACTCAGTAAATTTGCACCTATGTATTTGCTTTCGTATAAATATAAACGTTTTATTTTCCGTGCTTTCCATAAGAAGATATTTCGTGCTCCAACTCTTAATGACTTGTATTACACAGTTGTTGGAACAACAAGTCTGAAGCCTGAATACACTTCGCAGTGGGATGCCGGCGTAGATTATAAGGACAGTCATTTTCATCTTGCAGCAGATGGATATTATAATAATATCGACGACAAAATTGTGGCAATACCTATGAAAAGCCAATTCCGTTGGTCAATGGTAAACTTCGGCAAGGTAAAATCGCTCGGCATTTCTGTTTCCGGCGGATACAATGCGGAATGGCGCAAGTTCTCCTTGTCGGCAAACGGGAATTATACTTGTCAGAAAGATCTTGACTATAGCACGCCAGGTTCTCCGGAGTATAAGCACTATGTGCCGTATTCGCCGTTACATTCAGCTTCGATGATTCTTGATTTGGCTTATGACTCGTATTCACTTTGCACATCATTCCTGTATACAGGCGAGCGCTTTGCTCTCCTTTCAAATAATGCCGACGACATGTTGGGAGATTGGTATACGGTAGATTTAAAACTGAACAAGCGTTTCGTCTTGAAAAACCGAAATGTGATACAGGCAACGATAGAATGCAACAATGTAACAGATTCCCGGCATGAGGTAGTAAAGCGTTACCCTATGCCGGGAAGGAACTGGAAGTTTACAGTAAAGTTTGAACTTTAATAATGCATAAAATGAGAATAAGATTCTATATTTATTTAATGAGCATTGCAGCAATGCTGTCAGCATGTTCCTTGGAGCCAGCCGACAATATTCCTGTAGAAACTCCAACGAAGACATCAGATAAGTTACTTGTCTTGTGTGAAGGTTTATGGGGGCTCGATAATTCTACTATTTCCCTTATTGATAATGGGGAGGTGACGAATTGTTGGTTTCAGAAAAACAATCCGAAGATGCATCTTGGAGATACGGGTAATGATATCATAATGGTTAATGACACGCTAATTGCCGTTTCCGTAAACTGGTCGAACATTATACAATATATGTATCCAGACGGCAGAGCAATCACTGCAACCGAAAACATTCCAAATAACCGGCGTCTTGCCACGGATGGCGAAGGCTATCTATACTGCACATCGTATGCAGACAATGGATACGTGGCAAAGATTGACATACGGACAAAGGAAATTATTGATACCTGTCATGTTGGGTATGAGCCAGAGGGTATTGTTTATTTTCAGGGAAAGCTTTTCGTCGCAAATACCGGAGGTTATGCACCGCAAACAGGTCATGCGTATGAATCAACAATATCCGTGGTAGATGCTCAAACGATGAAGGAACTGAAACGTATTGACACAGGTTGTATAAACCTTTATGGAGCTATGGTCAGAAATGGACAGTTCTTGTGTCTGAACTCAGCAGGAGACAATTACGACATAGCGGCAAAATGTATCGTATTAAATATGGCAAACGAAGAATTTCAAGTTTTTGATTTCTCAGCAACATATGCCACAGCTTATGCAGACAAGTTTTATTTGCTTGGTAGCGGATATTCTTACGTTACCGGAAGTTATGAAATAAGTACACACGTAATAGAATTGCCGTCGATGAGCGAGGCTCAAGGTCTTGCGTCTTATTCGAGAGCCATGACAGAGATAGAAAAGATGCAGAGTCCGTATGGAATATTCATTTCTCCGTATTCAGCCCACATGTATATTACCGACGCACGTGGAAATGTTATCAACGGAAGAGTTTATGAGTTTTCTGCATCAGGAGAATTGCTCAACAAGTATCTTTTGGAGGGAATAAATCCGGGAAAGATTCTATTTATGGAATAATGAGCAAAGCTGACAATGTAATAAATATTTCTTTGTGATTTTTTTTAAAAAAGAGATATTTTATTTACCTTTGTACTTAGTAAGCCGTGTTTTGGCAAAAGTATTGTTGTTTTCATTTAAATTGATAGAGTATGAAAAAACTTTTACTTCCATTATTTTCACTTGCAATATGCGTCGAAAGTTTAGATGCACAGACACAACAGGTTTCTGTGGTTGAATATTGTCCAGCTCCAGGACAGTTTGTCAATCTACTTCCAGAAGTGGAGGAAGGCATGACAAAAGAACAGGTGTTGAAAGCCTGTGAAGACCAGCTTTCCAAACCAGGATATCTCGTACATCTTGGTGGCTACGGCGGTTATATAACGGTGAAGTTTGATCATCCTGTAGAGAACAAGAAAGGTTCCGACCTGCTGATAAAAGGCAACGGCATGTATGCCACCGATGACCCGAAGTATGGCAAGGAAACAATAGGAGGTTCCATAGAGCCGGGTATTGTTTTTGTAGGAGTGGGAGATACACCGGAGACGGCACAATGGTATGAACTTGCCGGTTCGGAGTACTTTACCCAGGAATGGCACAAGAATGAAATAACCTATTATCGTCCGACGGTAGAGTCGGGCAGTGCAGCGACCCCTGGTTCGATGTGCGACATGTATATAAAGCATGAGATATTAACGGAGAGAAGGGATATACCGGGTGAATGGTTTGGAGCAACAGCATGGTATCCCAAGATGGCAGCCCACAAGCAGACCTATTGGCCGCTATGGGAGACTGCCGACGAGCTGAAATTTACGGGACCGCGAGTTCCGGGAAATGCCGTGGAATACACCGTCAATGGCAATCCTTATTGGGTGCAGTATCGTTATTCGGCAGATGCCTATGGCTATGTAGATGCCTGTCCGGCAAACGATGAGCTATATTCGTCGTTTGATATCGATTGGGCTGTAGACGACAATGGAAAGCCTGTAGCTCTCGACCATGTAGATTTTGTGCGCGTGATGTCTAGCGTGTTAAACTGCTGCGGACTGCTCGGCGAGACTTCAACGGAGATAGACAAGTTTGAAGACTTGCATTTGAGACAAGGCTACGACGACAATCCTTATGTAATAACTCCTCGCCCGAATCCTAACGACCCGACGGGTATCATCGTTCCTTCGGCTACCGACAAATACGAAACTTCCGATGCATATTATACCCTTACCGGACAGCGCGTAGATACTTTGGTAAAGGGACAGATTTATATCCATAACGGCAAGAAAATAATGTATTAAACAATAGGAAAGAGGAATATTAAAAACTGTTTCCTTGTTTTAATTAATTTACAATATGGGCAGGTTTTCGTTTGAAAACTTGCCCATGTCAATTATTATTACTATCTTTGCACACGAATTAAAAAACGGCGCAACCGCTTACGTATTGTTCAAGCACGTTTCGCCACAGTATTAAACTGGTATCCAGGATCAACGCCATTTTCTCTTATTCAATGTTGAATCCGCGGGAATAATGTTCAGTATACAAAGTTCAGAGTATTAGCCAGAGCTTTTGTTTTGCCCAGCTAATACGGCCCAGATGCCAAAAACAAACAATTATGAAGTTTTTAAAAGAGAGCAAGATTGTATTAGTATTATTATTTATGTGTTTGCCATTTGCTGTTTATGCAGCTGGCGACGAACCAACAACAAACGAATTCGACTGGTCTCCAGTGATGGATGCCATCATCCAGGTAGAGAGTGAGGGCAACACGCGTGCCGTGAGTGGAAACTCAGTAGGTGCGATGCAGATAACACCGATATTGGTTGCAGAGTGTAACAACATTCTCAAAAGGCGCAAGAGTAAGAAGCGCTATTTGCTGAAAGACCGTTTTAACCTTGCCAAATCGAAGGAAATGTTTATTCTCATGCAGTCGTTCTACAATATGGAGAACAATATAGAGAAGGCAATCCGATCGTGGAATGGAGGTATCCGATACTCCGTTCGTGGCACTCAGAAGTATTACAATAAGGTGATGTCACACTTGTCAAGTAAGAAGTAAACAACAGATTTTAATAATAGCGCCATCCGTAAATAATATGCGGATGGCGCTTTTTTTTGATTATGTTTTATTCCTTTACAATCTTCATCGCTTTTAGTCCAACGCCCGTCTTAACAACAGTAATATAAGATCCATGCGGCAGAGAGCTAAGGTCGATGTCTCCACCCGAATACTGCCTAAAGGCGAGTCTGCCGTCTATGCCGTAAACAGATACACAGTCTATGCCGAACGGAGCTTCAACGGTAAGGATATTGCCGTTAAACGTCATAATTGCATTCGGGTCAGCATTTTTGTTGATATTATCGATAGCTGTAGTAGGGTCGTCCGGTTCCCAAGTAACCGAAGGATCCTTAGAGCCGTAAGTAAATTCGTGCATATTATATTTAATAGGCTCCAGATACTTCTTGCTTGTGATGTCGTAAACAGTGGCGATGCGAATATTACTCATCGACCAGTCCTTGTTCGGGTCATACGTACCATGCAGCCGAACCGTTTTCGTTTCTCCACCTTCGATAACAACCTTCGCTGTATCCATACTTGCACCGTCGCAGAAATAGTTCTCCTCGTCAAGAATTCTCGTTACCATCTTGCCTTCATACTTACCGCCGTCGTTTTTTATTTCAGCATTAAGAATCATGCAGTTTATAGGCACCTGATAGTCGCGAGGAGTGAAGTAAACCTCCTTTACGAGTTGTAGGTCAGGTTCTTTCTCCCTTCCGATAAGCGGAATTAGCTTGTAGAAGACCACGCTGTCTTCGCGGTTAAAGAGCGTAAATTCATAATTGTCGTCGCCGGCGAGTTCGAGTGTCTGACTAAACGAAATCTCCTTCGTTTCTCCGGCATTGATGGTAACGTCCTGTTTAGGCGACGTATACCAGTGTTTCGTTACGTTATCGCCCTTGATTTTCAGCCTGAAGCTCATAGCTCCGTCATACGTTCCGCCATCATTCTCTATTGTGAGTTTAATAGTAGACGGCACATCTGAAGTCAGCGTTTCGGGGTCAGTCTCAAATTTCACCACATTCAGTTTCGCTGCCCCCAGCGTAGAGTATCTAACCTTGTCGGCATCCACATTGATGAGAATTTCGTTAGCCGTGCCGATAGTCATTCTAACAGGCGTATACTTATCTTCTCCCTTTACTTTATATTCCAGTTTAGCCGTGTATTCTCCTTCGGTCAGATTGTTCGGCACGGCAAACGAAGTTCGCAGCGTATCGAGATATTCCCCAGGTGCCGTCAATCCGCTGAACAAAGTCTTGGAAGCCACGATATTATCTTCCTTGTCGTATACAACAAGAGCCAAGTCTTCCACGTCGAGTTCAAAGTTAGAAGTATTATATACCTCGCACGCCATGACATCAATCTCCTTCCCCTTGTCTACCGTTACGTCGAAGTCAGGTCCGAGACCTTCGCAGAGCATTTCGTGAGTGCGGTAAACAGAAGTGCCGTCCTTGTCAGGTTTAAATCCTATGAGCATATCCTGGTAATAGTTAAAACCATCCTTCATGCTTTGTCCTGTCTGCATGTCCACATAGTCATAAGCCAGGGCGTTAAGCAGGAAATATCCGTTTCCGCTGCCACCCCATCCCCAGTTGATGTGGTAGAATCCATCCTCGTTATATCCGTCGCAAACGAAAGAGTGTCCCGACATAGTGCTTGTCGCCCCGTCGTAAACCACGGGTCTGCCGTTGTCGAGTTCCGTCCTTACCATCTGCATCCATGTTTGCGAGTTATAGAAATTCCTTTTTACGAGTTGAATGCCCTTGTCGTAGCGGAAATAGTTAGCCATCGCGGGTCCCATTTTTTCCGAGTAAGCCCCCGACCCACCTTTATTATAGTCCATATCCACGCTAACGGCAACATGGTGGAGTAGGGTAGCGACCGCATCAACAGCCTCGTCAGTCGAAGCCGAGTTCAGTTGGTCAGTCATTGCTGCCCAGTTATACGTAGTATTTTCGAAGTCAGCCGACTCCTCAAACTTCAGTGTAGTCGTTGTATACGAGTGTGAGCCCACGCCATGGTCAGGCCATTGCCAGTATCTCATAATCTGTCCGAGCGCCACAGCCACGCATCCAATCGGGAAGTTTCCGTCAGGAGTATATTTGTTGTAATAAGGCGACTGGTTCCATGCCGTATTTCCGAGCAGCGGTTCCACAGCATCCTTCCCCTCCGTCTTGGCAATCTTCGGTTTAGCCTGTGGGTGCTTGTCGAGAAAGTCCACCTGCCTTGCAAATTCGCCGAGCCAGTATCTCATATTGTCAGGCAAGTTATTCATTTCGAATCTCTCGCCGTCAACAAAGCCAATGATACTCTGTGTCCGATCTTCGCCGCTCACAATAACATATCCGCCATTCCTTGCTTCAGCCACATAATAATAAGCATTATTACCCGTAGGCTTATTAGCTTTGTATACGATATTCATCTTATCGTTCGCCGCCATAGAGCGCATCAGTCCGCTCATTGCCGCTTTATGTCCGAACGACTGTGCTAAAGCGAGCGCCTTACTGGCGTCGATAGGCTTAGCCATGGCACACGTAGCCATGGTAAGACAGGAAACCAAAGTAAAAAGTCTGTTCCTCATAATTCTATATATTAATTGTCTATGATATTATTTGATAACGATCTTCTTTCCGTTAAGGATATAAAGTCCAGGTTTCAGCTTGCCGCTGATATTGCCAGTCCTCATACCGTTTACAGTAAATGCCATACCATTGTTGCGGCTGCTTTCCTTAGTAATATCAGAAATTCCAGCAGTGCCAGAGACGTATACAGGCGCCGATTCGCTGCCGTCAGCATATACGGCAGTAACGGCAAACGTATGTTCTCCGCCGTCATTATGCTTCACTGTGCAAGCAGTTCCGGAGTAGCAGCCGATGAGCGTTCCGTCTCTATAAACATTATATTTCTTTGCTGTACCGCCCTGTTCAAAAGTAAAGTCGTCGAGCATCAGCATCAGTCCTTCCGTGCCGGGAGTAGTGTGATGGATTCCGAAGAATTTCGTTCCTTCGGCAATCTTCACGCTGAATTCCGTCCAGTCGCCGCCGTAAACGTCAAACTTATGCGTGATACCATAGCTGTAGTAATCAGTAAACGACTTCAAGTCAGTATCCGTCTTTGACCCGAGGAAATAGAAAATCTCGTCATTATCCATCCAGTTTCCGTTGTAGTCCTTCGTTCTTAGATTCTTAGCCCAGAATTTCACCGTCTGTTCCTTACCCGAAAGTTCCGGAGATATCAGCCATTCATCGGCATCAGGATAATAAGTTTCCGTGGATGCTACATAGAAAGGATACGGAGCACCGAGAAACTGGTTTCCGCTGTGAGCCTCCAGAGTTTCCCCTATATCCGAAGGATTCATCACGATAAAAGCCAGCGGCTCCCCTTCGTGCGGATAATCCGAGTTCGGGAAAACGCCGCCACTCGTTGCCTTGTCTACATCCACGAGAGTCCATTCGCCGAAAGCCGTAGCCCATGGATTGTAATCTTCAAAACCGTCAACAACCGTTTTCGCATTAGCCTTAGGTTCCATCCACGTCAGATAGGCATCATTTCCGTCCATAGCAATGTTGAGATTTTCCACCCCGTTTCTCCATGTCGTTTCCGTCGCAACCGTAGCCTGAGCCGTATTGTTGTCCGTGTTTTCATCGCCATCCGCCGTCAGCTCCACGTTAATCGGCAGATTTTCAATAGCGGCATCAATAGCCGACGTAGTATATTCCACATCATACGATTTCTTCTTATATCCCTTCAGCACACCGCTTTTCTCCGTTTTCTTCATCACCTTGCCGTTGATGTCCACGGTCAGAGTAAAGGTAGGCGAAGCCTTTTCCGTAAGATTATCCACCTCAACTGCCAGTTTCAGTTTTTGTCCTTTCGTTACCTTCTTTGGAGCGCTGATGCTAACGGCGAGGTCATTATTCTTTTCGTCTCGAATGCAGATATTGTCAATGCCGGTGAGAATCTTAGGCGTACTTGCCGTAAAACGGAAATGCAGCACGATGTATCTTTCGTTAGCGAATTTAGCCAAAGCGGCATTCATTGTTTTCCATCCCGATGTAGTCAGATTAGATATATTCTTTGTATCCACCGCTTCCACAGTGCCGTCTGGTTTCATCACCTCCAACGTGAGCGGCACATCCCCGTTGCCGTTGAAGTATTGTGAGAATGAAACAACAGGATTCTCGCTTCCTGCGAGAGATATTTTGTGGGAAACGAGCGAGCAAGTCTCCCCGGCTTTAGAAGCCATAAATCCGAAGCATCCGTTGTCGCCGTCGGCAGATTTCAGTGATGCGTCGGTCAGCAGTCCGTAGTCATCGCTATTGTTGCAGTCAGCCCACCAGAAGTTTTCCGTGCCGGCATTTTTGAAACTGTCAGTAAATGGTAGAGAGTAAGCCTTACCTACAGGCAGAAATGCAGATATTGCCATTCCGCTCTTGTATTTGTCATATTCGGCAATCAGACCGAATGTTGTGACCCAAGGCTCCCCTTCGTCAGTATTTGTCTGGATGTCGTATTGGGTCTCTCCCGTCACTTCTCCTTCATACTTCCAATCATTATCTGTCTCTACTTCCTCATTATCCTCATTTTCCTTTATTTTATATATGGTGTATTTCACTTTTGCCGGATCTATTGTTTCTCCTTTAAGAGCATCCGCCGTAAGAGCATCCCAGGTCATTCTAACAGAAGTCAACAGGTCGACAAGTTTAATGTTTGTAGGAGCCGAGAGCGTTTTAAAGTCGTCGGGGTCAGCATTTGTAATACCCTTTCTAATCACACTTTTGGTATTTACCGTTTCTGCTGTTTTAAACTGCGTTGCAAACGGCTTGAATGCAGGTGCTGTCTGTGCAGCCATATTTGTAGAGTATGCGATTAATCCGCAAAGTAAAACTTTATTGATTCTCATAAGATTGAAATTATATTGTATTTATATATTTTCTTTATTGGTTATATAGTTGTTCCCTTTATTATAAAAATTAGATACAAAAAGTTTTTGAAATTTGTAAATATGTGACAAAAGTACAAATAAACTTTAAAACTGCAAACAAAATATTGTAGAATGTTTTATTTTGTCTATAAAAGTGCCTGTTTGTATTGGTGATGTCAGTTATACTTACCTTATAGTGGTAACTGCTTATTGGAGAGGGAGACGGGAGAGTGGAAGAACGAATTTGAAGTGTGAATTGTACAAAATAATGAGAGAGAGGAAACCAAGCTGGTCCCCCCTCTCTCATTATTTTATATAGTTAATATTATATATTTCAAGTTTCGGATTTATAATCTTCCCCTCCCCCGCCTCCCTCTCCGGGGGCGGAGCGATTACCTTTTTGCCTTTGCCGCTT
>DBKQ01000008.1:0-9380 GCA_002298545.1 Prevotella sp. UBA746
TTTGCAGCACATTTGCAGCACGTTCACGCAAACGGTTTGTTTATAAGCGGTGTGCATTTCGAGGAGGTTAAGTAAGTATAGATTTTGAATTTCTGATTCATAAAAATTAGTAATATAAATAAAAGGTACATTGCAATTTGTAGTGTACCTTTTTTCTTAACTACACGTAAACAAAACCAAAATTATGAGTGTTCCTAAAAATGAATAATTCGGCATGTGATAAATAAATACCATACAATACTGTAAATTATAGTTTTATAATTATGTTTTATTTGATTTTTATAACAAAAAACATTAATGTTTGTTTGTATAGAATCACAATGTTTTAATATTTTTGCAGAGCATTAAGCAAATAGTCTGCTAAAGGTGACAGTGGGCAAGCGTCACACGGTTTGGCGGACGACAAAGGACCTAATTAAAATCAATAGAAAGGGCATTAGTCATGATTAAATTGAGTGAACTAAAAGCAAAGGTTGAAGATTTGACTGAAGATGACAGAAAGTTGGTGAATGATTTGATTGACGTTCTCAACAGCGGTGTTCCATTTAAGGAGGTAGACCATTTCCGTGAGTTTATCGAACTGAAGGGCATCGACAAGGTTATCGAGGAAAAGGCTCATGAACTTCAAGTGCTTCAGGCTCGTAAAGACGAACTGAAAGCAAACCTGAGCAAGTAAAAAAGCTTAAAGTACACACTTTAATTAAGGTGCTTGGGTGGCAACACGTAGCAGAGTTGCCGCCTTTTTTTGTACGTCATAAGCATTGTCTAATTCTTTTAAGTTGCCAAGAAGCTCCAATATATGCAATTACAAAGAAACAATGAAATTTGAAAAATCCTTCACCCGTTGTACAATATGTTATATATCAATATTTTGCGGTGAAGGATTTTCTTTTAAAGCTATTTCCCGTATGTGCTTTCCACAATACATTTCAGTCCGTCTATGACGTAATCCAGCTGGTCTCTGTAAATCAGTCCCTTTTTATATTCCTCCGGTATTGCTCCATATCCATATTTCGCCCCGAGAATGGCACAAGCCACGGCAGCATTCGTGTCGCCATCACCGCCTGCCCTTACCACAGTGAGCAATCCTTCCTCAAACGACTTTGCATGCCAGTATGCCCATAGAGCGGCAGAGAGGCATTTCAATGTGTAGCCCACGGCACCCTCTTCCTGCAAATCGAGGTCTTCTATATCCACCGATGAGAAAGCCAGGTGTATATACTCTTCGATGCGTTCGTCGTATCTCGCTGCGATATTAGCCATCTCTTGATACGACAAGCCGAAACCCTTGTAAATCAAACTGTGGATAAGTAGCGAAACGATAACACAGGAGCCAACGCAACGAGGGTCGTAGTGGGTCAATCGGCAGATATTTGCCGCACATTCCTCCACAGCCTTTGGGAAAGTCCCAACAACAGAGGTTCTCATCAGTCCGCCGTTGGCAGCCCCCTCCCGATGGCTCGACTCCCAGATAATCTTCGAAGCCTCAAAAGGCTTCTCCGCATAATCGCCAAAGCTAAGCACCTTGTATGTAGTTCTTCCGATACCCATAGGAGTGCCCATCTTCCATTCCTTGAATTTCTGTGCAATACTGGTAAAGTTCACCCCTTTGTCCTCTACTACGGCATTTGCGATACACAGCATCATGTCCGTATCATCCGTCCAGTCGCCGATTTTCCATCTTCTTCGGTGGTGATCCTGATAGATATCGCTGTAATAAGTTATGCCGTTAGGGTATTTCCACGCCATATCCTCGTCGGTCATGCCTTCAGTGCCAAGTCCGAGAGCATCGCCGATAGCCTGTCCGTATATTGTGCCCTTAATTCTGTCGATAATTGTCTCCATGTTTTTTTTATACAATCTTATCAAATTTCATTATACCTTCTCATCTCCCTAAACGTTATCACCGGTGTTACCTTCTTCAGAATCTCGCCGTCAACGATATCGTTTATAGGAATAGCCGAAAGGAGTTCGGGCTTGATCCACTTGTTGTTCCACAGTTCAACCTCCTTGTTGCCGGCAACGATTTCGCATAGGCGCAGCTCGTATGGCGATTTACCCTCTTTCTTGTTCTTCTGATAAGTGATGTTCTGAAGCCATAGTTGGTTGTAGTCGGAGTTAGGCAGTTTGCACAGTTTCTTATAAACCTTGTCGATGATATCCCATTTCTCCTTCTCGTTTGTCATGAAATTCACCATACGGCTGAGCACAAGCAGAGCATAATGACAGCAGCCCACATTTTCAAGTGCAATCTGCGTACATACAGCTGCCATCGCACGGATATTGCCGCCCGGGAGCCAGTCTCTCTCATAGTGCCCTCCATAAACTTTCAAGGAATCAAAGATATTCTTTCCCGACTGTTTGTCCTTCTTGTCAGGAGCTGCGGATTCAGAGGATGTATCGACGGCTTTTTTGTCGCCGCTGTCCAAACCGAGATCAACGGTTTCCCATTTCTTCATGTCATCCTTTTTCTTCAATTTATCATCTATCCAACGCTCAATACGTTCGTCTAAATCCGAGAGCATAGTCTTGATAGAGCCACAGTCCGGATACTTGCGTGAGAACATCAGGATGTAGAGCAAGTATTTCTCAAAGCTGTCGAAGTCGCAGTCCTTCTTGTTGAAAATAGGAGTGTTGTAGATATATGCGAGCTTGTCCGGTTTTACAGAGTCAGTAACGATACTTTCGCTAAGCTTTGTCTTCTTGCTGTTCATGCGGAAGTTAAGGCTTTCCAACACATGCTGCAGTTCATAGGAAATCTTCTCCAGCGCATCCTTGTCGTTACAGAAAATGCGGTAGTCGTCGCGGTAACGGATAATCTTGTAATCTTCGGTTATGCCTTCCTTCTCTATAGCCTCATGCAGTAGCAAGTCAGAATATCCGAGAATTATTTCGCTCATGAAGTCGAAGATTGCACTGCCCTGTGGAATACCTATATTTCGCCCCTGCTGTAGGGCACGAAGATATTTCTGAATGTTCCCGGCAATGTTACTTTCGTCTTTCATTTCAAGCTTCGTCCTTTTTAGCGAGAAAGCCCAATCGAAGGCTTGCGGATTTATAGAACCATAACAGTTCGTGATGTCGGTAACAAACATATAGCGGTATTCGAGAGACAGTTCGATACTCCTCTGCTCTAAGGCGTTCCACCAGTTAAGAACCGCCGTAGAGTTATGAAACTTCTCTTTGTCGTTTCGTATAACAGGAAGTGCACACGCCGTGATATGCGTAACGTTGAATTTCCCGAACAGTTCTTTTATAGTATTCCACGACTCCTTGTTGCAGATCTCTCGTACGAGGAAGTAGTAAAGGAGCGGATTGGCAAGCATAAGCGGACGTACAGCATACTTGCCGTCTTTGTTGAACAGAATGTCAATGTTCACATCCGATAAGTTTTCCGGCAGGACACCGTCCAGCAAACATTCTTCGTAGGGAGTGTCGGCAATGACATCTCTTATTTTATCCAACAGATTGTCGAAAACGAAATATTCCGGCATCTCAAAACCTTGGTATTGTTCCGATTTCATAAAAAAGTCCATGGCTCCCTTAGAGTCGAGACTCAGTATATTTTTAAATTTTCTTGCCATAAGCGCAGATATTTATATTCCTTCAATATTTAATCCTTTTATTCCCTTTATGCTTCCAATCCTCAAATGGTTAACTATGTGGTGCAAAAAAAAACGACAAGGTTTAATTCAGAACTTGAAGTTATATTCGTTTTTGTTGAACATGAAATACAGTGGAAGCTTCTATCCCAAGCTCTGCATCTTCAGGAAATCTCTTAGATGAATGTGCTTGATGCCGTCGATGTTTGTCGCGGTGTACATTCTGTCCATAGAGACAACATATTTAGGATGGCTGTCTTTTATCTGTTTCAGATTGCCAAACTCTCGTCCTATGGTTTCTTCAGAAGCCAACAAGTAAGTAACTTGTACGTAAACCACGCCATCAGACTTTTCTGCAACGAAATCAATTTCCGCCTTAAACATCTGTCCCACATATATTTTGTATCCCAATCGAGCCAAATGGCAATATACCGCATTCTCCATCACTTTTTCAATGTCGAAACTTCTGTTTCCACCGATAATATGATTTCTGATGCCCAAATCTTCGAAATAGAATTTATCGCCTAATTCAAAGGGCTTCTTTCCGTGAATGTCATATCTGCCGACCCTATCTATAATATATGCATTGCTGAGATACTCCAAATATGTGAGAATCATTTTTGCCGAAGTCTCCGTATTTTGGCTTTTGAGGAAATTTACAATACTTCGGGCGGAGAATTGTTTACCGATATTATCGCTAACAAACTTCAGCAATGTGCGAAGCAATGGAATGTTTCGGATATTTTCCCGTTCGATTACATCACGAAGCACTATTGTATTATATACATTGTCGAGATAGTCCTCAACCAAGTCGGTATTATCCAGTCCTAAATTGCGCAACTGTGGAAGTCCACCATTCTGCAGAAACAGGTTCAATGACTCGTCACAGTCCTTCAAACCATGGAAGGTCAAAAATTCTTCATAACAGAGACCTCTGATGCGATAGGCTATGTATCTGCCTCTCAACCGAGTAGCCAATTCTCCCGATAGCATTTTTGCGTTGCTCCCGGTAATCATAATTTGGCAAGTTTCATTAGACTGGAGGTTTAGTATAGCCTTTTCGAACTCATCGATTTCCTGTACCTCATCAATAAACAAGTAATTCTCCTTACCTTCTATGATATTTTTGTTTACGTATTCTTCCAAATCTTGATAGTTGCCTATGGCATCAAACGAAGTCTTCTCCTTGTCTATATAAATAATGTTATTGTCTTTGTCTTCAGCCACATGGTTGTATATGCGACGCATCACACAACTCTTGCCAACACGTCGCTGACCTGTCAAGGCAACTATCATGCCTCGCCCAAACATACGTTCAATGCGTTCGGAATATCCTAACCTTTCTATTATTTTCTGTTTCATACGAGTAAAACTTTCCGCAAAAATATATAATTTGTTTCGTATAAGTAACAAAACTACCAAATTTTATTCTTTTGTTACTTATAATTAACAAAAAGAGAGTACACAGGTTACTTATACGAAACAAAATAGGGAAGTCTTTCGCTCGAAATGTAACTTAATCTCTCATTAAAATGTTTTTTATAACATTCAATCCAGCATCACGAACCCAGCCCAATAATACGGGTCGCGGTATATCTTCCTTACCTCCATCATTGCCTGCCATAGAGCCTGATGCCGCTCCGTGCCGGCAGCAAGATAAGAGTAGAATTTTGTCATGAGTAGGGAAGTGGCACTGTCCTGCACCTTCCATAGCGACATCACTACCGTTCCTGCACCAGCCATCTTGAAGGCACGCTGAAGACCATACACCCCGTCCACCGGGTCAATCCGTCCCTTGCCCGTTTCGCAAGCCGACAGAACCACCATCTTTACATTCTCGAGGTTCATTCGCGAAATCTCGTCGGCAGTCAAGATACCGTCCTCCACGTCTTTCATGTTGAAGTTGCCAAGCCAAGCATTATTTCCCCCGGCGAGAATCAGTCCAGCCCACATCATGTAAGCCTCTTTCGGAGAGTAGCCTACAGTAGAGGCAAAAAACTTGTTGCCCCGGGCACGCTCCTGTGTGTTGATTAAAAAGCCGTGAGTAGCAAAATGCAGAATGTCGGGAGCATTGTCGCTGAGTGCCTTTGCCGACTCCTCGCTTGCAGCCTTGCCTTCCATCAGCTTCACCTCCATTCCGTTCTTTTTCAAGACACTTGCAATACTGTCTATTTCCTCCTTCGTCGACGGGATGTCGCCCCATCTTCCCCTTTCGTTCTCCGACCTCATGGCGAGCCCCCTGCTGATGTCAGAACCGGAAAACCTTCTGTATTCCTTGCTGGCACCCGCCATCTCTTCCGGCAGTTCGCTGTAGGCAATATCGCCATAGAGAACCGCAGAACGGAAAGAGCCAGCAGAGTTTTTCATTTTCCCTATATTAGCCGTAGACGAAACACGCTTCATAGAATATTGTTCACCAAGAAACTTGCTGTCGTCAGACTGCAACGCCCCTATATTGATATTCGAGAGCATACCGGTAGGGGAGTAATAAACTGTTTTTATCCCCTTCAGATAAGGGGTAATCTTCTGCCACAGCATGTCGTATAACTTCTTCGAATTCTCCGTGGAATAAACATCGTTTATAAACATAGCATCGGGATTGTCGCAGTCTATAATGCCATCTATCGAGTCGGTAATGGCAAGCTGAACCAATACCGGATGCGTGAACCCCCGTCTCAATATGAAAGCACCGTAGTGCGCTTCTATATTCGGGTATTTGTCCATCTTCGGAGCATAACAGTATTCAATTGCAACTTCATCATCGCCAAGACAATTCCTCACCTCCTGCCATGATGGAGTTTCCCGTTCAATTCTCTCTCCCAAATTGCCTATATTAGCCAAGACAAACCGTTCCGACTCCATTACCTCCCTTGCAATGGAGTCGTGCGAGATGCCATTAGACTTGTAGGCAAGCTGTTCCCTAAGCATTTTGTTGCGTTTGTATCTGTCAATAAGAGAACTGTTGCCAGATTTCTCCACAGCCCTGTCAATTGTCCTCGACAAATTTACTTGTAGGCTTTTACACAACAAGTCATTGTTGTATGCAGAGCATAGAGCAGAAGCAGAACGGGTATAGTAAGCAACGAGATTGTTCATAAGAATCCTCTCTCTCGAGATTTCCGACCAGTAGTTTTCCATTTCCAGTTGCGTCATTCCCGAAAAGAGTCTTTCCATATTATTCAGCGAACAACTGTTCATGCTGTTCAGAGCCTCTTCCGTCTTAGCATCATCGTGCAGATACAAATAGCAAAGACACAAGTTCTGGGCAAACATGTAGTTGTATTCATTATTGTCGTTTTTCAGCTTCTCCAGCAGTCTTGCAGCCTCCGCCCATCTGTTTTGATTGATGTATAAACTTGCCAGATTATTAGCTGCAAGAGTGTAGGCATCGTGAGAAAGAGTATAGTCCTTACTGTTGTTTATAACATAAAGAAAGCATTTCTCCGCCACACTGTCTTTGCCCAGTGTGTAGTAAATATATCCATAGCTTGCCGTAAAGATAAGCAGCCTTTCGTCTTTAATGTCGTAGATGCTTGTCCCGTTTAGTTTTTCAAACCGTTCCCTTGCTTCGTCCAGACACATCTTTGCCGGCAGCAAATCACCGTCCTTCTGATATGCAATAGCCATATTCATCAGCATCACCATATACGACTCGCCGAAGTCGTTAGCCTCTTCAAAGTATGTGTGGGCTTTATTCAGATATCGGAGTGCATCAGAATAATTCTTAAGCAATATTTCCGTTTGTCCTCTTCGAATCAGTAAGTCGCGCATAAACTTGCTGTTCGGCTCAGGCTCACGCATCCTTAGCGTGTTTTCAGCTTCGTTGAGTATTTGCTCAGCCGAAACGATGTCGCCAGTGTGTATATAGTAATAATGAATCTGGGATATGATGCGGTTGTATAAGTTACTATCGTATTTGTCGGGTTCAGAATAAATCTCTTTTAGTCGGATGAGCGACGGCATCACACTACTGTAACTCTCCAATGGAGCCGCCATACATTCCTCCATAGAGAGCATTCCGGCTTTAGCCCGGGCCTGGAAGTCAGAACCGTCTTGGGCAAATGCCGCCATGTGGCAGATGGTTAGTAGCAGGATAAAAAGTTTTCTCATCTCGATTTACATTCGTTGATATATTGCAGAGTGCGTTCCGTTGTCTTTCCGAAGACTTGCTGTTGGATTTCACTGCTTCTGTTCAGAAACGTCAGGGCTTTCTTCTTGTCACCCTGCATCATGTAAGCACGTCCCAAATTATGGTATATGTTAGCCAACAACGAAATATTGTCTTTTTTCAGCATCCTTTCGCTGCCCTTCACTACATCCAGGAGCAAATCCTTAGCCTTTCCCGGCATATTGGAGAGAAGATATGAAACGCTCAGCATATTGGCAATATCTTCAAAGTTCGTACCGCCTTCGTGGTTGTCCTTTGATTCTCCGATATACTGTTCGTAGTATTTTATAGCATTAGGATAATCCTTTTGCCAATAGGCGCCATTCCCCGCCATACGATAAATCATGAATGGCGGAAAGTTTTCGATATTCGCTTTCTTCAGATATTCCAGTCCGTCGCGTATAGCCTCCTTCAATTCATTCTGTCTGTTAGTTTTTGAATAACACAACACCAGGTTGCAGAATGCATTACAAATTGTTTCATTGCCCTTCGGCAGCTTGTCGGCAATCTCTGTCAGCTCTTTATATAGAGGTAAAGCCTCGTCGGTTCTGTGCAGATATCTGCTCAGCAGCATAGCCCTACAGTTTACAGCCACCAGGTATGATTCATACGTAACCCCCTTCTTCTTTTTCAGTTCGTCGCAGAAAACAGCATATTCCTTTACGGCATCTTCATATTTCTTTTCGTCTACCAGTTTGTTGATTTTGTCCCAGCGAGCCGCTTCCCAGTTGATGTAGTCCATACTGATGAATTCATTGTCTTCAGCAGCAGCCTTGTCGCCGTCAGCCACCATGGTATAACATTCCTCCGCCAGAGCGGAATCGCCTTTCAGCATATACAGATCGCCTAATTTTTTATAGACACTCGGTTGGAAATCTTTTTTGCATTCAGCTGTCATGCTCTTCAGCAGAGCCTTCCGGTAATACCTCTCGGCATTGTCGTAGTCCTTCATCATGCCATAGGAAAATCCTATAGCCATAAAGTCATCAAGATAATTCTGCGCCTTAATGTTCAGTTTTTCGTATAGAGATATGGCTTTCTGGAAATAAGGAATACAGTCGTTGTATTTATCATCATAGAATAAGATGACGCCCTTGTCCTCATAGAACAACACCCTTATGGAGTCATGGGCTGTGTCGATGCCCTGTTTTTCCATCCTGTCGAGAATGACGGATGCCTCGTCGTTGCGGTCATTGTTTATCAGTTCCTTTATCTTTATCATCGTATTGATAGAGAAGAGGTCTTCGGAAGTCTGCGAACAGGCGTTTTCTGCCATGCAAACCATAAATGCCAGTGTCAATAAAATCCTATACATGTTTTTGTTCCTTTTTTATTTATCTTTTCTTTTCTCGTTATGGCAAAACTTAAGTAACTGAACTTTCTCACAGCATGAAGTTGAATTGCATCTCACATCATGAAGTTGAATTGCATCTCACAGACGTATAGCAAATAATATTTGTTATGGAGAAACTGCTCCGCCGTTATGGAGAAACTGCTCCGCCCCCGGAGGGGGAGGCGGGGGAGGGGAAGAAAAGTCCATGTCTCATCAGTACTGTTTCATCCCCCTGTCGGGAGCGAAAGGTCGCAAAGCAGGTGTTGTAACTACCGTT
>DBKQ01000008.1:9413-10995 GCA_002298545.1 Prevotella sp. UBA746
CGGTAGTTACAACACCTGCGTCTGGCCGTTTCTCTCCGCGGACGGCATACTCTTATCCCTTTCTTTGCCTTGTCTGTCGCCATGCAAAGGCGAGCACCACGATGAATCCGGCAAGCGGAATGAGGAAGGGTAGGGTGAAGTTGTCAGTGCCGTCGGCTATTAAGCCCATGGCGAGGAAGGCGCAGCCGCCCACGGGAGTCATCATGAGAATCGACGAACCGCTTTTTGTCAGGGCTCCAAGGTTGCGCAGCGTCAGGGCGAAGATTGTTGGGAACATTATCGCCTCGAAGAAATAGTTGCACAGGAGGGCTGTGATGGAAACCGACGGTCCCAGTCCGGCAAGAATAGTAGTTATCGACGCCACCGTGCCCACGGCACATACGAGCAAGTATTTCTCTGCCGCCATATTGCTCATCACGGCAGAGCCCACAAAGCGCGAAAGCATGAAGATACCCAGTCCGATGGTAAGAATCGTTGATGCCGTAGCCGGTTTCATCCATTCCTCGCCCGTGATGTAGTTGATGAAATAGGAGTTGATGGATATTTCAGCCACTTCGTAAGCCAGCAGCGCCGCCAGTCCGAACAGGAAATGCCTGTTGGCAAACAGCCGCTTCAGATTGTCGCCTCCCTCGTGAGCCGCAGCATCGTCGGCATGCTTAATCTCCGGCAGTTTTATGCGCGAGAAAACCACTGCAATCATCAGTACCACGGCACCCATTATTGCATACGGCACCACGGCGTTGCCGCCCGTTCCGTCGCTGTCGTCCTGCAGCAGGAAACTTCCCACTACGAGAGTGGCGAACATTGACCCCACGCCGTTGAACGACTGCGAGAAGTTCAGTCGTGCCGTTGCCGTCTCCTTCGGTCCGAGCTCCGTAACGTAAGGGTTTGCCGAAGTCTCGAGAAAGACCAGTCCGCAGCCAATGACAAACAGTGCCAGCAGATAGGCGTAGAAAGTGCCGGCCGCCGCACAGGGGATAAAGGCGAGAGCTCCGATGCCGAACAGAGCGAGTCCGCAGACCACGCCGCGGCGGTATCCCATGCGGTTGATAAACAGTCCGGCAGGAATCGCCATTAGGAAATATCCAATGTATGTGGTAACTTGAATGAGAGCCGACTGCGTGATAGAAATGTTCAGTTCAGTCTGGAAGTGCTTGTTGAGCACGTCGAGTATTGCCCTTGCAAATCCCCACATGAAGAAGAGTGAGGTGATGAGTACAAATGGAACAGCATATTGGTTGCTGCTCAGTGACGGTATTTTCTTTTCCATTTTTTTTTAATTTAATGCAAAGGTAGTTTAAAAAATGAAAATCAAGAAGTATGTATGGAAATTATGGAAACAATAAGCGTAAGATTAGAAAAGAATGTATTATCTTTGTAAAAAATAATATACAGAAGTTGATTTATTTCTTCCCCTCCCCCGCCTCCCCTTTCCAGGGGCGGAGCGATTACCCTTTCTGCTAAAAGCTGAGATATTTACTGGTAAATTTAATAATGATACAGATATAGTAATGACAAATATGCAAGTTTATGAATTTTAAAGGTAACTGCTCCGCCCCTGGAAAAATCCGATTAAGCGAGA
>DBKQ01000064.1 GCA_002298545.1 Prevotella sp. UBA746
CAAATTTATTTGAATGTTTTGCTGAGATGCCGCCTATCTTATGCAAAGATAGTGCAAATCGAAGGCAATACAAAACATGCTGCATGTTTTATTGCAGAACATGCGCTTTTGAAAATGCAAATACGAAATTGCGCTTCTATATTATAGCACTTCTATACACACAAAAGCTGCCCACAATGTTCTTTACGAAACACTGTGGGCAGCCTTCTTTTATTAGTTCAGATTATAATTCTTCCTATTATTTCACGACCTGTTTCATCGTCTTTCCACCTACCTTTACGATATACATGCCTGGGGCAAGAGAAATTTTCTTGCCGTTGGCGATACCACCGGAAACAAGGGCACCAGACGGGGTATAGATATCGTATTGAGAACCATTGCTGATGGCAAGACCGCCATTCAACGGAAGTACTGTACCGGCAGCAGTACTGAGAGACTGTATTGAAGATGTCTCGTCGTTATTCACCTCAATGTCGTCGATGAAGATAGGCTGCGACTTGTTTGCCTTGGCACGGAGCACTACTCTATATTGCTTGCTCTGGGCAGCAGAGAGGTTGATTTTGTGCTGCTGCCATCCGTTCTCGCCGTAAATGGTGATAGGGTCGCCGACAGACTCATAGTCGTCGCTGTCGTATTGCAGTTCTACCTGTATAGTGCTGTTGGCAGCATCGGCAGTGTTGTAGTGGTATACATAGAACGAGAGCACAGGATTATTGTTGTCGCCGGTAGCGATACGCGGTGTGAGCAGACGTGCCTCATATCCGTCGAGACTCTTCTGATAGAACATCGCCATACCACCGTCACTGTCTACAGAGTTCACGCTCATCGGCTTGCCGGAATTGGTGTCGGCAATCATATACCAGCTGCTAACATACTGCTGTGTTACATTTAGGATACCCCAAGGCTCAGTCATGGCATATCCGTCGGCAAACGATTCTTTGAATGGCAACTGATAGTCTGGTCCGTAAATGATATCGGTAGCCTGAACGTCGCTGTATCCATTTTCGGTCTGCGCCATAATCATGAACGAGATGAGTATCTGGTGAGCACTTGCATAATAGTCGAACATATCCTTCGGCACTCTTAGTTCGTTGCCCGATACCTCGCCGTTGAGCAGCGACGGGTTCTCCATCAGTCCGTACTGATAGTATACGGCGTATGTCAGTTTGTCGAAGTCGATATAATTGCCGTCGGTAGAAGTAGTAGGAGCTATCCATGAGAGCAGGAAGTCGTTTTCCTCTTCAGTAACGGTGAAGTTTGTAGGAGTAGCTGGAATGCCCTGTCCTACGAACGCCTTTGCCATGGCGGCAGCACTCGATCCGTCTTTTGTCACAGCTATTACACTGTAAGTGTGGTTACCGGCAGCTACGTCATTATCGTCAAACGAGCAAGTCTCGCCGGCTGCGACATTGGCAAATGTCTTTATGGCAGCCTTAGCTCCGTCGCGATATACCTTTATATGACTTACTGTTGTCAGGGCATTGCCCTGGATGTCGGCAACAGGAGCCTTGAACGATACCGTAACCTTGTGCTCTCCGCGTTCTGCCGAAACAGCCTTCAGATCGCTCACCTTTGCCGGGGCATTAGCGAAGCCACTGCCAAGAACCTGGATATCATAGAGAGTAACCTTGCGCTTTGCTGCACTGCGGCAGTAGAATGCGAAGTATGCCGTACCGTCTTCGGTTGCCGTATACTCGAATGTCTTTTGTGAAATTTCATTCGTATAGTCTGGAATATTCTCAAACGAACCTATCTTCACCTTTCCGTCAGTAACGTTGGTTGTGCTCTTCAGTAGAACGAGGTCGATATTGTTGCCGTAGTCTTGATTGAAGGCACTTGCCACGTTGAACGTCACGGAATATGTCACGCCCTTGCGTATATCCATCGGCGGAAGAACGAGATAGTCGTCGGCAGCGGCAGAACACTGACTGCCGTCGTAGATGGCAGCATAGTTGCCGTTAGTAGCTTTTGCGATCTGCCATGTGGCATCGTTGTTGGTGTTCACGATAGTATAGGTGCCGTGTGTGGCAGCATCGCTGAAGTCGTCGTAGTATGGCACTTCGGCATAGTCGCCGAATGTTACATGGTTGGAGAGTCCCTCCTCGCCCACTACATCGCCGCAAACAGCCTTTACGCCGAAATAGTAGTCGGCGAAAGAAGTTCCGGTGATTGTTCCGGAGAATGAAGTTGCTGCTGTCTCGCCTGCTGCTGTGGCAAGAGGATATTGCGTTACGACATACTTGATGTTTGCGGCATCAACGGCACCTCCGTTCACGCCCTCTGCCGGAGCTTCCCATGAAAGGGAGTATTTGCCGTCGGCTGAGATGGCGAGAGTGATATTTGCCGGAGCCTTTGGCTTGTCGAAGCCGGCGAATGTAGAAATGGTCTTTGCCGGTCCGTCGCCATTATCGTTGGCAGCCACAACCTTTACCTTATGTTTTCCAGTCTCGGCAAAGGTATAATCAGCAGAAGCCTTGTCGCCGGCAGCAACATTTTCTACTGTCTTAAACGGCTCTGTCTGCTCGTCGGCATAGAATTTCAGAGTTACCTTGCCCGTAAGTGTCGTCTGCTTGTCGAAGGCGAGTGTAGGTGCGGTAGCGGTTGCCGTTACGGTTAGAGAACCTGCTGTGGCGTATGTTGCCGTGAGGTCCTGACAAACGTCTGGTGCTTGCTTGTCGCCGCTTACAGCACTGCCTGCTCCGAACAGTCCGAAGTATTTTGCTCCCTCCGGCATGTCGCCAACGGCAGTCGCCTTGCCGGTGGTAAGGTCTACGGTATATAGCTTAGACTGTTTTGTGGTAGTCGAAATCCAGTACATCGTATTCGTCTGGGCATCGATGTAAGTAGGCTGCATATCACCGAAAGCCTGTCCTGTGGACCCTATTGTCGTAAATGTTCCTCCCTGAATGTCGAGCTTATTCAGCTGACAGTCGTAATCGAAGGCATAGAAGTCGCCGTTTCTGTCTATTGCGAGCGAAGCGAAGAATCCGTTGTTGATTCCTGCCACGAGAGTCATGGCTCCCGTTTCCTTGTTGATAGTATAGAAGTTTGTCGGCATTCCATTGCGGTAGCCGTAGAGCTGTCCTGTTGCCGGGTCGTATGCCATACGGTTAGGGTAGTTGGTATACTGCGGAGAGAGAGCAACTTCTTTTGTCATAGTCCACGAAGAACCATTCTTTGCATAAACGGTAAATTTAAGGGAAGTGAGTTCTCCGTTTGAGTTTGTCTTCGGGGTATATACGTATGCGTTTGTTCCGTCGAAGGCTGATACCGATCCGCTACGGAAATACTGCACTCCAGTCTGTCCGTCTTCAAATTCGGTCTGTGTCGTTGCAGGAGCTGCAGGGTCGAACGAAACGATTCCCTGTGTCGGTTCATACTGCATGCCGTATAATTTGAAAGTAGCCGCTTCGTCGCCACCGCCCTGTGGTGTAGAAGCTACGGGAGCGAGTCCCCTTACGTTTGTTCCGCTCGGATATGCTCCGACTTTTGTTGCAACGCCCGTTGTCTTGTCTATCTCATATAGCGTGTAGCTACCGTATTTCGAGAGATTCTGGTATATCCTGTTTGTTGTAGGGTCAACGATACCGACGAGGGCATCGTCGCTTGATATGCCGGTACTGCCCACGAGTTTGTATTCACCAGATGCGAGGTCTACGGTGTAGAAATTACCGTCCCAGTCGGTGGCATACGACTCTCCATAGGCATCGGTTACAATCATATTGAAGTATGTGCCGAAGGTCTTTGCGAGTGTCATGGCGCCCGTGGTTTGGTCTATGGTATACTCCTCGCAACCACTCATTCCATTACGGAAGCCGTAGAGAGTCTTTGTCTGCGGATCGTAGCTCATGAAATGAGGATAGTTGTTGTAGCTCGGCGTTAGTTCTACGTTGGTATCGTAGGACCAGTTCTCGCCGTCGAACTTGTAGGTTACGAAACGGAGTTTCCACAGCTCCGAATTGTTGTTGATACGTGGCTGATAGAAGAAGAGTTTTCCGTCGCCGTATACGCCATACACTCTCTCGGTGATATAGCCGTAGTCGTTGTCGGAGAACACCTCGCTGAGTGTCAGCGGGTCTCCATCTGCCGTAAACTTGCTGATTCCCACCGTTGGTGTGGCGGTTACAGCATAGAATGAAGGCGGTGTACTTGCTTCCGCCTTCATAACACGATTGACTTGAGTTGCAAGGATGTCTTTAGGGAGGAATAATCCCAATACCGACATGATAGCAAATAGTAAAGTTTTCCTCATAACCATGTTGCTTTTGTTAATTTATTAAACGTTCCCGAAGACAAAAGTAACAAGTTTTAAGCAAACACACAACTTTATGCAAATATTTTTTTAATATATGCATAAAAAAGTTTTACACACATATT
This sequence comes from Prevotella sp. UBA746, assembly GCA_002298545.1. GTDB lineage: Bacteria > Bacteroidota > Bacteroidia > Bacteroidales > Bacteroidaceae > Prevotella. Next base: position 4,378 of record DBKQ01000064.1, read on the forward strand.
TATATATAGACAATTTGACTATTCCCCACACAGCCAGTCGAGCACATACTGTTGTTTTATGCCGTCGTGGAATGATACGGGGTCGTTGTCGAGCGTGAGCAGGAATTTCGGGAAACTGTCGGGAAGGGAACGCAGCTTTCGTCTACTCCCGACAGGAGTAGTTTGTCTCTGAACATTCTGAACAGCGACGACTTGCCGCAACGGCGTATGCCCGTTACAACTTTTATTATCTTCCTGTCTTTCCATTTCTCAAGGAGCGACATGTATTTCCTTCGTTCTATCATAATTCCATAAAATTTGCAGTGCGCTGCAAATACGCAAAGTCTTTACCTATTTGTTACACTGTATTTTTATTACCTATTTTCCAAATCAGCGGCTTAAATAGAATCATCAGGAATATGGAGTTATAATAAATACTATCACTTCAATGCCGGATGAACTTTAAATAGGTTGACGAGCTGCTGATAAAATAAAAAAATGTTTTTCGGGCGTTTTACCCTCACACCCTCACACAACGGTCCGAAACGCCCTGTTTATCGGCGTTTCAGATGGTGAGGGATAGTGTGAGGGATGGTGAGGGATGGTGAGGGTAGCCTCTCGGCTCTCATATTAGCTGAAAGTATGGGGATATTGTAAATATAAATGACTATAATCGTAATTAATCACTAATAATCATCAGTAACCGTAAACAACCACTCATCGTTTTTGGGGAAAGACATACTTTCGCGGTATAAAAGTCGAAACGGCGACGGGTGCCGACGACAAGAATATTGTTTTAAATTTTTAATTCTAATTATCATGAATGAGAAGGAAATTATGATTGAAGGGAAGGCGATAATGGCTCCAAGGCTGACAAAATACTGGCTGTTCTGTTTCAACGCCAATTGCAGGATGAAGGATAAGTGCTTCAGATACTTTGCCGCCCAGAATTTTACAGGCAACAGGAAATTAGGGAAAGCGATTTTTCCGCAGAACAACACTAACGACGAATGTATCTACTACATCGAGAAGCGTATCGAGAGGAAGGCATGGGGACTGGGCAGGCTGTATGAGAATGTGGCATACTATGATGCACGCATGATCAGAAAGGATTTATATGACATCCTCGGCAACAAAAGGGGATACTATCGCTATAACAGCGGCGAGAGACTGCTCTCGGCGGAGAAGCAGGAGATGGTTAGGGAGGTGTTCCGAATATACGGATACGAGGATGTGAAGTTTGAACATTATATTGAGACTTATGCCATTAGCTGACCTATTTGGGAACAATAATAACGACGCATGGTAGTGGCACTTTTGGTGCTGCATTTCTGCACCAAAGGTGCAAGTACCGAATACTCCCGACGTTTGGGCGTTTTCGCATTACAGCAATGATTAAGGCCGAAAAGCGTATGCAAGCATTATAGCAATCAATGGTAACTGCTCCGCCCCCGGCGGGGGAGGGGAAGATTATAAATTCGAAAATTGAATATTTTAAAATTATACTACAATGAAAACGAAGAATATCAGAAGAAATAAAATGAAGGACTTGAAGGTATCGGCAAGTCAGGTGGAAAAATGGCTCAAGATTATGGACAAGCGGCAGTCTGTTAATGAAATGCCGGAGAAAGGAAACGGAACGAGCAACAGGGGCAACGCAAGGATGGATGCCGTGAACGGAATGATGGATTTCCTGAAAAGGAGGTATCTGTTTAGATTCAACAGTGTGACGGGAGTCACCGAATACCGGTTGAAGGATGGCGGCGAGGAAAAGTTTCTGCCTCTCAACCAGAGGGTTATGAAGCGGATGGCACTGGAGGTGGAGCTTGGCGGATACGGAGCGACGTTCAACGACGTGAGGTATTTCCTTGAGTCTGACATGCTCGCCAGTCATGACCCGCTGAAGGCTTTTCTCGACGGATGCCGCGGCACGTGGGACGGCAAAGACCGTATTCGGATGCTCGCAAACACCGTGAAATGCAACAATCCACACTGGGCTGACTGGTTCTACCGCTGGTTTCTCGGCATGGTGGAGCAATGGACTGATACGCCGGCTACGAAGCTTTACGGCAACAGTACCGTGCCGCTGCTTATCTCTAAACAGGGATTCAGAAAGAGCACCTTCTGTCGCCGACTGCTTCCGCCGGAACTCAACTGGGGATACTGCGACAGCCTTGTCGTCTCGGAAAAGCGGCAAGTGCTACAGGCGATGTCGCAATTCCTGCTCGTGAACCTCGACGAGTTTAACCAGATTTCGCCGAAGCTGCAGGAGGGCTTCGTGAAGAATATGTTACAGTTGCCCACGGTGAAGGTGAAACGTCCTTACGGCAAGGTGATGGAGGAGATGCCGCGCCGCGCCTCGTTTATCGCCACGAGCAACATTGCCGAACCGCTGTCGGACCCAACTGGCAACCGCCGCTTTATCCCTGTGGAGATTACGGAACCTATCGACACCACACAGTCTATCGACTACCGGCAGCTTTATGCCCAGGCGCTTGCGGCTCTCGACAGTGGGGAACGGGGATATTTCAATCAGGAGGAGACACGGCTGATAATGGAGAACAACCGTCGGTTTGAGGCGAAATCGCCTATGGAGCAATGCTTCTGGAACGTTTTCCGTCCAGCCGTCGAAACGGAAGAAGGGCGCTATATGACGACGAGCGAGATTTTCATCGAGATGAAGTCTGTCTACGGCAGTATTTTCAACATCAACAGTTTGGGAATGTTCGGCAGGTGTCTGAGTGCCATTCCAGAAATGATACGTCGGAAGAGTCGCCGTGGCACGGAATACTTCGTGGTGAGGGCATAGCCCTCTACCCTCACACTTACCCTCACACCTTTACCCTCTGACTGTCAACACGTTATACCGAAGGGTGAGGGTGTGAGGGTAAATTGAACGAAAAAAGTTTCTTTCATAACCCGTTCATCAGGAAATTTCTCAGTCCAAGATGCGTTATCCCGTTATCGTCATTTCTCTCCACAAGGGGAGTCATGGAAATTACATACTTTGGATATTTCTTTTATATCGAAAACTTTCCGCAAAAATAAGATTTTCATTCGATATAAAAGATAAAACAGAAAGTTTTGATACTTTTATCCGATATAAAAGATAAATCGGCAGATAAAATATCTCGGCAAATACCACGAAAAAAGCCCGACCTTACGGTCGGGCTTATCCTATGAGATATATTCAGAGAATTATTCAGCCTTAGGAGCTTCCTCTGCCTTTGTCTCCTCAGCTGCAGGAGCTTCTGTTGCAGGAGCCTCTGCCTTAGGAGCAGCCTTGCGGCTACGGCGAGTCTTCTTAGCAGCTGCCTTAGGAGTCTTGGCCATGTTCTCATCAAAGTCTACCAGCTCGATGAATGCCATCTCTGCTGCGTCACCCTTACGGATGCCGAGTTTGATGATACGTGTGTATCCGCCTGGACGGTCGCCAACCTTTACTGAAATCTCCTTGAACAACTCTGTTACAGCATACTTGTTCTGCAGATAACGGAAAACTACACGACGTGAAGTTGTTGTATCGCTCTTAGAGCGAGTAATCAGTGGCTCTACATACTTCTTCAAGGCCTTAGCCTTTGCGAGGGTCGTAGTGATTCTTTTGTGCATGATCAGCGAAATTGCCATGTTTGCGAGCATAGCCTTGCGGTGGTCTGCAGTACGGCCCAGATGGTTGAATTTTTTATTATGTCTCATTTTTTGTTCTTTGTTTTTTTAAGGGTTCTTACCAAAGCACGAGGGAGAACATTTTCTGCTCTCCTCATGCCAAGGGAACTTTATTCCTTATCTAATTTATACTTAGAAATGTCGGTTCCAAACGACAGATTCAGACTCTCGAGCAAATCATCAAGCTCTGAGAGCGATTTCTTACCGAAGTTGCGGAACTTCAGGAGGTCAGTCTTGTTATACTGTACCAAGTCGCCAAGTGTCTCCACGTCGGCAGCCTTCAAGCAGTTCAGTGCACGAACGCTGAGGTTCATGTCAACCAAACGGGTCTTCAGCAACTGGCGCATGTGAAGAATCTCCTCGTCAAACTCCTGGTTTGTCTCTACATCGTTGTTCTCAAGAGTAATCTTCTCGTCAGAGAACAGCATGAAGTGATAAATCAGAATCTTGGCAGCCTCTTTCAGCGCATCTTTCGGGTGAATGGAACCATCCGTAGTGACTTCGAGGATGAGCTTGTCGTAGTCGGTCTTCTGCTCAACACGATACGGCTCAACAGCGTATTTCACGTTACGGATTGGGGTGTAAATAGAATCGATTGGAATTACGTTAACATCGGTGCAGAACTCACGGTTCTCGTCTGATGGAACATAGCCACGACCTTTGTTGATCGTGAGGTCAATCTGCATTGATGCCTTTGCGTCTAAATGACATATCACCAAATCAGGGTTTAACA